>JAKFYF010000029.1 GCA_021731005.1 Hyphomonadaceae bacterium
CTGGACCGAGGCGATGAGCCAATTTGCCATCCTGTTTGCCGACCGCTTTCCCGGGTCAGCGCGCTGACCCGGGAAAGCGGCAAACCACGATCACAGGAGCCGCTTACACAAAGGATCGGACATACCCGCCGTGGAGAAGAATATCCGGAAAGCTAACGTGAAGAACCGCTCGCACCCACGCTTGAATCGAATCAAACATGGATTGCCAAAAGCGCAGCACCGGGCCTGTGACCTCAGCGACCAGAGACAGCACTGGTCGTAGTGTGACTGCTTCGGTGTAGAGGTCGATCCACGCATTGATCGCGATCCGCAGCTGGGCGACTTGCGAAACGAAATTGATGGGCAAAGTGATCCAAGACGAGATCGCCCAAACGCTCAAGATCGCTGAAGCAATGCCGCGCGGCAACGAACGAAGAAGCATCTTAACCGCCTCGTCAACCGTCCAAATCCTCATCGTGGCCCCCTATACTGCAGTTCCGTCAATACGCTTGTGATTGGGAGAGATGGCGTGCTTGCTGTTTAGTAGACGGCGTCCTAGGCGACACGTCGTTTGAACTCCAGGAGCTCAATTTTGACTGTGGCAGCACTCGCACTGACGGATTGAATTGGTTTGAGCCGTATTGGCAATTGCGCCGTTATAAGCAGATTTTCCCCACCTCGCTCAAATCGGAGCAGACGGCGCGCAAGACCTAGCGAACACGCGACCTTCAGGAGGCCGTTGGCCGATTGTTATCTGACAGCCTAGGGCCAAACCAGCTCCGATAGCGACAAATTTACAATCGGCGGGGTCGCGCCAATCTGGCCGCTCGGCGCGCCGCCGTAGCGCCTATGCGGGCCACCCGAATTGACTCTTCCCCCGCCCGCGCCCAGTTTCCCGCCCAACGGGACGGGCCGACTCGCAGTCGCCCTGTTCCGGCCAGACATACGAACCTCGCGGGAGAGAGCGCACAAGAAACGCGCCCCCGAAGGAGCAACCGCCCCGGAAACTCTCAGGGAACCGGACCGCGAGGGGATGAACACGCTGGATAGAGCCGCGCCGAAGGGTTGGCGGCCGCCGAAGGAGTAAATCTCTCAGGCGCCAGGACAGCGGGGGCTGCGTGCCGGAAGGCATGCGCCGCGCGTACCTGGGAATGAACATGGCCGAAGCTGGATCACCAAAGAAGCTGCCGCTGGACGCGCTCTGGCGCGCGCGCACCTCAAAGTTCGGCGATTTCGCCGGCTATGACATGCCGCTCCAATTCGAAGGCCTGATCGCCGAGCACAATTGGACGCGCCAGCACGCCGGTCTGTTCGACGTCAGCCACATGGGCCCGTGCTTCTTCGCGCTGCCAAAGGGCCACGGGCTTGAAGGCGATGACGCGCACAGGAAAGTAGCGTCCCTCGTCGAGCGCCTCGTGCCCGCCGACATCCAAGGTCTCAAAGCCGGGCAAGTCCGCTACACCATGCTGCTCAACGAAGAGGGCGGCGTGCTCGATGATTTGATGATCGCGCGCCCCGCCGAGCCGGGCGCGGCGGGCGACCTCTACATCGTCGTCAACGCCGGCTGCAAACACCAGGATTGGGCGCTGATCGAAGCGGCGACGAAGGGCGAAGCAAACCTCGTGCGCGCCGACGATCGCTGCCTGCTGGCGCTGCAAGGGCCAAGCGCGGAAGCGGTCGCGCGCGCGGTGATCGATCCGGCGTTGGCGGACATTAGCTTCATGCAAGTGAAGCGCTTCGATGCGTTCGGGCGGCTAACAATCACGCGCTCGGGCTATACCGGCGAAGACGGCTTCGAGATTCTCGTGCGCGCCGAGCACGCAGGAGCGCTGGCCGAAGCGCTGTTGGCGCACGCTGAGGTGAAGCCCATTGGCCTCGGCGCGCGCGATTCACTGCGTCTCGAGGCCGGCCTTTGCCTCTACGGCCACGATCTCGACCCGGGCACGTCTCCCATCGAAGCCGATCTCGCTTGGACAATTCAGAAGCGCCGCCGCGAAGCCGGCGATTTTCCCGGCCGCAAGCGCATCCAGCGCGAACTGGAACTCGGGCCATCGCGCAGGCGCGTCGGCATCCGCCCGAATGATCGCGCGCTGGCGCGCGAGGGCGTGGAGATTTTCAAGGACGGCAAGAAGATTGGGATCGTCACCAGCGGCGGGTTTTCGCCAATCCTCAATGCGCCGATTTCGATGGGCTATGTTGCGGCGGAGTTTTCCGAGCCGGGCGCCAGCGTCGATCTCATGATCCGCGGGCAGCCGCGCCCGGCCACGATCACGCCGCTGCCGTTCGTCCCGCACAAATATCACCGCGCAAAGAAGGGGGTGTCATGACCACGCGCTACACCAAGGATCACGAATGGGTTCGCCTTGACGGCGATGTCGCCACCATCGGCATCAGCGCCTACGCCGCCGAACAATTGGGCGATGTCGTCTACGTTGAATTGCCGGGCGAAGGCGATGAGTTCGCTGCCGGCGCCGACATGGCCGTGGTGGAGAGCGCGAAGGCCGCCTCCGACGTTTACGCGCCGATCGCGGGCGTCATCACCGGCGCCAATGCGCTGCTGTCGACCCAGCCCGATCTGGTCAACCAGTCGCCGCAAGGAGAGGGCTGGTTCGTGAAAATCCGGCCCTCAAACAAAGCTGAGTTCGACGCGCTGATGGATGAAGCCGCGTACGCCGATTACGTGAAGGGGCTTTGATGCGCTACCTGCCGCTGACCAATATAGACCGCAAACAGATGCTGGGCGTCATAGGCGCCAAGTCCATCGACGACCTTTTCGCCGATGTGCCGAAAACCGCTCTACTGAAAGGCTTGATCGATCTCCCGCGCGCGCAGGGCGAGATCGAAGTGCATCGCCACATGCAAGCATTGGCGGAGAAGAACACGCCCGCTGGGCGCACCGCGTTTTTCCTTGGCGCGGGCGCCTATCGCCACCATGTGCCCGCGACCGTCGATCACATCATCCAGCGGAGCGAATTCCTCACCGCTTACACGCCGTACCAGCCCGAAATCGCCCAAGGCACGCTGCAGGCGCTGTACGAGTTCCAGTCCCAAGTTGCGCTTCTGCTCGACATGGAGGTCGCCAACGCCTCGATGTACGATGGCTCCACGGCGTGCGCCGAAGCGGCGATGATGGCTGCGCGCGTCACCAAGCGGCGCAAGATCGTCTTCTCGGGCGGCGTGCATCCGCACTATGTCGAAACCGCGCGCACGGCCTGCGAGGCGCTGGGCTTGGAAATCATTGCGCTGCCCGCCGCCATCGACGACGAAGCGGCGGTGACAAAGCATCTTGGCGCGGATGTCGCCGCCGTGATCGTGCAATCGCCCAACGTATTCGGCGCGATCACCGATCTCACTAAGATCGGCGAAGCCGCGCGCGGCGCCGGCGCGCTGATGGTGGCGACCTTTGCCGAGTGCGTCTCCTTCGGCCTGATCGAACCGCCCGGCGGCATGGGCGCCGATATCGTTTGCGGCGAAGGCCAATCGATCGGCAACGCGCTAAATTTCGGCGGGCCGTATGTGGGCCTGTTCGCGGTAAAGGAAAAATACACCCGCCAAATGCCCGGCCGCGTCGCCGGCGAAACCCTCGACGCCGACGGCAAGCGCGGATTCGTGCTGACGCTGTCGACACGCGAACAGCACATCCGCCGCGAGAAGGCGACGAGCAATATCTGCACGAACTCTGGCCTCTGCCAACTGGCGTGGACCGTGCACATGACGCTGCTGGGCGAGGCGGGCCTGCGGCGCTTGGCGCAGCTCAATCACGAGAAGGCGGTGGCGCTGGCGGAGGCGCTCGGCAGGGTGAAGGGCGTCGAGGTGCTGACCAAGCACTTCTTCAATGAGATCGCCATCCGTGTGGCAGGGCGCGCGCAAAAGCTCGTCGACGCGCTTGCCGAGCAGGGCGTGATCGGCGGCGTCGCCATGAGCCGGCTTAATCCGAAAGCGGGCATGGATGATGTGATCATCACCTGCGCGACCGAGATGAACACCGTCGAAGATATCGCAGCGTATGTTGATGCGCTGAAGGCGGTGCTGGCATGAGCGCTGTGATTAGCGCACCTCCCCCCTTGTGGGGGAGGTGGCGAGCGAATGCGAGCCGGAGGGGGGGCGCGCAGGAGGCACAGCCACGGCGCCGTTCGCGTTGCCTTCTGAACGCCCCCCCACCCCTGCCCCTCCCCCGCAAGGGGGGAGGGGGCGCTCGCGTCGGAGACCGTGCATGATCCCCTCCACCACCTCCGGCAATCGCGGGCTCCTGCAAGCAGAGCCGCTGATCTTCGAAACCGGCCACGCCACGGGAACCGGCGTCGATCTGCCCGCGCCGAAGAACACACCTAACAAACTCGGCGGCCTCGCGCGCAAAGCCGCGCTCGATCTGCCGGGCTTGTCCGAGCCGGAGACCATGCGCCATTTCGTGCGCCTGTCTCAAAAAAACTACGCCATCGATCTCGGCCTCTTTCCGCTTGGTTCGTGCACGATGAAGCACAATCCGCGGCTCAATGAGCGCGTGGCGCGTTTCGAAGGCTTTGCGGATATCCATCCGTTGCAGCCGATCTCGACAATCCAAGGCGCGCTCGAGCTGATGGATCAGCTTGCGCACTGGCTGATGGAGCTCACCGGCATGCCCGCCGTCGCGCTTTCGCCGAAAGCCGGCGCGCATGGCGAATTCTGCGGCATGCTCGCGATCAAGGCCGCGTTGGAAGCGCGCGGCGAAGGAAAGACGCGTCGTCGGGTGCTGGTGCCGTCATCGGCGCACGGCACCAATCCCGCGACCGCGGTTGCGGCGGGTTTCATTGTCGATGAAGTGCCGGGCACGGAGGATGGCCGCGTCGATCTCGCAGCGTTCAAGGCCAAGCTCGGGCCGGATGTGGCGGCGGTGATGCTCACCAACCCGAACACCTGCGGCCTGTTTGAGCGTGACGTGAAGAAAATCGCCGATCTGATTCACGCCGCCGGCGGCTATTTCTACTGCGACGGCGCCAATTACAACGCCATCGTCGGGCGCGTGCGCCCCGGCGATCTTGGCGTCGACGCGATGCACATCAATTTGCACAAGACGTTCTCAACCCCCCACGGCGGCGGCGGGCCTGGCGCGGGGCCGACAGTGCTAAGCGCTGCGCTCGCGCCGTTCGCGCCGGTTCCGCACATAGTGAAACGCAAGGACGGCGCGCGCGAACTCCGCGAACACGCCTCCGGCACGCAAGCCTTCGGCCGTATGTGCGCGTTCCATGGCCAGATGGGCATGTTCACGCGCGCGCTCACCTACATGCTCAGCCACGGCAACGACGGCCTGCGCCAGGTGGCCGAAGATGCGGTGCTCAACGCGAATTACCTGCTGGCGCGTTTGAAGCCGCATTTCAACGCGCCGTTTGGCGATGGCCCCTGCATGCACGAAGCGCTGCTCGACGATTCATCGATAAAGCCCAAAGGCGTTGAGACCATAGACATGGCGAAAGCCCTGCTCGACGAAGGCTACCACCCGTTCACCACCTATTTCCCGCTGGTTGTCCACGGCGCCATGCTGATCGAGCCGACCGAAACCGAACCCAAACGCGAACTCGACCGCTTCGCCGACGTGATGATCGCGCTGGCCGAGCGGGTGAACGCGGGCGATGTGGAGTTCTTCAAGCAAGCGCCCACGCTCGCGCCGATGCGCCGCCTCGACGACACCCGCGCGGCAAGGCAGCCGAAACTGCGTTGGCGGCGGGGAGAGAATGGCGCGGATGCAGCAGCGAAACACGCGGCGGAGTGAGGTTTGCGACCTTACCCCTGCTGGGAGAAGGGATGCTGGCAAGAGGTCAAACAGCGGTGGAAGCGGAGAGAGAATCGTGGCTCGTCTGCTCCGCAACCAGCGGAGTAACGGCGATGTTCGGTGATCAGCCCGAGTTGTTTCCGATGTCCGACATTGAGGTCATTGCTGCTTTTCTGACTTCCAAGGACGCACCAGAGGATTGCGTTTCGGTGTCGGAACTCGACGGACTGCTGACTGCGGTCGCGATCGGGCCGGAATTTGTTCCTCCAAGCGAATGGCTTCCGGTCGTTTGGGGAGAGGAAAGTCCCGCGTTCGAAAGCTTGGAGCAGGCCGAGCGCGTGCTCGGCGCGATCATGGCACGCTACAACGAAATCATCCACTCGCTTAATGACGAACCACCGACTTTCGCTCCGATCCTGTGGGAGGCGAAGAACGGCGCCGTTTTCGCCGGCGACTGGGCCATCGGTTTCATGGTGGGCGTCGGCCTCCGCGCGAAGGCATGGTCGCCGTTCCTGCGATCACGGCGCCACGCGGACATCATGGCGCCGATTTTTGCGTTGTTGCCCGAGGCGCAGGACGTGCTGGGCGACATGCCGATCGCTGAACTCGGGGAGCTGCTGAATGATGCGGCAGAGTTCATTCCCGATTGCGTGTCGTATGCCCACGCCCACTGGAAGCGCAAACGCGCCGGACTGGCTGGCGCCGTTTCGAACCATGAGTTTCCGTTCCGCGTCAAGGTTGGCCGCAACGAACTCTGCCCATGCGGGTCGAACAAGAAGTTCAAGAAATGCTGCGGCGGGGTGGCTGTTGCGGCGTGATGACCCCCCGCGTTGATCTCATCGGCATGGGGACCGACGTGCATTCCTCGTTTCTGCGCGGATGTGCGAAGGCGCCGCCACTTATTCGCGCGGCCTTGTTCAGTCCACATGGCAACAAAGCAAGCGAGCGCGGCCTTGAGCTCGGCGCCGAGATTGATCTCAACGTTTGCGGTGACCTGCCGCTGACGGAAACAGAGAGCGACGATGCGCTGATCGAAGCCGCGATTGCGCAGTCGCTCGCAGCCGGCGCGGTCCCGATTTCGCTCGGTGGCGATCATTCCATCACCTACCCGATCCTGCGCGCCATCGACGCCCATCATGGTCCGGTCGACATTCTTCACTTCGACGCCCACCCTGATCTTTACGACGAACTCGGCGGCGACCGCCGTAGCCACGCTTCGCCGTTCGCGCGCATCATGGAGGCGGGGCTGGCTTCGCGACTGGTGCAGATCGGCATCCGCACGCTGAACGCGCATCAGCGCAAGCAGGCGGCGCGCTTCGGCGTGGAAATGATCGAGATGAAGGATTACGGGCGCGCGCCGCCGCCTGCATTCATCAGACCGCTCTATATCAGTATCGATCTCGACGGCTTCGATCCCGCCTTCGCGCCGGGCGTGTCGCACCATGAGCCAGGCGGACTCTCGCCACGCGAGGTGATTGAGATGCTGTTGGCGCTCAATTGCTCGCTCGTCGGCGCCGACGTGGTGGAGTACAATCCCACGCGCGACATTAACGGCGTCACTGCCGTACTCGCCGCGAAGCTGGTCAAGGAATTGGCGGCGCTGGCGAGCGTCGGCTAGGCGGGCTTGCCTCTCGACAGCGACCTGCTACCCGCGAACCCGCGCGAAATACTGCCGCAGCACAGCCTCATAGCAGCGCGCCAGTATGCGCACGTCGTCGACGGCGCAATGCTCATCGACCATGTGCGCGGTTTCGTTGCGCAGGCCGAGTTCCACGACTGGGCAGTAATTGCGGATGAAGCGTGCGTCTGAAGTGCCGCCCGTTGTCGCCAGTTCCGGGGCAAAGCCGAAGCTTTCGCGCACGGCTTCGGAAACCAGCGCCGTGAAATCGCCGGGCGGTGTGAAGAAGCACACGCTCTGCGAGGGGATAACGAAGCTCGCGCGCGCGCCAATGCGCGCGGCGGCGGCTTCGGCGGTTTCCTTGATCCATGAGAAGAGGGTGTCGCCCGTGTGGTGTGTGTTGAAGCGGATGTTGAGCCTTAGGTTTGCGCGCGCGGCGATGACGTTATGCGCGCTATTGCCGACATCGATGCTGGTGATCTCGAGATTGGAGGGGCCGAAACCGGGCGCGCCGTCATCCAGCTTGCGCACCTTCAGCGCGGCCGCTGTCTCAATCAGCGCGGTGACCGGATTGACCGCGCGCTGCGGGTAGGCGACGTGGCCCTGCTTGCCCTCCATCGTGATGACGACGTTGAGGCTGCCGCGGCGGCCGTTCTTGATCACATCGCCGACGCGCGCTTCGCTGGTGGGTTCGCCGACAAGACAATGATCGAGCTTTTCGCCTTCGGCGGCGAGCGCTTCGAGCACGCGCTTGGTGCCGTCTATCGCGGCGCCTTCCTCGTCGCAGGTGAGCAGGAACGAGATCGAACCTTCAAAGCCGCCCTTGGCGGCCAGGAAATCTTCCGTGCCCGCGATCATGGCGGCGATCGCTGTCTTCATGTCGGCGCCGCCGCGCCCGTAGAGCATGCCGTTGCGTATTTCCGCGGCAAACGGGTCGCTCGTCCAGCCCTCGCCGGGCGGCACCACGTCGAGGTGGCCGGCGAAGCAGAAATTCGGTCGCGCGCCGCCGAGGCGCGCATAGAGATTGTCAACCGCGCCAAATTTAAGTCTGCGCACGGTAAAACCAAGCGCGGCCAGCGCGCCTTCGCACACATCGAGTGCGCCCGCCTCCGCCGGCGTCACACTTGGGCAGCGCATCAGCGCTTGGGCGAGGGGGAGGGGATCGGCGCTCATTTCAATCCCGCAGCAATTCGTTCACCCCAGTCTTCGCGCGCGTTTGCGCGTCGACGCGCTTGACGATCACCGCGCACGCAAGCGAAGGCCCGCCTTTGGGGTCGGGCAGCGAGCCCGGCACGACAACTGAGTATGCCGGCACTTCTCCGCGCGTGACTGCTCCGGTCTCGCGGTCGACGATTTTGGTCGATTGCGAAAGGAACGTGCCCATCGCCAGCACCGCGCCTTCGCGCACGATCACGCCTTCGGCGACTTCAGAGCGCGCGCCGATGAAGCAGCCGTCCTCGATGATGGTTGGGTTGGCCTGCAGCGGCTCGAGCACGCCGCCGATGCCGGCGCCGCCGGATATGTGCACGTTCTTGCCGATCTGCGCGCACGAACCCACGGTGCACCAAGTGTCCACCATGGTTCCTTCGTCGACATAGGCGCCGATATTCACGAACGAAGGCATCAGCACGGCGTTGCGGCCGATATACGCGCCGCGGCGCACGATCGCACCCGGCACGGCGCGGAAGCCGGCGGCGGCGAAGCTGTTCCCGCTCCATCCTGCGAACTTGGAGGGAACCTTGTCCCACCAGGACGCGCCATCGGGCGCGCCCGAGATGGCGGCATTTGCGCTGGTGCGAAACGAGAGCAGCACCGCCTGCTTCAGCCATTGCTGCGTGATCCACGCGCCGTCCGCGCCACGCTCGGCAACGCGCGCCTGGCCTGAATCCAACAGCGCAAGCGCTGCCTCTATGGCCTCGACATCCCCGCCCTTGCTGTGGGGGGAGAGCCCCTCGCGCCGCTCCCAGGCGGCGGCGATTTGGGCAGCGAGATCGGCATGAGGCATGGGAGTTGGCACTAAGGCCGGGTGAGCGCGGATGCAAATGGAAAGAGGGGATACACACTCGCGGCGCCGGCGGGGCCAAGCTCCCGCGGATCGTAGCGCAAAATTTCTGCCGAGCTACGTGTGAGTGTGTGTCGCCGAAGCCTGCGTTGCCGCACGCAACAGCGCCTTCGCGTCCTGTGCCCAGTGATCCACATGGCCAGGCCGAGGCTCTGGATGCGCCGGGCCGACAAGCGCGGTGGTGAAACCCAAGGCGTGCGCGGGCTCGAGGTTGCGCGCCGTGTCCTCGACGAACAGCGCGCGCGAGGGGGTGATCGCGTGCGCTTCGATCAGGCGCGCATAGGCGGCGGGCTGAGGCTTGGGCGCCCAGTCTGCGGCTTCGAGATCGAACACGGCGTCGAACACGCCGCTCAGGCCCAGCGCCGCAAGCGCGCGCTGCCCGTGTCCGCCGCCGCCATTGGTGTGGATGAGCTTCCGGCCCGGCAGCGAGCCGATGAGCGCGGAAACTTCGGGGTCGGGGACAAGCACCGAGTAATCGACGTCGTGAACATAAGCCGCGAAATCGCCAGGATCGATGCCGTGATGCTTGGCAAGCCCCACCGCCGTCGCGCCGTACATGTGGAAGTAGCGCTCGCGCAGCTCCAGCGCTTCGGCGGCGTCCACCTCCACAGCGCGCGCGATGTAGGCGCTCATGCGTTCGCCGATGGAATCGTACAGCGTGGGCGCGGGGTAGAGCGTGTTGTCGAGATCGAACACCCACTCACGAATGTGGGCGAAGCGCTCGCTCACGGCGAAGGGCGGTTCGGCGCGGGCCGGGCCGGCGCCGCGGGGGCAGGGGCCTGCGCGGGCCGGCTCTGCGTCGAGGCCGCGGGCGCCGCACCCTGGGCGGGTCGGCCCTGGGTCGGCGCGCTCTGGGGAACCAGCCCGCGGGCCGAGCCCTCGCGCGTCGGCGCAACGTCGGGTTCGCTGGTTGTAACCAACTGCAATTGCCGCGGGGCGACGCCGGGATCGAGAAAATCGCGTTCCTCGAAATCAACCACCAAGCCATCGCGTTCGCGCGCGGAAATCGGCGTGAACAGGGTGGTCTGGTAATAGCGCGTATCGCAATGCTCGCGGCCCAGAATGGCGAAGCGCGCCGCGCTGGTGCAGAACGGCTCGCCGCCGGCCGCGAGATAACGCGGCCCATCGCGGCTATCGAGCACGGCGTGGACAAAATAGACGCCCTGGATCAGGACCTCATCGATGGTGCGCACGCAGCCGCCCTGATTGAGCGGCCACCAGCCGCGGCTCTCCCAGCCTTCGCCGCGTCGGCGCGCCACCGCCGTCCACAAGCGCCCGCGGGTGCGGTTGCAAAGCGTGAGGCCGACCTGATCAGCGCGGCGGCGCGCGGCCCCCTCAAGCGCATCGATCATCTGTTCGTCTGTGGCGTTAGGCGCAAGCCGCGCCGAGGCGCGAAATTGCGCGATCGCTTGGGCGATGCGGCGCGGATCGGCGCCGCGCCTGCCTTCGCGAATGTCGTAGCCCGCGTCGATCAAGAGCCGCTGCATGCCTGCCTGCTGCGCGCGTGTCAGCGTGTAGGGCTGCGCTTCGGCGAAGGAAGTGCGCCAGCTGTCGCGCTTATTGATCTGCACGCGGCGGAAGCGGCGCTCTTCGAGGCCTTGGCTGGCGCATTGCGGTGGATTCTCGATGGTGAAGCTGTCGGTCGGGTCGACGCACAGGCGCGCATCGCCGCCCCATTGCCGCCGCCCGCCGCGATGGGCCGCCGATGTGCGCGCGTAAAGATAGTGCGTGCCGCGTGCGAGCGGGGCGCTCACCGCGAGGCGGCATTCGCCGGGGCGCAGGCGCGTCCAGCCCTGCATGACAATGGCGCGCCCGTCGGGACGCCCGGTTGCTGCTTCCAGCACGAAGCTGGTCTCGTTGCAGACTTGCCAGCCGCTGGCGTTGCGCCGCTGCTGCGCGCCAGCGTGACTCGCGAACGCGAGCAGCGCCAAGGCCGCCAGCAGTGCGGCGAGAACGCCCGGTCTAATGAATAAGCGTGCCAGCGCCATGTTCGGTGAACAATTCCATGAGCAAAACGTGGGGTGTGCGCCCGTCCAGGATAACGGCGGCTTCGACGCCGTTGTCGAGAGCGGCGATACAGGTTTCGAGCTTGGGGATCATCCCCCCGGTAGCAACGCCGGAAGCAATGGCGTTCTTGGCGTCGTTGATCGACATTTCACGAATAAGATCGCCGTTCTTGTCGAGCACGCCCGGTACGTCGGAGAGCAGCAGGAAACGCTTGGCGGAAAGCGCCTTCGCGATAGCGCCAGCGGCTGCGTCGGCATTGATGTTGTAGGTGCGCCCATCCTCGGCGACGCCGATCGGCGCCACCACCGGCACATAATCTTCGGGCGCATTGATCAGCGCTTGAATCAGCGTCGGGTCGACGGCGATGGGATCGCCGACAAAGCCGAGATCGACGACCTGCTCGATCATGCTGTCAGGATCCTTGCGGCGGCGCACGGCTTTCTCAACCGTGATCAAGCGCGCATCCTTGCCCGACAGTCCGACGCCGCGCACATCGGCTTCGCGTCCGGCGGCGGTGATCTGGTGGGCGAGTTCCTTGTTGACGCTGCCGGAAAGCACCATCTCGGCAACTTCCATAGTGTCGGAATCGGTCACGCGCAGGCCGTCCACGAATTGGGATTTCACGCCCGCGCGCTCCAGCATGCGGCTTATCTGAGGGCCGCCCCCGTGCACCACCACCGGGTGGATGCCCACAAGCTTCAACAGCACCACATCTGCGGCGAATTTGCGGGCGGTTTCCTCATCGCCCATGGCATGGCCGCCATATTTCACCACCACGGTCTCACGGTCGTATATTTGGATGTAGGGCAGCGCCTCGGCCAAGGTCTTCGCCTTGACCAAGCCGTCTTGCAGCGCCGCGAGGCGGTCCTTTGGGGGCGGCTTGCTCACGGGGCGGTTCCTAAGCGGTTCCGCCGCTCACGCCAAGGCCGCGATTTCGGCCCGCAATAATTCAATACCTTGGCCGGTCTCAGCCGAGGTGGCGATGATTTCGGGATGCGCGGCGGGGCGCTTGGCGATCAGCTTGGCGGTGGCCGCGATCAGCGCCTCGGCCTCGGTCGGTTTGATCTTGTCGGCCTTGGTCAGCACGACCTGATAATTCACAGCCGAATTGTCCAAGCCGTCCATGACATCGCTGTCATGGGGCTTCAGCCCGTGGCGGGCGTCGATCAGCAGGATCACGCGCTTCAGGCTTGGCCGCCCGCGCAGATATTCGCGCGTAAGCGTGGTCCAGCGCTCGATGTCGGCGCGGCCGGCCTTGGCGTAGCCGTAGCCGGGCAGATCGACCAGCCGCAGCCGATCGCCCATGCGGAAGAAATTGAGCTCGCGCGTACGCCCGGGCTCGGTGGACGCGCGCGCCAGTTTGAGCCGCCCGGTGAGCGCGTTGATGAGACTAGACTTGCCGACGTTTGAGCGTCCCGCGAACGCCACTTCGGGCACATCGGCGCTCGGCAGCTGCGCCATGTCGGCGACGCCAAGCTCGAAAGCAATCGGGCCAGCGAAGAGCAGGCGGCCCGCTTCGATTGGATCGGCGCTCATCGTTGCCCGGCCTTGATCCCGTCATTCCGGGGCTCGCGAAGCGAAAACCCGGAACCCAGGGGCAGCAGCTGCGTTCTACGATCCCCTGGTTTCCGGATCGCGCTCCGCGCGTCCGGAATGACGGTGCATTGGTTTAGGTCGTCTTCCACTTCACTCCGCCGCCGCGGGCGCGCGCCACCGTGCGAGCAGCTTGTCGAACTGGGTCTCCACGCCCTGTCTGCGCATGATCACATATTGCTGCACGAGCGAGAGAATATTCGACCAGGTCCAATAGATCACCAAGCCGGCGGCGAAGCCGGCGAACATGAAGGTGAACAGGAGCGGCATCCAGCGGAAGATCGCCGCCTGCGTTGGGTCGGCTGGCGGGGGCGAAAGCGCCTGTAGCGCCCACATGGTGACGCCGTAGAAGATCGGCCAGACGCCAAGCGCCAACATCGGACCAATTAACGGTACTGCGGCGGGGTCGTATGGCAGCAAGCCGAACAGGTTGAAAATCATCGCCGGATCGGGTGCCGACAAGTCGCGCACCCAACCGTAGAACGGGGTGTGGCGCATTTCGATGGTGTTGGTGAGCACTTTGTAGAGCGCGTAAAATACCGGAATCTGCAGCAGGATAGGCACGCAACCGGAGACGGGATTGATCTTCTCGGTCTGATAGAGCTTTAGCGTTTCCTGTTGCTGGCGCTGCTTGTCGGCGGCGTAGCGCTCCTGGATTTCCTTCATCTTCGGCTGCAGCGCCCGCATCTTGGCCATCGCCTTGAACGACTGGTACACCAGCGGGAACATCAAGAGCTTGATGACGATGGTGGTAAGCAGAATGCCGATGCCGAAACTGCCGGCCCATTTCGCCAGTGGATGCATCAGCCACATGAAATAGGGGCGCGTGAGGAACCAGAAATTGCCCCAATCGACCGCTTCGTCGAGGTTCGGAATAGCAAGGTCGCGCTGATAGCGCTGCAGCACATCGACCTGCTTGGCGCCGGCGAATACGCGCTGGGCGTACGTTATTGCGCCGCCCGCGGCGGCGGCGTGCCAATCGCCTCGGTAAGCGGCGCGATAATCGGTCCCGTTCGCGTCGATCCTGCTGTTGAAGAAGGGCGCCACTTGCTCTTGCTGCTCGGGGACAATCGCTGTCAGCCAGTAATGGTCGGTGATGCCGAACCATCCGCCCTGACCCTGTTGTTCGAGGATGCGCTGGTCTCGGCCGACGCGCCCGCGCTCGCGATTGCGCGCATGTTTGGTTGCGTTCTCGAAGGTTGTGACCTGACGCGAATTATCCGGACCGAAGAAGCCGAGCAGGCCCTGGTGTACGATGCCGTTTACCTTATAGCCTTCGGGCAGCCCGTCGCGCCGCACCACGCCCAATGGGCGCACCGATACCGCCGCCGCGCCGGAATTGCGCACCACGTCGGTGATTGTGAACATGAAATTGTTGTCGATGGCGATGGTTCGTTCGATGCTCAGTTCCGGGCTCGGGCGCAGCGTCAGCGTGACCGGCGTCTCGGGGGTGAGCCGGGCGCCATCGGGCGCGCTCCATGGTGTCGCGTCGTCGGCCAGCGTGACGACATCGGCGCCGGACTGCATCTCCCAGCCGAAGAACGCGTCGTGCGCGTGCGGCGCGCCATAGGGCGAGAGCAGCCTCACTTCCGGGCTGTCGCGCTCCACGGTGCGCCGGTAATCCTTGAGGCTCAAATCGTCGAGCCGCGCACCGGCAAGGGCGATCGAGCCGTCGACGCGAGGCGTGTCGATCACGATGCGGACGCCGGCGCTGGCGGCGAGGGCTTGCTCGCGCGAGAGAGTGGGCGGTGGGACTTGCGCTTGCGGCGCCTCGGCTTGTGTCTCCACGCGTGACTGCTCGCGCTCGGCGACGAGCTTCTCGCGCTGCGGGCCGTTATAGAAAAACTCGAAGCCGAACAGGATCGCTCCCGAGAGCACGATCGCAAGCAGGACGTTGCGCGTCTCGTTCGGGCCGCTGCTTGGTTGCATGGGAATTATGTGCTCTCGGTCCGGGATTTGCGCGCCCGCGCAGGCGCTGGGGAGGGGCCTTCGCCCTGCTCCAACTGGGGGCGGAGCCTTATCAGCGCGTTTCCAAGATCGTCAAGCAAGGCGGCCCAGTCCGCCCCAGGGGTGGATTGCCGCGCCACCAGCACATAATCGACCCCCGCCACACCCAATTCCGGCAGCAGCCTGCGCGCGGCTTCACGGAGCCGGCGTCTGGCGCGGTTGCGGACAACAGCCCCGCCGATCTTCTTGGTTGCCGTGAGACCGACGCCGATTGGGCCGCCCGGCGCCCGTCGCAGGGCCTCCACGACGACGCTTGTCGTCCCGGCGCGAGACCCAGCCCGCACGCGCAGGAATTGCGCCCGCTTGGTCAGGCGCTGGATAGGGTGCTGTTTTGTCATGAGAAACCGACCTGCCGGCCGGCGACATTCAGGCCGAAAGGCGCTTGCGACCCTTGGCGCGGCGGCGCGCCAGCACTTTCTGGCCGCCCGCGGTGGCCATGCGGGCGCGGAATCCGTGCCGGCGTTTCCGCACCAGGCGGCTCGGCTGATAGGTGCGCTTGGTGCTCACGGGGAATAACTCTGCTGGCCGGAACGAAGGGGCGGGGGTTAGCGGAAAGGAAGGGGACCGTCAAGGCGATGGCGCGCTGTGGGACGTTCGAGTATTTGGACCGGCCCTCCGGCGGCGATAATTGGCGATGAGCCGGTCGCGAGCCCAGACGCGAAACGGACAGGCGATCGTACCCAAGTCGAATGGAGGGGGCGTCAAGAATCCGTTGTGGTCGCGATTGCGCTTGAACTCCGCGTCGAGCCGCGCGCGCTGCTTGGTGTTCGCGCGCATCCACTTGGCGCGGTGGATTTCGTGGTAGAGCGGTGGCGGCTTCATCGAAACAGCTCGGCGCGGAAGGTTTGCGCGCGACAATACAGCTACGGGCCGTTTCTGTCATGGCCGCCTACAAGCGGCGCGACGGTGGGGGACTTGGCGTGCTAAGATTGCCGACTGGAGGCCCATATGCGCGCGTTTATTGACCAGATTTGGGACGCCGAGATCGTCCCTACGCTCACCGACTACATCCGCATTCCCAACAAGTCGCCCGCCTTCGAGCTGGATTGGGCCACGCTTGGCCACATGGACCGCGCGGTGGACCTCTTCGTCTCCTGGGCCAAGCCGAAACTCGCCGCATTGCCGGGCGCTAGCCTCTCGGTTGAGCGTCTGCCGGGACGGACGCCGCTGATCCTGATCGATGTGCCCGGCGCCAAGGGCGCCGACACCGTGATGCTCTATGGCCATCTCGACAAGCAGCCGGAGATGACCGGCTGGGCCGACGGCAAGGGGCCATGGATCCCAGTGCTCGAAGGCGACAAGCTCTACGGACGCGGCGGCGCCGACGACGGCTACGCCATGTTCGGGGCCATCACCGCGCTGCTGGCGATGCGGCAAGAGAGAATGCCGCATGCGCGCGCGGTCATCGTGATCGAGGCGAGCGAAGAATCCGGTTCGCCCGATCTGCCGTACTACATGGATGCGCTGGCCGATCGTATTGGCGCGGTGTCGCTGGTGGTGTGTCTCGATTCCGGCTGCGGCGATTATGAGCGGCTGTGGCTCACCACGTCGCTGCGCGGGCTGGTTGGCGGCACGCTGCGCGTCGACGTGCTGGAGGAGGGCGTGCATTCGGGCGATGCATCCGGCATCGTGCCGTCGAGCTTCCGGGTGTTGCGGCTATTGCTGGCGCGGCTCGAGAGCGTTGAGACCGGCGAAGTCATCGTCGAAGCGTTGCGCGCGCCGATCCCACCCGAGCGCTTGGCGCAAGCCAAGATCGCCGCCGAAGCCTTGGGCGATGCTGTGTTCGACAAATTTCCATTCGTCGCCGGCATGCGCCCGGCCGTGAGCGACCGCGCCGAACTGGTGCTTAACCGCACCTGGCGGCCCGCGCTCTCGGTCACCGGGCTTGCCGGCGCGCCCGCGCCGGGAAGCGCGGGCAATGTGTTGCGCCCGTTCACCCAAGCGAAGCTCTCCATGCGCCTGCCGCCAACGCTTGACGCCGTGAAAGCAGCGCAGCGGATGAAGGATATACTCGAAGCCGATCCGCCCTACGGCGCGCGTGTTTCGTTTCATGCCGACGAACCAGGTTCTGGCTGGAATGCCCCAAAGACCGCGCCCTGGCTGGAAGCGTCCTTGGAAGGGGCATCGCAAAAGGCCTTCGGCGCCAAGATGGCGATGATGGGCGAGGGCGGCTCGATCCCGTTCATGGGCATGCTCGGACGCAAGTTTCCGGAGGCGCAATTCGTGGTCACCGGCGTGCTCGGTCCCAACTCCAACGCGCATGGACCAAACGAGTTCCTGCACATCCCCACCGGCAAGGCGGTCACCGAAACCGTCGCCCACGTGCTCGCCGCGCACGCGGCGCGTTAGCTGGCCGCCGCTTGTTTGCTCGCCGGCGCGTGTGCGGACGCGCTCTCCGGGAGCCGCGCCAACCGCATGACCGCGGCGATCAGCACGCCGCCAGCTGCGTCGGCGGGCACATGCTCGGCGGCGCCGCGAGCTAACGCTTCGCCTCGGTCGCTTGCGTCCGACAAGGCAATAACGGGAATTGGTTGCTGATTGAGCTTCTCCAGCAGGCGCCAGTCGGCGACGTGACCCACTTCCAGAATGATCAGCGCGGGCGCGTTGATGCGCGCGAACGTAAGCCCGGAGCGATAGCCGGCGATCTGGGTCGCAAAGCCCGTGCGGTCGAGCGCGTGCGCAATCGGCTCGGCGCGCGCAGCGCCAATCACCAGGACCAGCGGGCGCGCGCCTCGAGCGGCGCCGTGTGTGCGGCTCTCGATCCGGCTGATGCAGGTGAAGCGGTCCGGCGCCCCGTCGGGCGCGGAGCGGAAAAAGCCCTGGTGGCGCAGACGCAGGATCGACCCGTCTGCGCACGCCATGTCGTGCTCGAACAGGACTTGACGCGAGCAGCCCGGGGCGAAAAGCCCGCAAACCAGCGCGCGCTCGCCTTCGGGCGAAAACATCCCGCCGTGAACTACGTCGTGGAACGAAACCCTTTGCCCAGCGATACGCGAAAGCTTGTCTGCGCCCACAAGCGTCTTGCGCGGGAAATCCAGTTCCCATGCGATGGCGCCGGAATCGGCGTAGTCCCTATTGATCTGGCGCACCCATTCGCGGTCGAGCATGCGCGCGTGCTTGGCGCGGTGGGCGTGGTGCAACGCCGCGGCAAAGCAATAGCCTGCAAGGCCCATGCAGACGGCGACAATCCCGAGCGCGCCTTCAGCGGCTGCGTCGACGAGAAAAATCCCGCCCAGCGCCAAATAGGGCGCGCAACCGAGCAGGGTGGCGATGCGGCCTTGCGTGGTGTTGAGTGCGGTATGTCCCAGCAGCGCGCAGAGCATGAGCAAGGCGATACTGGGGCCAAAATCGGGGCGCCCGAACCAGGCGATAGCGGGCGCTCCCGCCCAGGCCGCCGATTCCACAACGGCGAGCGCAAGCTGCGCCCGCATCGCGTCGCGCCCGGATAAGTTAGCGAGAACGGGCGCCGACAGACGCCGCCCTTCTTCGACAAACAGCGCAAGCCCCAGCCAGATCGTCGCCAGCGCCGCGCCAGCCGCGCTTGCCGCTGCGAGTGCGATCGCGCCCAACAGGAAGTAGCGCGCGCGGCCATTGGCGAACATTTCCGCCGCGATGCGCTCCACCGCAACATGGTTGATCAAGTGTTGCACGGGCCGCCTCTATCCATAATGACCGATTAGCGATAACGCATTTGGGTAAAGCAACCCTTCGTTCGGTGGTAACCGCGCCGTCATTGTGATGAAGGAAGCTTGAAGCAGGCGGCGTGAAAGGCGGGGCGGTGCATCGATGGATTTCACCTCGGACAACACGGCGTCGTGCGCGCCAGAAATCCTGGCCGCGCTCGCGGCGGCGAACGTCGGCGCCGCCGCGGCCTACGGCGCCGATGCGTGGACGCAGCGTCTCGACCGCGCCTTCAGCGAAGTGTTCGAGCGCGAGGCGCGTGTGTTCTTGGTCGCAACCGGAACAGCGGCGAATGCAATCGCGCTCGCAAGCGCGGTCCCGCCCTGGGGTGCGGTGCTGTGTCATCGCGAGGCGCACATCGAGCGCGACGAATGCGGTGCGCCGGAATTTTACGCGGGCGGCGCAAAGCTCATCTTGCTCGATGGCGCACACGCCAAGATTGACGCGGCTGGCGTGGAAGCTGCGCTGACCCAATTTTCGGGCGATCCACATCGCGTGCAGCCAGCGGCGGTTTCGATCTCGCAAGCCAGCGAGCGCGGCGTTCTGTACACGCCGGCGGAAATCGCGGCGATAGCGGCGGTCACGCACGGCGCGGGCATGGCGCTGCACATGGACGGCGCACGTTTCGCCAGTGCTGTCGCCGCCCTCGGCCGCACGCCCGCTGAACTCAGCTGGCGCGCCGGTGTCGATCTGTTGTCGTTCGGCGCGACCAAGAACGGCGCCTTCGGCGCCGAGGCCATCGTCGCCTTCGATCCAAGGTATGGCGAAGCGATCGCCCGCCGCCGCAAGCGGGGCGGGCACCTCCTCTCCAAGAGTCGCTATGCCGC
Organism: Hyphomonadaceae bacterium; assembly: GCA_021731005.1. GTDB lineage: Bacteria > Pseudomonadota > Alphaproteobacteria > Caulobacterales > Aquidulcibacteraceae > Vitreimonas. The sequence goes on from JAKFYF010000029.1 coordinate 19,521, forward strand.
AGCGCAAATGCTGGCTTATCTGGAAGGCGGCCTGTGGCTCAAGCTCGCCGCACGCGCCAACGCGCTGGCGCTCGGGCTCGGCGAGGCGGCGCGCGTTCATCTCTCCGCGCCGGTGCAAACCAACCAGGTGTTCATCAGGCCCGGCGCCGCCGCGCTCGCGAAGTTGCGCGCGGCGGGCGCTCGCTTCTACGATTGGGATCGCGCGGGCGGCGATGAGGGGCGCCTAGTTGTCGCGTGGGATCAGAGCGAGGCGGACGTGCGCGCGATGGGTGCGCTGCTGGCCGCGATCGGGTGATGCGTGCGCACGCTAAGGCCATGCTCGGTCTTTGACCAATAATGCGGACGAAAAAGCAACTCGAACAGCGCCCAATAGGCCGCCAGCGATGAGAGCGGCCAATAGAGCGGCATGGTCAGCGCCGCGCGTGCATGGCTCTGACCGTTTGAATTCGCCGCAAGCGCCGCGAACATCGCCACGCCATAGCCAAACAACGCCAGCGCATAGTCAGTAGGGCTAAGCAAGTCCTGTGGCGAGAGCGCTGCCGCTAGCAAAACGAAGGCCAGCGGGGCGTGCACCAGCGCGGCCGCGATCCCCCCACCGAGGATCAGTTGCATTGAAGCAAAAGCGCGCCACCCCATCTGACGGGCGCACTGCGCTGGGTTGCGCATCAGCACCAGCCAGGTCTGCATGTGGCCTTTCAGCCAGCGCGTGCGTTGTTTGAACCAAGCGCGGAAGGCAATCGGCGCTTCTTCCCAGGTCGGCGGGGCGATGACGCCGCAGCAATAGCCATCGCGCGCCAAGCGATAGCCCAGGTCGGCATCTTCGGTGACGTTGAATGGATCCCAACCGCCGACCGCGCGCAGCGCTTCGGTGCGGAAATGGTTGCTGGTGCCGCCAAGCGGCAACGGCATGCCCAGCCGCGCCAACAGCGGCAGCGCCTGCGTGAATTGGATAGCGTATTCGGCGGCGAATTGCCGTGCGATCCAGGAATCCTCGGAATTCTCGATGGCGAGCGGCGCCTGCACGCAGGCGAGGGTTCTGTGGCCGGCGTCAAAAGCGGCGAGCGCGGCGCGCAATTGCTGGGGATGTGGGCGATCTTCGGCGTCGAAGACGGCAAGATAGTCGCCGCGCGCGCGCGCCAAGCCGGCATTCAGCGCCTTGGGTTTGGTGCGCGGCGTTGCGGGAGGCACAACCACTACTTCGATCCGCGGTGCGTTCGCCGCGGCCAGGCAGGCGGCGGCGATCGTTGCGGGATCGTCTCCTTCCACCAGCAATTTCACGTCCAATTTTTCGGTTGGATAATCGATGCGGCCCAAGGCCGCGACCAATTCGGCGACGACATTGGCCTCGCGATAGAGCGGACACAGAATGGTGTAGGTTGGCCATTGCGACAGCGTTGTTAAGGTATATCTGCGCGGAGCAACATCAAACCGACGCCCCGCTCGCCCTCGATAGGGGAGCTGTCGCGCGTGAGCGCGACTGAGGGGGTGAGGCCCGTTGCTCTTGCCGCCTGAGCCTCCGGAGGCTCCTTCCTCATAGTCAGCGCGAGCACCCCCTCCGGCCGCTTCGCGGCCAGCTCCCCCATCGACTCGGAGGTGATGTTTACGTTCCGCTCGAACTTGCTCGAGCGAAGCCTCCGACCTGCCCGCGCTGGCAGCGGCTACAAGGCGCCAAAGGATCGTCGCCGCGAAGAACGACAACGCCGCGACGTGAAAGGCGCCAAAGGTGAGTGTCGGCGTCTTGGCTGCCGCAATCGCAAAGACAAGCGCTAGCGCCGCGGCAGCCAGCACTTGCGTTCCGCGCACGGGCCGCTTGGCTGAGCGCTCCGGATGTGCGCTGTCAAAACCAAAGCGCGCATGCTCAACCGCGAGCGGGTCGAGCACGATCGCTCGTCCTGCGTCAGCGCGCGGCGCGTCAGCCCCATCCATGCAGCTTGCAACAGGCCAACGCTTGGCCCGCCGCAAGATAATACCGGTTGCCGAGTTGCAACCGAAACGCGAACTAGCGCATCGCGGCGCGCGCGAGGAGAGCGACGGCGCGGGGGCCTCGCTCCGCCATGGTTGCGGCAAGCCGGCTGGCAACGGACTGGCTGTAAGCTTCGAGCGCGTCGTGCGGGCTGAGCTCCTTGATCGCGTTGAGCAGCAGGCCGATGCGTCCGCTGTGCTGAACGGCGTCTAGTTCGGCGAGGGCGAGAGCGTATTGCAGCGCGATCGCGGCGTTGTCCGGCGCCAGCGTGCGTGCGCGCTCGAACGCGGCGATGCCTTCCCCGATGCGCGCGCCGTAAGCGATTGCGCCCGCGCGCCCGCTGCGGCGGATGATCTCCAGGTGCCAGGCGCCGAGCACGGCCTCCGCTTCAGCACTATCGGGGGCGAGCGCCAAGGCTTCGTCAATGAGGCGCCGTCCTCGCGGCGCATAATTGCGCGCGAATGCCTCGGCCAGCGAAGCGCGTCTGCCGCGCATGCCGTAGACCACGGCCAACTGAAGGCGCGCATCGACGGAATCCGGGCTGAGCGCGAGCGCGTCGCGCGCATTGCGTTCGGCTTGTTGCAACATGGCCTCGCCGTCTCCGCTCACCACACACGCCGCCAGCGCCGCGCGCGCGGCGAAGGCGAGGCTCTCGGAGGAGTGCGACTCTTGCTGGGCGATGTCCGCGGCGGCGGCGTACTCGCCCGCGACGTAGAGGCGAAGCGCCGCACTTGGGGGCTCGGCGTCGGCGGGCGCCGTCCACAAAACCAGCGCGCTGAGCGCGGCCAGGACCCAAGGAACATGCCGCATGAGAAGTCCGAGAGTGGCGCGCAAATGTGGTCGCGTAAAGTCACTATTGTTGTTAGGGACGCCGACATGCGGAAGTTTGAGGGATCATGACGGAACAGGAATTGAAAGCGCTCTTGGAGGATGTCGCCGGCAGAGCTGCGTCTTTCCGCGCCGGGGCGGGCGGGCGCGTCCATCGCCCGGAAGCGGCCTATGCTGCGTTGCGCGAGAGATTTGCCGGGCCGGCGCCCGAAACTGGGTTGCCCTCCGAGCGGGTGATCGCCGAGCTTGACGCGCTAGTCCAAGGCGGGCTCGCCAACATGATCGGGCCGCGCTTTTTCGGCTGGGTGATCGGCGCCACGGCGCCCGCTGGGTTGGCGGCCGATTGGCTGACCAGCGCCTGGGGCCAGAATTGCGGCAACAGCCTGGCCACCCCGGCGGCGTCGGCGTGCGAACAAGCGGCAGGCCGCTGGTTGCTCGAACTGATGGACTTGCCGCGCGAAAGCTCGGTCGGCTTCGTCACTGGCGGCACCATGGCGAACTTCACCTGCCTGGCGGCGGCGCGCAGCGAAATGTTGCGCCGGGCCGGCTGGGACGTGGAGGCGGACGGCTTGTTCGGCGCACCGCCTGTCCATGTCGTGCTGGGCGAGGAGGCGCATTCAACAGTGTTCGCGGCGCTGCGTTATCTGGGGCTTGGAGCAAGGCGGGTGGTGAAGGTCGCGGTGGACGAACAGGGCCGCATCCGCGCCGACGCTTTTGCGCAAGCGATGGAGAAGCGCGACGGCCCGATCATCGCCATTGCCCAGGCGGGCCACATCAATTCCGGCGCCTTCGATCCGTTCGTGGAGGTCGCCGAAATCTGCCGCGAAAAGAACGCGTGGCTGCATGTCGATGGCGCCATCGGCCTGTGGGCGCTGGCGGTTCCCGAGCTGGCGGATTTGACGCAAGGCCTGGCGCGCGCCGATTCCTGGGGCGCGGATGGACACAAATGGCTGCAGACGCCACACGATTGCGGCTACGCTGTTGTTAGACACGAGGCCGCCCATCGCCGCGCCATGAGCATCACCGCTTCCTATCTGCCCGAAGCGGAGGGGATCACCCACCCCTGGGATTACGTGCCCGAGCTTTCCCGCCGCGCGCGCGGTTTTGCGACTTGGGCGATGCTGCGCCATCTCGGACGCGAAGGGCTGGTCGCCATGGTAAGCCGCCATTGCACGCTGGCGCAGCGTATGGCCGAACTTCTGGGCGCCGAGGCCGATGTCGAGATCATGAACGATGTCGTGCTCAATCAGGTCGCGGTGCGCTTCGGCAAGGACTTGGACGGCGCCGCCTCGGATAGGCTGACCGAACGCACGATTGCACGCATCCAGAGCGAAGGCGTGTGTTTCGTCGGCGGCGCGCTCTGGCGCGGGCGGCAAATCATGCGCGTCTCGGTGATCGGCGAGGCGACGCGCGAGGCCGATATCGACGCGAG
>JAKFYF010000279.1 GCA_021731005.1 Hyphomonadaceae bacterium
AAGCTCCCCCCCGACGAAGGCGGGCGCATTGTGGATGAGCCGATCGGGGAGGCGCTGTCGAAGCGTTACCTTGCCTACGCTCTCTCCACCATCACCTCGCGCGCGCTGCCGGATGTGCGCGATGGACTAAAGCCCGTGCACCGGCGCGTCTTGTACGCCATGCGCCGGCTGAACCTCACCGCCGACGCCGCGTTCCGTAAATCGGCGAAAGTCGTCGGCGACGTGATGGGCGATTTCCACCCCCACGGCGACCAGAGCATTTACGATGCGCTGGTGCGCTTGGCGCAGGATTTCCTCTCGCGCTATCCGCTGATCGACGGGCAGGGCAATTTCGGCAATATCGACGGCGATAATCCCGCCGCCATGCGTTACACCGAAAGCCGCATGACCAAGGCGGCGGAAGCGCTGCTGGAAGGCATCGACGAGGACGCGGTTGATTTCCGCCCCTCCTATGACGGCAGCAAGGAAGAGCCGGTGGTGTTGCCGGCGGCGTTTCCCAATCTGCTCGCCAACGGCTCGGCCGGGATTGCGGTGGGCATGGCCACCAACATTCCGCCCCACAACGTGGCTGAACTGATCGATGCGTGCGTGTTCCTGATCGACAATGCGAAGGCGACCATTGACGATTTGCTGAAAATCATCCCCGGCCCGGACTTCCCCACCGGCGGCATCGTGATGGAATCGCCGGAAGCGATCCGCGAAGCCTACGAGACCGGGCGCGGCGGCTTCCGCGTGCGCGCACGCTGGCGCACCGAGGATCTCGGCCGCGGCATGTGGCGCATAGTCGTCACCGAAATTCCGCACCTGGTGCAGAAGACCAAACTGATGGAGCAGATCGCCGAGGTGCTGGAGCTGAAGAAGGCGCCGCTATTGGGCGACGCCAACGACATCAGCGCCGAGGACATCCGCCTGGTGCTGGAGCCGAAGACGCGCACGGTCGAGCCCGCCGTGCTGATGGAGAGCTTGTTCAAGCTCACCCAGCTCGAAGTGCGTATTTCCCTCAACATGAATGTGCTCGATCGCGACGGCGCGCCGCGGGTGATGAGCCTGAAGGACGTGCTGCGCGCGTTTCTCGATCACCGCCGCGAAGTGCTGGGGCGGCGCACCGCGCATAGGCTCGAGAAGATCGCCCAGCGGCTCGACGTGCTGGCGGGGCTGCTCATCGTTTTCCTCAATCTCGACGAAGTGATCCGCATCATCCGCAACGAAGACGATCCGAAGGCCAAGCTGATCGCGCGCTTCACGCTCAATGACGTGCAGGCCGAAGCGATCCTCAACACGCGCCTGCGGCAATTGCGTAAGCTCGAGGAAATGGAAATCCGCCGCGAAGACGCCGCGTTGCGTGAAGAGCAGAAGGATCTTCAAGGTTTGCTCGAAGATACGCGCAAGCAATGGCGCAAGATCGCCGGCGAACTCAAGGAAACCCGCAAGCTGTTCGACCCCAAGACCAGCCTGGGCAAACGCCGCACCGAGCTGGGTACCGCCTCCGAGGTTCCCGCCGAGATCGATGTCGAGGCGTTCGTGACCCGCGAACCGGTGACGGTGGTGCTCTCGGAGAAGGGCTGGGTGCGAGCGCTCAAGGGCCATGTCGCCGATCTCTCCGAACTCAAGTTCAAGGACAGCGACCACGCCCAGCACATCGTCCAGTGCGAGACCACCGACAAGCTCTTGCTGTTTGCCTCCGACGGCCGCGCCTTCACGCTCGACGCCCACAAGCTGCCGGGCGGGCGCGGGCATGGCGAGCCGGTGCGGCTCTTGATCGAGCTTGGCGATATTGACGAAGTGGTGGCGCTGTTCGTGTACGAGGAAGGCGCCAAGCGCGTGGTCGCCAGCCACGAAGGCTACGGCTTCATCGTGCCGGAAAGCGAGATGCTGGCCTCGAAGCGCTCGGGCAAGCAAATCCTCAACGGCCGCGCCATGCAGGCCGCGAAGGTGGTCGGCGATCAAGTGGCGGTGATCGGCGAGCGCAAGAAGCTCTTGGTGTTCCCGCTGTCGGAACTGCCCGAGATGACGCGCGGCAAGGGCGTCAAGCTGCAAAGCTACCATGACCGCGGCCTCGCCGACGTGAAGGTGTTCGACAAGGCCGAGGGCCTGACCTGGGAGGACAGCGCCGGGCGTGTGCGGGCGGTGCCGGAATGGAAAGAGTTCCGCGGCAAGCGCGGCGGCGCCGGCAAGGTCGCGCCCAAGGGCTTCTCGCGCTCGGGACGGTTTTCCGACGTGATTGGATAGCGTGACGCGCAATGATTCCAAATCCCTCCAATCCGTCATTCCGGACGCGCGGAGCGCGATCCGGAACCTAGGGCCACGAACGCAACGCTTGCCCCTGGGTTCCGGGTTCCGCCTTCGGCGGCCCCGGAATGACGGACTGAAATTTCTGCGGGGGGCGGCTCAAGCACTTCGAACCGCTGCGCCCAAGGGCTTTTCACGCTCGGGTCGGTTTAGCGACGTGATCGGATAGCGCCCGGCTTCGGAACATCCTATGTAGGCGCGAAGGAGATATAGCCCCCATGTCGCTTGGTCTCGTCCTGCTGATCGCTGCCGTCGTTCTTGCCGCGTTGCTGATCGGCGTCTACAACCGCCTAGTCGCGCTCAGGCAGAACTGCAATCAGGCCTTCGCCGATATCGACGTGCAGCTGAAGCAGCGCCACGACCTGATCCCCAATCTGGTCGAGACCGTAAAAGGCTACGCCGCCCACGAGAAGGGCACGCTCGAGGCGGTAATCGCCGCGCGCAATTCCGCGGTGACCGCCGAGCGCACCGGCGATCCCAAGGCGATGGCGCAGGCCGAAGGCATGCTGGGCGCGGCGCTCGGGCGGCTCATCGCCCTGGCCGAGGCCTATCCCGATCTGAAAGCCAACGCCAACTTCCAGCAATTGCAGGCCGAGCTTTCCGACATCGAGAACAAGCTCGCCGCCGCGCGCCGCTTCTTCAACAACGCCATTGGCGAGTACAACACCAGCCGCGAGCAATTTCCCGCTGTGCTGCTTGCGGGCCCGTTCGGCTTCGGTCCGCGCGAGTTCTTCGATGTCGGCGCCGACAACCGCGCCAGCATGGACGCGGCCCCGCCGCAGGTGAAGTTCAACTGATTTGATCCAGGTATTGCAATCCGTCATTCCGGGGCGCACGCAGTGCGAACCCGGAAGCCAGGGGCCGCGAGCGCCGCGTTCTACGATCCCCTGGGTTCCGGATCGCGCTCCGCGTGTCCGGAATGACGGCGTTTTTTCTTCGAGCAAGAAATGACAGCCGCGGTCGGCCTGCAGACCCACATCTGGAGCAACAACAGCAAATCGTTGCTGTTGATGGCGGGATTTCCCGTGCTGCTGCTGTTGGTGACGTACGGCTTGTTCCTGTTGTACGCGGGTTTTGCCGGCGTCAGCCTCGGGCCCGACCCGATCGCGGGGCCGTTCTTATGGGCCGCCGACGCGTTGGCGCGCGCCTGGCCCTACGCCATCGCCGGCGCCATCCTGTGGTTTGGGATCGCGTACGCCTTCTATCAGACCATGATCGACGCCGCGACCGGCGCGCGCCAAATCGAACGCAGCGCCGAGCCGCGCTTGTACAACCTGCTCGAAAATCTCTGCATTTCGCGCGGACTATCCATGCCGGGGCTGCGCATGATCGAAACCGCCGGCATGAACGCCTTCGCCACCGGCCTGCACCAGGGCCAGTATTCCATCACGGTAACGCGCGGACTGATGAACGCGCTCGACGATCGCGAACTTGAAGCCGTGCTCGGGCACGAACTGACCCACATCATGAACCGCGACGTGCGGCTCTTAGTGATCGCGGTGGTGTTCGTCGGAATTTTTTCCTTTGTGGGGGAGATGGCGTTTCGCGGGCTCTGGCATTCCGGCGGCGGCGTGCGCACGCGCTCCTCGTCGCGCTCGTCGAGCCGCGACAATGGTGGGGGCGCGATCATCGCTATCGTCGCCGCGCTGGTGATCATCGCGCTGGCTTACGCGCTGGCCATCGTCATTCGCTTCTCGCTGTCGCGGCGGCGCGAGTATCTGGCTGACGCCGGGGCCGTTGAGCTGACGAAGAATCCCGACGCCATGATCTCGGCACTGCGAAAGATTTCAGGCAATTCCGTAATTAACGCGCCCTCGGAGGTGCGCGAGATGTTCATCGAGAACCCGCACTCTGATTTTGCCGGCATCTTCGCCACCCATCCCCCGATCGAAAAGCGCATTGAAGCGCTCGTGCGGTTCGCGGGTGGGCGCGCCGGCGAGCCGGCCAAGCCCGGTCCTTGGGGGTAGGCTCAGCGCGCCCGCGCCGCGAGCGGGGTGTAGCGCGCGACATGGCTGGCCGCGCCGACCAGCGAGGGCGTACCCAGGTCCGCGCGCAAATGCGCCTCGAAGGCGCCGGCGCTCAGCGAAGCGACACGATCTCCGCCCGGAACGAAAGCCTGCGCAACCACACAGAGCCAGATGTAAAGCAGCATGAACGGCCCCCTCTCGATTGTGCAAAGGTGGGCCGAACATGGTTGCGCCAGTGTTAACGGGTCACCCAGGAATCCGGGAATGGGTGGGAAATTAATTTCTGGTGCGCTGGGCCGCGCCAGGCGTTAGAAGGCGCGCGATGCGCATTCTCTGCACCAATGACGACGGCATTCACGCCACCGGCTTAGCGGTGCTGGAGAAGATCGCCCGCCATTTCAGCGAGGACGTTTGGGTGATCGCGCCGGAAAGCGAGCAATCGGGCGCCTCGCGCGCGCTAACCTTGACTGCTCCGATCCGCGTGCGTCAGGCGGGTCCGAAGCGGTTCGCGGTGTCCGGCACGCCGACCGATTGCGTGCTCCTGGGAGTTGAGCATCTGATCGAAGGGCAAGCGCCAAATCTTGTACTCTCCGGCGTCAATCGCGGCCAGAACATCGCCGAGGACGTGACCTTCTCCGGCACCATCGCCGGCGCCATGCAGGGCATGCAGCTTGGCATACCCGCGATCGCGCTGAGCCAGGCGCGCGGCTTCCGCGGCGAAGAAGCGGCGATCCCCTGGGAGACGGCGGAGGCGTTCGGGCCCGGCATTGTCGGTCAGCTTTTGAAGCACGGCTGGCCGAAGGAAGTGCTGATGAACGTGAACTTTCCCGATCTTCCCCCAGACCAGGTGCGCGAAGTCGAGACCACCTTCCAGGGCCGACGCGACCAGCATATCGTCTATGCCGACAAGCGCACCGATCCGCGCGGGGGCACATATTTCTGGCTCGGTTTCAACAGCAAACTCTCCGATCCCCCGGATGGCTCGGACCTGCGCGCGATCTATGATGGCCGCATTTCGGTGACGCCGCTGCACATCGATCTCACGCACGCCGCAACCATCCATACGCTGAAGCGCGTGCTAGGCGGAGCGCCGCCGAAGATGGGCGCGTGAGTGATGAGCGATCGGCTCATGCGCTTCGTTTTGGAGATGCGCCAGGCGGGCGTCACCGATGCGCGTGTGCTGGCGGCGCTCGAGTGCACGCCGCGCCAGCATTACGCGCCCGAGCATTTGCACGCTCTGGTGCTGGACGATGTGGCGCTGCCGTTGCCGCACGGCCAAGCCATGTCCAAGCCTTCGACAGTGGGGCGCATGCTGATGGCGCTGTTGCCGAAGCCCGGCGATGTGGTGCTCGAGATTGGCTCGGGCTCGGGCTTCCAGGCCGCCGCGATCGCAGCGCTTGCCGACAAGGTGGTGACGCTTGATCGCCACCGCGATCTGGTCGGGGAAGCGCGAGCGGGATTCGCGCGCACAGGGTTGATGAATGCTTTCGCTCATTGCGCCGATGGCGTGGAGGGGTGGTCCTACGATGCGCCGTATGATCGCATCGTCTTCAATGTCGCGATCGAGGACTTGATGCTGCCGCTGCTCGATCAGTTGCGGCCCGGCGGCGTGCTGGTGGCGCCGGTTGGCGCCGCCGAGGGACAGCGTTTGGTGCGCCTGCGCAACGGCGAACGCGAAGACCTCGGCGCGATAAGGTTCGAGCCGATTGCACGCGGCGTCGCGCAGGCGGAGGAGGGTGCGGCGGAATAGTACGGACTGCTGTCGCCTTATCCTCCCCCGCAGGCGGGGAAGCAAAGAGCCGTGGTAAGCGCCTTGCGAACGCGCCTGATTCGACGCGATGAGTGCGTTCGTGAACAAATTCGCTCTTTCAGGCTTGCTCTTGCTCGCCGCCTGCGCGGCCGGGCCGCCCGCGCCGGTCGTGTATGGCGGCGAGCGTGCGCCGCAGCGTGCGTCGGCTCCCGCGCCGGCGCCCGATTGGGCGGCGGCGGAAGGCACTCCGCTTTCGGTCTACGCGCTGCGCGCCGAAGAGGCGCAGCCGTTCGATCCCGCCCACATACCGCGCACCCATCGCGTCGGCGCCGATGAATCGCTCTACGCCATCGCCGCGCGCTATCAGATTCCGTTGCGCGCGCTGATCGAGGCCAATGGCCTCGATCCGCTGGCCTCGCCCGCGCCAGGGCGCGAACTACGCCTGCCGCCGCCGCGGGTCCATGTCGCGGCCGCTGGTGAGCGCTTCGAGGCAATCGCCGAGCGCTATAACATCGATGCGCGCTCGCTGGCGCTGTTCAACCGGCTCACGCTGCCGCACGAAACGCGCGTGGGAGAGCGCATTTATCTGCCGGTGTTTCCGGGCCTTGGAGCGCCGGCGCCCTCGCCGGCAAACGATGCTTCCACCGACGCCGTCCCTGCAAGCGGGAACAGGGATGCCAGCGAGGCGCCCCCGCCCAGTGCTGGGCGCTTCGCCTGGCCGCTTCGTGGCGAGATCGCCGCCCGCTTTGGCTCACAAGCGGGCGGCGGCCGCCTGGATGGCATCGAGATTGAAGGCCGCGCGGGCGTGCGCATTGGCGCCGCCGCCGACGGCGTGGTTGTCTATGCCGGCGGCGATCTGCCCGCTTACGGAACCTTGGTGCTGGTGCGCCATGCTGGGGATTACGTCACCGCTTATGGCTATGGCCGCCGCGCTTTAGTGGAGGAGGGCCAGCGTGCGCGCCTCGGGCAAGCGCTGATCGAGCTTGGTCCGCGTGCTGGGGGTGCGCGACTCCTGTTTCAGGTGAGGCGGGGCCGCGAGCCGGTCGATCCGTTACCGCTATTGGGGCGTCCATGACGCACCATGGCCCGTTGAATTGCAGGCGCCGGGCTCTATAGTCCGCGCCGTCGCGGGGGACCCCTCGCCCTTTTCTTCCCGGCGCCGTCGCCGCCCCCGCATGCGAGGATCGATGTTCATTTCAGACGCTTACGCACAAGCCGCGCCGGCCGCCGGCGGGGACCCGACCTCCGGCATCCTGATGCAAATGCTGCCGCTGGTGCTCATCTTCGTGGTCTTCTATTTCTTGCTGATCCGGCCGCAGCAGCAGGCGCGCAAGCGGCACATGGAGCTGATCGCGGCCCTGAAAAAGGGCGACATGGTCGTCACCTCCGGGGGGCTGATCGGCAAGGTCAAATCGCTGCAGGACGACGAAGTGCGCGTGGAACTCGCGCCCAACGTCGACGTGCGCGTAGTGCGCGGCACCATCGCGGAGGTCCGCGGCAAGACCGAGCCTGCGCCGGCCAACGATTCCAAGCCGGCCGCGGCGGAATAGAACCATGCTGCAAGTCGCGCGTTGGCGCCTCATTCTGGTTGCGATTGTGACCGTACTCGGCATTGCGTTCGCGGCGCCGAATTTCCTGCCCGCCTCGATGCGGCAGAACGTGCCCGGCTTTCTGAGCAACACAATCAATCTGGGGCTCGACCTGCGCGGCGGCTCGCAAATCCTGCTCGAAATAGACACCGCTACGCTGCGCCGCCAGCAACTTGACAATATCGCCGACCAGATGGCGACCGCGCTGCGCGAAGCGATGCCGCGCATTGTTTTCACCGGCCGCGGCGTGGTGGGCGATGCAGCGCGCGTGCGGCTCACCAATTTAGCCGACGCCGAACGCGCCATGGAGGCGCTTCGGCCGCTGACGCGATCGGCGACTAGCGCTGATCCGATTCTGGAAATCGCCCCCGCCGCCGAAGGCCTGATCGAAGCGCGCATCCCCCAAACGCAGCTGCGCGCGCTGTCGCGCCAGGCCGCGCAGCAATCGATCGAAGTGATCCGCCGCCGCATCGACCCAACCGGCACCAGCGAAGTCTCCATCACCCGCCAGGGCGATGAGCGCATCGTGGTGCAGGCGCCTGGCGTCACCGACCCGCAGCAATTGAAAAGCCGCATCGGACAAACCGCCTTGATGACGTTCCACATGGTGCGCGCGTCGGGTCCTGGCACCATTGTGGCCCAGCCCTATCCCGAGATTGGCGACAGTCCGGAGGTGGTCGAGCGGCGTCCGCGCTTGACCGGTGAAAATCTGTTGCGCGCGTTTCCCTCGACCGACCAGCAGACCGGCGAATTCGTCATGTCGTTCCAGCTCGACAATCGCGGCACCCGTATCTTCTGCCGGATCAGCCGCGAGCATGTGGGCGAGCGTTTCGCAATTCTGTTGGACGGTCAGGTGTTGACGGCGCCAACGATCCGCGAGCCGATATGCGGCGGCTCGGGGCAGATATCCGGCAATTTCACAGCGCAATCGTCCAGTGAACTGGCGCTGATGCTCAATGCCGGCGCGCTGCCCGCGCCACTCACAATCATCGATGAACGCACCGTCGACGCCAGTCTTGGGCGCGACGCCATCGATAACGGCGTCAACGCATCCATTGTCGCCGGCATCGTGACTGTGTTGTTCATGTTGCTCGCGTATGGGTTCTTCGGCGCCATCGCCTGCGTGGCGCTGGTGCTCAATGGCGTGCTGATTGTGGCGGCGATGTCGACCATCGGCGCGGCGCTGACGCTGCCGGGCATAGCCGGCCTCATCCTCACCATCGCCATGGCGGTGGACGCCAACGTGCTGATCTATGAGCGCATGCGCGAGGAGGCAGCCCTCGGGCGCGGCCCCGCCATGGCCATCGACGCCGGCTTCAACCGCGCCATGATCACCATCGTCGACGCAAACCTCACCACCATCGGCGCGGCCGCCATTCTGTTCTGGCTGGGCAAGGGGCCGGTGCAGGGCTTTGCCTGGACGCTGATCATCGGCGTGGTGACCTCGGTGTTCACTGCGGTGCTGGTGACGCAAATCCTGATCGCCTGGTGGTTCCGGATGGTGCGGCCGAAGACGTTGCCGATATGAGGTTCGGATTGCTCCAACGGCCCCAAACCTTGCCCCGGTCATCCGCGAGCATAGCGGTTCCGTCATTCCGGGGCCGCCGCAGGCGGAACCCGGAACCCAGGGACAACAGACGCGAGTGTCGCCCCTGGGTTCCGGATCGCGCTGCGCGCGTCCGGAATGACGGAGAGATTTTGCGAGTTGCGAACCCCGGCCGTCACTCAGCAAATGGGCGCAGCGCTTCGATAGAACCTAGGTGCCCTTAATGTCCTTCTGGCCCCTCATCCGTCTGCTGCCAAAGAAGACCAACTTCACCTACGTGAAGTTCGCAGGCTTCGCCGCGTTCCTTTCAATAGCGACTGTTACCGGCTCGCTGGTGTCGATGTTCACCGGCGGCTTTCGTGAAAATCCCATCGCCGTCTATCAGGCCGCTGAAGGCAGTCCGTTCGCGCGCCTTGGCGCGGTGATGGAGAAAGGCTTCAATCTTGGCATCGATTTTCGCGGCGGCACCTCGATTCTGGTCGAAGCGCCAGGGCCGATCGACATCGGCGCGTTACGCGCGCTGGGCGCGCGCTCGCAAGAAGGCGATGTCGAGGTGCAGGGCGCGACCTGCCGGCCTGACAACGCGCCGCCCTATTGCGCCATCCTCAATTTTGAACTGGGCGATAATGGCTCGGCGACGGTCGAGCGCATCCGCGAGGGCCTCGGCGGCGTCGCCGAGGGCGCGCGCATCGCCAATGTCGCCGCGGTCAGCGGCAAGGTTTCCGAGGAATTGTTCTCGGGCGGACTTTGGGCGCTGTTCTGGGCGATCTTCCTGATGCTGATTTATATCTGGTTCCGGTTCGAGTGGCAGTTCGGGTTGGGCGGGGTGATGGCGCTGTTCCACGATGTGATCCTGACGCTGGGGCTGTTTTCGGTGTTTCGCTTCGAATTCGATCTCACCATCATCGCCGCGCTTTTGACCATTATCGGCTATTCCATGAATGACACGGTCGTGGTGTTCGACCGCCTGCGCGAAAACCTGCGCAAGTACAAGAAAATGCCCCTTGGGCAATTGGTGGATTTGTCGCTCAACGAAACGCTTTCGCGCACCATTATCACCGGCTGCACCGCGCTGTTCGCCTTGGTGGGCTTGCGCTATCTGGGCGGGGAGGCGCTTGAGGGCTTCGCGACGGCGATGATTTTCGGCATTATCGTCGGCACTTATTCGTCGATCTATGTGGCGGCGCCGGCAATCCTGCTATGGGGAGTGCGGCGCGGGCGCGAGGGTGAGGCGCGCGCGGCGCCGCAACCGGCGGGATAAGAGCACCCGCGCGGGCTGGAGGAGAGAACATGGCAGCGTTTCTGACCAACATCCGCTATGTCGCGTGGAGCGCCCTGGGCGTCGCGGCGCTTTTCCTGATCTACATGGCGCTCAGCGTCGCGGACTATCCCTTCGGCGACCGCGTGTTCTGGGAAGCTGCGCTGCGCTGGACCCATGTGCTGTGCGGCATCATGTGGATCGGGCACCTCTATTATTTCAACTTCACGCAAATCCCCAACATGCCGAAGATTCCAGAGGAACACCGCGCGCCCGCTATCGCCAAGGTGATTGCGCCGGCAGCGCTCTATTGGTTCCGCTGGGGCGCGATGCTGACGCTGATCACCGGCGTGCTGCTGGCCTGGAACCAGGGCTATCTCCTGCAGGCCTACACCCTGGGCGCGGCTGACGATCCGGCCTTCTCGGCGCCGAAGAACGTGTTCATCGGCATCGGAATGTGGCTGGCGACAATCATGTGGTTCAATGTCTGGTTCATCATCTGGCCGAACCAGCAGAAGGCGCTCAACATCAACAACCAATATCCCGATCTCGCCGCCGATGTGAAAGCGGCTTCCGCCAAGACGGCGATGCTGTTCTCGCGCACCAACACGTTTCTGTCAGTTCCAATGCTGGTGGCGATGACCGGGGCGAGCACGTTGTTCTGAGTGGCGCCGATGTCAGGATCGACGCGCCAGCCGGCAACGGCTACGCCCGGTCCAGGAGAATTTTATGGCCCTGCCGCCCCTGTTCGACAAACTGCGCCTGCCCTTGGTGGGCGCTCCGCAATTTATCGTCTCCAACCCCGATCTGGTGCTCGCCCAGTGCAAGGCCGGCATCGTCGGAGCGTTTCCCGCGCTCAACGCCCGCCCGCAGCCGCTGCTGGACGAATGGCTCACGCGCATCCGCGATGAACTGGCGGCCTACGATGCCGCCCACCCGCAAGCGCCGGCCGCGCCTTTCGCGGTCAATCAGATCGTGCACAAGACCAACGAGCGGCTGGAGGCTGATGTCGCCCTCTGCGTCAAACACAAGGTCCCGATCGTCATCACCTCGCTCGGCGCGCGCCAGGACGTGAACGACGCGATCCATTCCTATGGCGGCATCGTGCTGCACGACATCATCAATGTCGCCTTCGCGAGGAAGGCGCTGGAGAAGGGCGCGGACGGTCTCATCGCCGTGTGCGCTGGGGCAGGGGGGCACGCGGGCGGGCTGTCGCCGTTCGCTTTGGTGCAGGAGATCCGCGAATTTTTCGACGGGCCGCTGCTGCTCTCGGGCGCCATCGCCAATGGCGGGGCAATCCTCGCAGCCCAAGCCATGGGCGCGGACTTGGCCTACGCCGGCTCGGCTTTCATCGCGACCAAAGAGGCCAACGCCGCGGAGGCCTACAAGCAGATGATCGTCGATTCCAGCGCCTCCGATGTCATCTACACGAACTTGTTCACCGGGGTGCTCGGCAATTATCTCAAGGGCTCGATCGTCAACGCCGGCCTCGATCCCGACAATCTGCCGCAAAGCGATCCCAGCAAAATGAACTTCGCCAGCGGCGAAGGCTCCAAGGCCAAAGCCTGGAAAGATATCTGGGGCGCGGGCCAAGGCGTCGGTGGCGTGCATGAGATCGTGAGCGCGGGCGAACTCGTGGCGCGGTTGAAGCGGGAGTACGATGCGGCGAAAGCGCGGGTGTGCGGGCCTTGACCGCGCCGGCTTTTGTGCTACAAAAATAGCACTATGGATTTTGTCACCTTGCGGCGGGCCGGCGGATCGCTGGTGCTCACGATCCCGAAAGCGCATGCTCGCGCGCTTGGTCTCAGCGAAGGCGAGCGGATCGGGGTCAGCGTTGCTGCCGGCAAGCTCGTGGCCGATCCAATGGCAAGCGACCGCCCCCGCTACAAGTTGCAGGATTTGCTCGCGCAGTGCGACGCCAAGGCGCCGCTCTCGAAGGAAGACAAGGCATGGCTGGGCGATCCGCCAGCGGGCAGCGAACGCCTCTGATTGAGCGCGGCGATGTCTTTGTCGTCGCTCTCGATCCAACCGCCGGCCACGAGCAGCGCGGCCGTCGCCCGGTGATCGTGGTCACGTCGGGCGCCTTCAACAAACTTGGCCTGCAGCTTGTGGCGCCGATCACCTCCGGGGGCGCCTTCGCGCGTCACGCAGGGTTCGCTGTCGAGCTGGTTGGAACCAAGACAGCAGGCTTCGTTCTCTGCAATCAGTTGCGCACGCTAGATCTCGCCGCGCGCAAGGCGAGGCGCATCGAGCGTGCGCCAGCCGCGGTGGTCGACGAAGTGCTGGCGCGCGTACGCACTTTGACGGAATAGCGGTGGCCTCGAGCGCGAAAATGCGGGGATAGATTCGCCTCTATCCCCGCATCCGGCGCACAAAAACAAGCACTTAGCCCAATCAATCCGACCGGGTCGGCGCAGCCCTAATCTCCTCGCACAACAAACGAGGAGCCCAATGACCGACGACCCGCCCGATTACGGTTTCGAAAAGCCCGCGCTCAAATCGCTGACGCTGAAGAGCGCGGCCGCCATCGCCATTGCCGCTGTCGCCAGCCGCTTCGCGATCGAGCTGCCGGCCGGCGCCGCGCAGGAGCTTGCCGGCGCGCTGATCGATCTTGTCACCACGCTCGGGCTCATCGGCGTTGCTGTCGGGCGCACCCGCGCGCGCGGCCCCATCATTTGAGGAGAGAAAACATGCGACCCACGCTTCGCACCATTGCGCTCGTCCTAGCGATCGCCGCCACGCCCGCCTGCGCTTCAGTGCGCGCGGATCAAACAGAGATCGTCAATCCAGTCAGCGCCGCGCACACGCTCGATCAGCGCGCCTACGCGCTGCTGCACTCGTATGCCGCGATCATCGAGGAGGCGACCGATATCGTCCGCGATCCCGCAGCGCCGATGGCGTTCAAGCGCGCGCTGGGGCAGGCCGAACGCATCGCCACGCCGGCGGCGGAAACCCTGGAGATCGCCATCGCGGCTTATGTCAGCGCCCGCGCCGATTTCGAGGCGGCTGCGAGTGAAAGCCAACCCACGCTCGAACGCGCAGCTACCGGTCTTACCATCGCCGCGCGCCGGCTCGGCGAAGCCATCGCCGCCGCGCAAGATCCGGTGACGGAATTGGAGGAATTGGTGCGGGCACGCCGGGGATAGGGCCCATCTTGGACCGTCGGCGTCTCGCCGGCGGGTTCAACAGGCGCCGCCCCCCTTGACCAAATCGGAAATGCCGGCGGGGACGCCGGCGGTCCAAGCCTCCAAGGAGAAACCCATGCTCAACATGATCGTGCAATTGCAAATGCTGCTCGCTGCGCTCTCGGCCTTCGTGCCGCTTGTGCCCAACCATAGCCGCGCGCGCGCGGCCGAAATTCTCGACATCGCCGCCAAGGCGCTCGCCGCGGGCGGCTCGGTGGCCGGCAATCTCGACGATCTCGCAATAAAGCTTGCCTCCATCCGCGCCGAGGTGGAGGCGATGGCCGCTGCCGGGCGCGAAGTCAGCGCCGGCGAACTCGACGCCGCGATGGCGCGGGTGCGCGCGGCCTCGGCCGGTTTCCGCGCCGCGCTCGAGACAGCGGAACAGGCTTCTCCTCCCTGAGCCTGCTCCGCTAGGGGAGGCGCCGGGCGAGGGTCGCGCGCCCCCCGACGCGCCCTCGAAGTCTGTTGACCTCGGCGCCTCCCCGTCTTCTTGTGCGTGCCCCATGAGCACCCACATCCTCGCCATCGATCAGGGCACCACCTCCACCCGCGCCATCGTTTTCGACTTCGAGTTCAAGCCGCGCGCGAGTGCGCAAGTCGAGCTGACGCAGCATTATCCGCAACCTGGCTGGGTCGAGCACGATCCGGAGGAGATATGGGCGGCGACGCTGCAAGTCTGCCGCGATGTGATTGCCCAAGTCGGCGGGGCCGCGCAAATCGCCGCCATCGGCATCACCAACCAGCGCGAAACCACCATCGTCTGGGACCGCAAGTCCGGCGCGCCGGTGCATCGCGCCATCGTCTGGCAGGACCGGCGCACCGCCGATGTTTGCGCTGGCCTGCGCGAAGCGGGGCGCGAGCGGGGTGTGCAAGATGCAACCGGACTGCTGCTCGATCCATATTTCTCCGGCACCAAGATCGCCTGGATTCTCGACCGTGACCCTATTTTGCGTGCGCGCGCTGAAGCGGGCGAACTGGCGTTCGGCACCATTGAGTCGTTCCTGGTGTGGCGCCTTACTGGCGGACGCGTGCACGCCAGCGACATCACCAATGCTTCGCGCACCTTGCTGTTCGACATTTCCAAGCGCGCCTGGAGCGAGGAGATGTGCGCGCTGTTGCGGGTGCCGCAGGCGTTGCTGCCCGAGGTGAGGGCCTGCGACGCCAATTTCGGCGACACAGATTCCAGCCATTTCGGGGCGGCCATCCCCATCACTGGCATGGCTGGCGATCAGCAGGCGGCGCTGGTGGGGCACGCGTGCCTCGAGCCAGGCATGGCGAAGGCCACCTACGGCACCGGCGCGTTCCTGGTGATGAACATGGGCGCAGCGCCGCCGCGTTCGCAAAACCGGCTCTTGGCGACAATCGGCTATGAAGCGGCCGGGGCGGCTACCTATGCGTTGGAGGGCTCGATCTTTTCCGCCGGCGCCAGCGTGCAATGGCTGCGCGATGGGCTCAAGATCATCCAATCGTCGGCGGAGTCCGAAAAACTCGCGGCCAGACTTTCCGACAATGGCGGGGTCTATCTCGTGCCCGCGTTCGCCGGCCTCGGCGCGCCGCAATGGAACGCAGAGGCGCGCGGAACCATCGTGGGCCTCACCCGCGATTCAAGTGCTGCGCATATCGCGCGCGCGGCGCTGGAGGCTGTCGCTTACCAGACCCGCGGTCTGCTCGGTGCGCTGAGAGCCGATGGCGCGCGCGTCGAGGCGCTGCTGGTCGATGGCGGCATGACCGCCAATGCGTGGCTGATGCAGTTTCTCGCCGACATTTGCGAAGTCGAGGTCGCGTGCCCCGCGTTTCAAGAAGTGACGGCGCTGGGCGCGGCCAAGCTCGGCGCGCTGGGATGCGGACGCTTGCGCAATCTGGAAGCAGCGCCGCCGGCGCAGCTGCGGGGACGGTGGTCGCCGCTCATGGGCCGTGCGGAACGCGACCGTCTGCGCGGCGCCTGGGCGGCCGCAATCGCCAGTACGCTCCGTTTCGCCGAGGGATAGTTTGGTCAGCGCCGCATGGTCACGGTGACGCCGGTGAAGCTTTCTTCTCGGGAAAAGCTCTCGACGCCAACATGGGTGGTCGCTTCGCGTTCGACATAGGCGAGCGAGGCTTGCACCCCGTTGCGCTCAACCGCAAAACCGGCGGAAACGTCGCCGACTTCAACTTGATCCTGCAGCGCCACTCCTCCACGCTTTCGCGCGCCGGGGCGCCAGGTCAGCGCCTCGTCGTCGGAAGCAACAAACGCATAGGCGGAATTTCCCCCGCCGATCTCTCGACGCTCCACCAGGCCTTGGCCGATGCGCAGCGCGGAACCCGAAGCGCGGCGCTCCAACTCGCCATTATCGCCCACGACAGCGTGCTGACTGATCGCTACGTCAAGCGGACCGCTGCTCGCCGACAGTTCCAATTCCAAGCGAGCGGGGGCGGGGCTTTCGCCTGCGATCATTTCCATGTCGACGAACGGTACGCTGCCCTCGCCGATCGTGAGGGTAAGCGGCCCGCCGGCGCTGGCGAGCGCTGACTGCTCTTCTGCGCCGCCCGACCGGTTTTGCGCGAACGCCAAACCAGTCGCGATTGAGGCAAGCGCGACGCTTGCGAGCAGAAGAGTCCTGATGGGTGTCCCACGCCTCATGAAGCCAACCGTTCAACCGACCAGAATCAGCGATCCCGCAAGACTAGCACGCTCACCTCTAGTGACGCATGGTGAGCGTCAGGCCGGCGAAGTTCTCTTCTTGGGAAACGCCATGTCCTCCGACGCTAACGCTGAATTCGCGCTCGACATAAGCGAGTGAAGCCTGCAGGCCATTGCGCTCGTAAGTAATGCCAGCCTGGATGTCGCCGATTTCCACGCGGTCTTGCAGCGCGATCGATGCGCCCGAGCCGCCGAATTCGCTGCGCGACCCAGGTTGCCAAATCAACGCTTCATCCTCGGAGGCCGCAAACACATACCATTTCGGCGCCGAAGAGGGCTGGTCGCGGCGGACGTTGCGAAGGCCGCGGCCAAGCCGCAATTCCGATGCGCGCCGTTCGCTGGACACATCGCCCTGTGCGTTGAAGCCAAGCCCGCCGCGCTGCGCGAATGCGACATCGAAACCAGCGCCAGCGCTTGCTACGAGTTCGACCTCGTAGTTTCGTTCACCGTCGCGAATCTGGCGTGGAGCGGAACTCAAGCCGACAAAGCGTCTATCGCCGCCGGCGCCAAGATTGACGCCGAAGCGGTCGCCTTCGAAGATGGTGTCTGGGTCTTGCAGGTTGACGCCGTCTACGAAGGAAGCGCCTGGCGCGCCCGCATCTTCGGCGGTGGCGAACGAGGCGGCAAGGCTTACAAACCCGACCAAACCAACGACCACGAGCTTGCGTATTAGCATCGCGATCCCTCCCTACTGGGCATTAGAATGCGGTAACAATCCTTTCTAAAGCATTTAAATTCCAGGAAATGTTCAGCGGTCGTGGTTGTCGCGCAGTTGCGCGCCGGTGATGGTCAAGTCTTCGCTGGCGCTAAGCTACGCTGCATGATGACGACATCGAGGACGCGCCCGAACTTCTCGCCGACGCGGCTCAGCGCGCCTGCGTGGTTAAATCCGAGTTTACGGTGCAGTGCTATCGAGGCGGCGTTGGCGCTATCGCCGATGAAGGCGAGCACCTCGCGCACGCCATCGTCGCGCAGGCTTGTGAGCACTTGCGATAGCATTACAGCGCCTGCGCCAGAACGTAATGTTGTTGGCGCGGAATAAACAGAAACCTCGAAACTGCGCGAATATGCGGCGCGATCGCGAAACTGGGTTGCGTAGGCAAATCCCATGACCCGGCTCAAATCTGAGCGCGGCGAGGCGACGACGAAGGGCCAACCCGCGCCAACAATGCGACTCCAACGCGCGGTCATTTCCACCAGGTTGGGCGGTTCGATCTCGAACGAACCCGTACCAGTCAGCACGTGGTGGGCGTAAATAAGCTGCACTACCTCCAAGTCCTGCTGGAAGCAGGGGCGGGCGATGAGCGCTGGCGGCTCGGGTGCGGTCATGATCCGAGACGCCACACCAGGCCGCTCAGGGTCAAGGGCCGTTCACCAGATTCAAACTCTCCCAGGGTAATATCGGTCTCGCAATGGTAAGTGTGGGGTTAATTCAGCCTGCCCGGGCCAGGGAGCTTGGGTGTGCGGCGCTTGGGCTTGCTGCGCTTGCGTTGGGCGCGTGCGCGTCCATGCCCGCGCCGATCGCTAGTCCTGGCGACATGGGTGCTCCACCTGTGTTCGAACTTGGCGAGGCGCGCATCGCTGAGCCTGGAGCGCGCCTGCAATGCGTGCCCTATGCACGGCGCGTGTCGGGCGTCGAGATCTACGGCGACGCTGTCACTTGGTGGGCCCAGGCCGCTGGACGCTATCCCCGCTCGAACACCCCCGCGCCGGGGTCGGTGCTCGCCATCCGCGGCTACCACAATCCCCGCCGCGGCCATGTCGCCGTCGTGGGCGACATCGTTTCCGAGCGCGTCATCCTGGTAGACCACGCCAATTGGCTCAATCGCGGCGAGATCAGCTTGGGCGTGCCCGTGCTCGATGTCTCGGATGCGAACGACTGGAGCGAGATTCGAGTGTGGCACATTCCGGGGCGCCATTGGGGCGGCCGGGTCTACACAGCCGATGGCTTCATTCACGCATTCGCGCTGCGCGGTTTGCTGAGCTGACGCATCGCTTGCTGTCCTATGCTTAATGTTCAGCGGCAGCAAAACAACATCTAGTCGCCGCGCGGCGCGTTTACCATACGGGTCTTCTGTTTGTCGCTCAGCACGCCCGCGCTTTAAGCGTTTCTTAAGCAGGAAAGCGTGTTTCTTGTACCGGTTTGGGGCAATCCCCGCTGGACCGACCGGATATGCTTGATCCACGCGCAATCCTGTTTGCGGCCGCGGCCGCGGGTTTGACGGCGCCCAACGCGCAAGCGTTGACGCCGCTTTCGATGGACCTTTTTATCGACACCATGGCGTCCGAGGATCCCTCGGGCGACGGCGTATTCGCCGCGCGCATGGAAACGCCGGAAATCGCCTACGCGCCGGCGGCGCGCATCGCCAACCATGCGGCCGGACTGCAATGCGTGCCGTTTGCGCGCGCGGAATCCGGGGTCGCGATTTTCGGCGACGCAAGCACCTGGTGGGAGCAAGCAGAGGGGCGCTACCTGCGCACTGCCGCGCCGGAGGCGCGCGCGGTCCTGGTGCTGGGCGGCTATGACAACGTGGAGCGCGGCCATGTAGCGCTGGTGCGCGAAATCATCGGCCCGCGCTTGATCGTGGTCGATCACGCCAATTGGCTCAACACCGGCGAGATCACGCGCAACGTGCCGGTGCGCGATGTGTCGCTGGCCGGCGACTGGAGCGAGGTGCAGGTGTGGAACGTGACCGGCCGCCACTGGGGCGGGCGCATCTATCATGTGCGGGGTTTCATCCGCAACGCTCCCGGCGCAGAGGCCGCCGACAGCTAGACCGACGCGGAATTTCCGCGCTACCCTTGAGGGCAGTCCGAAGAATCGGCTGATCGGAAGGGGGTCGCATGGCAAGCATCGCAGCCGAGAGCAAGCAAGCGCGCGAGGCGCAGTCTGACGGCAGCGCGCTGTTTCGGCGGCTCACGTAAAATCTGGCGTGGGAGCTGTTCCTCGCCTGCATCATCGCCAACGCGGCCATCCTTGGCGTCGACGCCCATCTCGGCGAGGGCAATCGCTATGCGGCTGACACCGAACGCTGGAACGCCTATTTCCTGTACATATTCACCGCGGAGCTGGCATTCTGGCGACGTTCGCCATACTCTCGATCGTGTTTTACATCGGCGCCGTGGTGGGAACGACTTTGGTTGGATTCCGCAATCTGGGCGAGAGCGCGCTCAGTCTGTTCGCGTTGACTCAGTTCGACAATTGGGGCGAGACGGTCATGGGTCTTAGCGCGCACCATCCGTTTGCCTGGGCTTTCGTGCTCGGATTCACCATCGTCGCCGCGTTCGCGGTGCTGAACCTGTTCGTGGGCGTCATCGTCGAAGCAGTGCAGCAAGCGCCGCACGCGGCGTTGCGCGCCGCCGCGCCTGGAGAAGCGCCATGAGGGTTGCCCGCTTCCTGTTTGCCTCTTCAATCGCCGCCGCTACCGCCGCCTATGGCGAGCCCGGCGGCGCATCGGGCGTCTCGAGCCCGGTCGTAACCCAAGGCGCCTCCAAGATCGAGTTCCGCACCACTGCGTGGCGCGGTGGGGCGCTCGATGGCGATTGGTCGCATCGGGGGAGCGCCAGTTATGCGTTCACCGATTGGTGGCGGCCGAACCTTGTGCTTCGCGCTTCGCAGCCTGACGGGGCCGGCGCCGAGTTACGCTCGATAGGGTTCGAGAATGTGTTCTACTACACGCCGTCGCGCGACTGGCCGGTGCAGATCGGCGCGCAAGGTGAGTACAAGTTCGGCGTCAATGGCGCCGAGGACGAGTTTGAACTGAAGTTCTTGGCCGAGCGGCGGGATGGTCCGCTGAACGCGCGCCTTAACCTGATTGGCGAGCGCGCGGTGGGCGCTGACGCCGCCGATGAGTGGACGCATGAATATGCGCTGCGGGCGATGTGGCGGACATCCGAACGCTTGTCCCTCGGCTTCGAAGCTTTCGGCGAACCGGAGGCGCAAACCCATTATGGAGGGCCGCGCGCGAGCTTCAGCATCGGCGATGTTTCATTTTCCGCCGCCTACCTGGCCGGAATTGATGACGCGCGCGCCGACGGCCAATTGCGCCTAGCGCTGGAGATCACGCCCTGACTTGCGCGTTGGCGAGAGGTTTGCGCGGTCGGTTTTTCCGTCAAGCGACCAACTCGCAGGAAATTTACGACACAGCGCCTTCCCAGCGCGATCGCGCTCGTCGATGATGGAGCGATGTCGGTCTGGTCCCGCATTATCGAGCTTGCGAGCAGCGCCTTCGAGCCGGACGAACCCGCCCCGTTCGAGGAATGCGCGCCGCAACCGGGCGACGTCGGCTTCACCGCCGCCGTGATTGGCTTGGCTGCCAAGATGGCCAAGGCTGACGGGTACGCTGCCCATGTTGAGATGGAAGCAGCCCAACGCGTGTTCCGCCCCCCGCCCAACGAGGAGGGCAACTTTCGCCGCGCCTTCGTATTGGCGCAGCAGACTGTTTTGGGGTTTGAGTCCTACGCCCGCCAGATCGGGCGCAAATACCGCAACCGGCCGTGCCTGCTCGAGGACGTGTTGGACGGGCTGTTCCACATCGCCGCCGCCGATGGCTGGGTAAGCGACGAAGAAGTCGCCTATCTGGCTGAGGTTGCTCGCCATTTCGGGTTTTCCGAGCAGGAGTTCCGCCGCATCAGAGCGACCAATCTCGGGCCCGAGGCCGGCGACCCCTACGCGGTCCTTGGCCTCCTTCCCGGGGCCAGCATGGAGGAAGTTCGCCAGGCCTGGCGCAGGCTGGCGGCGGACAACCACCCCGACACCATGCTCGCGCGTGGCGCGGCGCCTGAATTCGTCGTCATCGCCAAGGAAAAAACCGCCGCCATCAACGCCGCCTACGCCGCGATCCGCGAGCAGGCGGCGGCCCCCGCGGATTAACTATGCGGCTAGCGCTGCGCGCGCCGCATTGATACGCCAGCATTTGGTCCCAATATTGCGGCATCAGGAGCAAGCATGACCGCGACCGCTGAATTCAATACGTCTCTGCTCGGCGCCTTGGCCCGCGCCGCGGGTTTGGTGTTGCTGGCCGTGGGCGCGGTGCTGGCGTTCATGTTTGCGTTCGCGGCGGCCTTGGTCATCGGCCTCCTGATTTTCGGCGCCGCGCTCGCGATGCGCTTCTGGCCGCCCCGAAAGGGCGGGGACGAAGTCTTCGAAGCCCGCCGCACTCCCACCGGCTGGGTCGTCGAGACTTCAGCGAAGCGGGGCGTCTAGGTTTCGTTGGCGCTGCGGCGGCGCGCGGTCCAGATTAAATCCTACGGCCAAGACCATGACCCATGATCGCTGCACACATTCTCTCCGTCATTCCGGACGCGCGGAGCGCGATCCGGAACCCAGGGGCGACAAACGCAAATGTAGCCCCTGGGTTCCGGGCTCGCCGCTCACGCGGCGCCCCGGAATGACGGAGAGTGGTGAGCATTCTAGGACGAACAAGCGCCCCGGGTCATCGGTACCGCACCCATGAGTCTGCGCATCGAAGAATATCCCTCGCCGAACTACGATCAGCGTACGCGTGCGATTGATCTGGTGGTGCTGCACTACACCGGCATGCACGACGCGCGCACAGCGCTGAAGCGGCTGTGCGATCCCGCGCCGCTGGCGGGACATTATCCGGGGCCTTGGCAGAACGCCGACACGCCGGCCGACACGCCGCTCGGGCGCGCCAGCGCGCATTATGTGGTCGACGAGCGCGGCGTGATCTTTCGGCTCGTCGGCGAGCATTTGCGCGCCTGGCATGCTGGGGTTTCGAGTTGGGAAGGCGAGGGCGATGTGAATTCGCGCTCGATCGGCATCGAGATCGTCAATGGCGGTCATGATTTCGACTTGCCCGAGTTTCCGCTCGCGCAGGTCGATGCGGTGATCGTGCTTGTGCGCCAGATTCTGCAGCGCTGGGAACTGCATCCCTCCCGCGTGGTGGCGCACTCCGACATAGCCCCGGGCAGGAAGCGCGATCCTGGCGAGAAGTTTCCCTGGAAGCGACTCGCGCAAGCAGGCGCCTCGATCTGGCCGGATGCGAGCGGCATTGCAGCCAGCGCCGAGGCCGACATCGCGCTGCTGCAGCGGCAATTGCGCGCGTTCGGCTACGGGCTCGACGAAGCCGGCGCGCATGGCGAACGGACGCGGGTCGTGCTGGAAGCATTCCAGCGCCGCTTCCGAGCCTCGCGGATCGATGGCGCAGCCGACGCGGAAACGCGCACGTTGCTGGCGGCCCTTACAAAATCCACGCGCTGAGCGTATAACTCCCCCGCCAGTCGGCCGGACGGCCGCGGGCGCGAATTCGAAAGGATGCGTTCGAGGAAAGTCCGGGCTCCACGCGGATACGGCGGCGGGTAATTCCCGCCGAGAGTGATCTTAGGGATAGCGCCACAGAGAATAGTCTGCCGAAAGCGCCTTGGTCTTCGGACCATGGGCGCAGGCGATGGTGAAACGGTGGGGTAAGAGCCCACCGCCGCGACCGTAAGGAAGCGGGCACGGCAAGCCCCGCCGGGAGCAAGACCGAATAGGGATGCGATGGCCCCGCAAGGGGTACGGCCCGTCCGTGGGAGCGCATCCGGGTAGGTCGCGAGAACCGTGCGGCGACGCACGGTCCAGAGGAATGGTCGTCACCTGAGCTACGATTCAGGTACAGAACCCGGCTTACAGGCCGACTGGCTTTTTTCCCTCTCCCCCCTCGGGCCCCGCGGGGGAGAGGGTGTCGCGAAGCGACGGTTCAGGGGAATTGCAGTCCCTTCTGAAGTCGCGCCGCCCCTCATCGGGCCCATCGAGCCACCTTCTTAGAGCGTGCCGTGGAGCGCTCGTTCGATGTCAGCCAATAATCCTTCGGCTTGGTCGGCCGTCAGGCCTTGCGCCAGATGCCACTTGCCCCCGCCGGCTTGTACAGTGACGCGATAGCGCTTCGACGCCATGCTCAGCTGAGTCATGCCGCCGATTGAGCTGGAATTGTGGATCTCGTTGTCATGGTAGTTGGTTATGCCGTAGGAATTGACGCGGTTCATTGGGATCGCGCGGTCGCCGACGCGAAAGCCGGCCGCGCTCACGCTAAACCGATACCGCCTCGCTCTCGCTATCAGGATGCCCGCCAGCATGAGCAGGCCCACCCCGATGATGATTGTCACAATAGCCAGAAATAACTGACCGATCGGAGGCGAGGCCTGCTTCACGACGAAAAGGTATTCGCCGTTGCTGGCCCTGGTCGCAGTCCAACGCTCCTCCAACACGCCGCGATCTCCCCGCTGCAACTACCTTCAACCGCGCCCGGCGCGGTTGAAGGTAGTTGCAGCGGGGAGATCGCGGCGTGTTGGAGGAGCGTTGGACTGCGACCAGGGC
>JAKFYF010000089.1 GCA_021731005.1 Hyphomonadaceae bacterium
ACGTGAGCTGGGTTCAGAACGTCGTGAGACAGTTTGGTCCCTATCTACCGTGCGTGTTGGAAACTTGAGAGGATTTGTCCCTAGTACGAGAGGACCGGGATGAACGCACCTCTGGTGCACCAGTCGTCATGCCAATGGCGCAGCTGGGTAGCTAAGTGCGGACGGGATAAACGCTGAAAGCATCTAAGCGTGAAACCCCCCTCGAAACGAGGTTTCCCTCGAGAGCCGTCCTAGACCAGGACGTTGATAGGCCAGGTGTGGAAGTCCCGCGAGGGATGAAGCTGACTGGTACTAATCGCTCGATCGGCTTGAACGGTCATTTGTTCATGCACGGCGACGACTGCGTCGCCAACGCAACAGAAATTGAACGCAATAGACGACGTCATTTTGTACAAGTTAGCGCGCGCCGCGCCGACCTGGCGGCTATGCCGGGGGGTCCCCACCTGATCCCATCCCGAACTCAGTCGTTAAGTCCCCCAGGGCCGATGGTACTATGTCTCAAGGCATGGGAGAGTAGGTCGCTGCCGGGTCTGCCCGGCGCGCGTTGCAAATGCAAAGAAGTCCAACGAACCCTCGATTCACAATGCAGGATTTGATCTGAGCTGACGCGGGATGGAGCAGCCCGGTAGCTCGTCAGGCTCATAACCTGAAGGTCGTAGGTTCAAATCCTACTCCCGCACCCATAAAGTGCGACTCAGATCATCAACGGCCTCGCTGGAAACAGCGGGGCCGTTTTGCTGCGCCCCGCGCGCAGCGCCCGCCTCACGGGGGTCGCTCTCGGTCAAACACCCAAAGCCGTAGAAGTACAAGAAGGGTAACGCTGTAGGAGGCCACGGCAACAAGCTGGGCGACGGCGCGGCCCAGTGTCGCGTCGCCGATGACTTGCAGGCTGATGCTCAGCACCATCTGGTTGATCAGGAATGCTGTCAACGCCGCCAGGAGATACCTGGGGACGCTCCGACGATGGGATGCGCTGCTCTCGAACACGAAGGATCGCTGCAGGAAGTAGCTGATGGCGCCGCCGACACCGTATCCCGCCAGGTTGGCCAAGTGTGAATCCACGCCGAGGCCGATGTCGAGTCCCGCGATGACGGCGTAGCCGATTGCGGTGTTCAACAAGCCGGCCATTCCATATCGCAATAGGAGTTTCAGCATGTCGTCCAAGCTACGGCTGTATCGGCCGGACCACGGCCACAATCGAGACCCCGACCGGCAAGCGCAGCGCCGGCAGCAGGAACCGTTCGGCCCCGAACACAGCCGCCAACGCCGTATTGACGAAAGCAGGCGGCATCCGTGCGGTGTCGTCGCTTTGGCCGTCGCGCGCGCCCAGCGCGGACCGCAATATGCGAAGACCCGCGATCGCCGGGAAGAGAAGGAAGTTGAAGTAGCTGGAATAGACAATCTCAAGACCCGCGTTTCGCAACAATGCGAGGAATGCCGCCCGCGTGTAGCGGCGCTTGTGGTGCAAAACGACGTCGTGATGGCTCCAGAGAAATGCGAACGCGGGTACGGTAAACACGCCGATGCCGTCAGCCTTGATGAGCGCGGCGAGCGCGCGGCAGGATTCCGCATCGGCGTCGAGGTGCTCGATCACGTCGAAGGCGCAAACGACATCGAAAGTCTCGCGCATTGGGTGCGCCGCCGGCAGCATGCCGTCTAAGACCTCGGCCACGCCAAGGCCTTGCGCAAGATCGCGCGCGGCGGCGTTCGGCTCGAAAGCTGTCACGCGCCCAATGTTCGCCAGCATGGCAAGATTACCGCCGGTTCCGCAACCCGCCTCCAACACCCGCAATGGACCGCTGCGTGCGAACCGGCGGATGATCTTGTCGAGGATCCGCCTGCGCGCGACGAACCACCAGTGTTCGCCTTCGACCGCATGCATGTCGGTGTAGGCGTCACCCCTCATGGGCTTCGTCTTCGGCCTGTGGCGTCCGTTGCCGCGGGGAGCGCCGCTGCAGTCCAATCACGTCGGAGACGAGGTAGGGGGGGCGCTGCTTGGTCTCCATGTAAACGCGGCCGATATATTCGCCGATCAGGCCAAGCGATAAAAGCTGAAGCCCCCCCAGCACCAGCACCGCAACCATGATCGATGCATAGCCCGGCACGTCGACCCCGCGCACGACGACAAGCAGGATCAGATAGGCGGCGAACAGACATCCGATGGCGGCCACGCCAAGCCCGACATAGCTCCATACCTTCAACGGAGCGGCTGAAAAGCTGGTTATCCCCTCAAGCGCGAAGTTCCAGAGCCGCCAATAATTCCACTTGGTTTTCCCAGCCGCTCGCGTCTGGCGCGCAAACTCCACCGCGGTCGAGCGCCCGCCGACCCACGCGAACAGGCCTTTCATAAAGCGGTTGCGTTCCGGCATACGTTTGATGTTCTCAACCACCGATCGGTCCATGAGGCGATAATCGCCGGCATCGGCTGGTATTTTGACGTCCGACAGACGGTTGAACAAACCATAGAAGGCGCTCGCAGTGGTCCGTTTGCCGAGCGTGTCGGCCAAGCGCTGGCGGCGTACGCCGTAGACGACGTCGTAGCCTTCGCGCCATTTGGCGATGAATTGCGGGATCAGTTCGGGAGGATCCTGCAGATCCGCGTCGATCGGTATCACCGCATCCCCGCCCGCGAAATCCAGCGCAGCGGTCAGGGCCGCTTCCTTGCCGAAATTACGCGTGAGGTTGATGATGACAAGGCGTGCGTCCTGCGCCGCCCGGTTCAGCAGGATTTCCTGCGTGCGGTCGCGGCTTCCGTCATTGACGCAGACAAACTCAAAGCGGCAATCCAAGCCGTGTATGGCGCTCTCTATCCGATCGAAAAACAGATCGATCATCTGCTCTTCATTGTACATCGGAACCAGGATGGAGATCAGCTTCTGCTCACCCAGTTCAGCCGCACGCGGTGCATTGCGCGCGCCAGCTGGCGCGCCCTCTTGCGGATCGTTGGCCCTGTCTCGCGTCATGCTTGCCCTTGATCGACGCCGGCTTAAGGTCACGCGGCCATAGCCGGTTCTCTGGAGGCTGCAAAGTGCTTGATCTGCCCGGCAGCCGGCGCGATGGCGCCGACCTACTTGGCGCTGGGCGCGGACTCGTCCACCAGAAGCAGATTGCGGCCTTTGCCGAAGCCGCGCTCATGCAGACGCTCGGTGTCGAGTCCGGCGCGCGCGAAGGCCTGGCGGGCATGGCGCTGAGACTCGCCCCCACCCTTCTCAAGCAGCAGCGCCGCGGCCCTTATCGGACAAGTGCTCGGCGGTGCACGCATTTGCTGCGGGGCGTCAGGATCGGCCTCAATCAGCTCGAACAGCTGGGCGCCATCGGTTGTCGTGAGCACCAAGCGCGCGACCGTCGGCTGGAAGTCGTCATGGACCGACGGACGATAATACATCAGCAGTGGCTGGCCCCTGCATGCGTCGGCATGGCTGCGCACGAATTGCCGCAGATCGCTCAGACGCTCGCGATCCTTGAAATATTCCGGGATAAACAAGAACGGCATGATCAAGGCGGCGATTGGGATAAGGGATGCGAACTGCGCGTTCAGTCCTTCCCCAATGCGCAGCGCCGATATGTGCCGGGTGAAAACAAAAATGAGCGCCGGCATGATGACGATGAAGGCGCGCTCCTTGATCCAGTTGACGGCGGCGAAGTGCACGGCGAACGCGACCAGTACCGTGACCAACGCGGCGAGGACGAGAATGCTGGAAAGTCTCTGTTTGAATTGCAACGCCGCCACCACGCCGGCAAATCCCGCAAACAAAACCAGTGGATTGGAGCCGAAGGTTTTAACAACCAGGCCGCGCAAGAATTGGTTGAGGACGTGCAGCAGTTCGGCGCCCAAGCTGTTCCCGCTCGGTTGGATCAGACTTGGGTCTATGCGCTGCGCGCTAAGATACGCCCACGCTAAGGCCGGAGCGACTGCGATCGTGGTGGCGACGCCGATCGCGATGAAGCGGCCGGGGCGCTTGGCGACGAGTTCGGCGATCCCGGCGCAGAGTCCGGCGGCCGCGAACCAAATGGCGCCGAAATAATGGGTGAGGCCGATCAAGATGCCGAGCAGCGCCCATGTCGGATAGAGCCAAGCGCGCCGATCGGCACGCCCCTCAACCATGCGCGCCAATAAAAATACGCTGAGAACGCAGCCCACATACAGCAAGAGGTACGGGCGCACCTCAGCCGCGAAATAGATGACCCAGTACGATCCGAGCGACAACAAGAGAAAGGTCACCTTCTCCCGCCGGTCTTGACCAAGCAGCCAGACCAGCGCCGCGCCCGCGACGAGGATAGGTAGGGACAAGAAGCGCGCAATAGCGGGATCGTCGGGCAGCATGCTGCGCCAAAGGTGCAAGGTGATATAATACAGCGGCGGGTGGACTTCCGCGATCATGCGCGTCTCGACAAGGGCCGCGAGGTCAAGCGTGGGCTCGGAGAAGAACAGGCTCCAATATTCATCGCGCCAGAGCGGCTTTAACGCCATGGCTGCGATCATGACCGCGATCGGGACGATGGAAGCGAGCGCGAGCCAGCGCTGATTCAAGGCGTAGGCAGGTGGCGCACTCATCTGACTCTCCCCTTCGTGTCATGCCTGTCGCTGCAGTTTGCGCATCGCTATCGGCGGCGTGCGGTAGCAGCGGGCTGGTGGTTGGCGAGCCAGGCGCCCGCGTCAACCAGGAAAGCGGGGCGGCGCTGCTTGGGAACCAGCGCGCTGATCGCGTTGATGGTTTCGGCGCTTGCCCAGGCGGCCAGTCCAAATTCGCGGACGCCGAGCCCGTGCCGGCGCAGTGTCTCCCATCCCCTTTGGCGACGAATGCGCGCAATCCGCCATCTTTTTTCGCGCCAACCCGCGTCAGTCATGGCGTCAATTGTCGACACGTCAAAAATGTCGCGCCGAACCGGCGCCGGGAGAACGCCGAAAGTGTTCATGTTCCAATGCCAAGCGCGTCGCAGATCCTGATCCACCGGCAGCACGCGCGGCTGCTTGATCAGAAATTTCTCGGCGCCGGATCGGCTGATGAGAGAAGCGCCGGTGCTTCCGGGAATGTTCGAATAGCGGACCAGGCTGTGTTGCGCCGTCAGTGGTTGGATGGGCCGCGCCACGTGCTTGGTGTCATTCGACAGACGAACGATATCCCAATCGGGAGGGAGCGCGGCCATCAACGTCTGAAGTAGGGCGATAAAGTCCTGGGGCAGTTCAACATCATCTTCCAAGATCAAGGCGGGCGCGGCAATCGCGCCTGCGACGATCAATTGGCACAAGCTGAGGTGGCTGGCGTAACAGCCGACCTCTCCGTGCGACAACACGGAGCGTTCTCCATCGCCGGCGAACGGGAAATAAGGGCGCAGGACATCCGGCAGAGCGGCGCCGTTGGCGGCGCTAAATCGCTCAAAGCGAAGTCCCGCCTGCGCACATTGTCGTTCCATGTGCGCTCGTCGCTCGCTGTCGCGATCCAAATTAATGAACGTGCAAGAGGGTGTCTGGTTCATACTTGCGGGCTAGCGGGGCGAAGCATCTCACACATGTAAAGCCGTTGCTTGCCGCGCGGTCCAGAACAAAGTCTTCCTTCTACAAGATGGCGCCGCATGCCGCATCGTGATCTCAGCGCACAAAGAACACGCTTTCCCCGCGCACGAGCATCTCGAAGCCGCGGTCAAGCACGGCGCGCTGCAGAGGCCCGCTTGAGTGCTGACCAGGCAGCATCCAGTCGTGCAATTCGATCATCAACGCCGAGATTTCGTCGATCCATTCGAGATTGTGTGCGAACAAATCGGCTTCGAAGCCTTCGATGTCCACCTTGACTGCCAATAATTCAGCGCCTGGGCCTGCCAGCGCCTTGGCGTCCGCGATGGTCAGGATCGGCGTCTCCCCACCGCTGCCCCTCTCGGTGCGTGTGGCCTCACCCGAGCCTTGTGTCACGACATTGGCTAGGCCGCTCTGTCCGCCAATCGCCGCTGGCGCGAGCACGATATTGGCGAAGCGGGCGACATTGCGCCGCGCGATTTCGAGATTACTGGGATCGGGCTCCACCGCGACAACCATGGCCTCCGGGTAGCGCAGGGCGAACCATACCGCGCTTGCGCCGATGTTCGCTCCGGCGTCTACAATGACGGGTCGCTTGCCCGCGGCGACAATTCGCTCCATCGCCGCGCGAACCCGGGCGTGTTGCGGAAAGCGGGCGAGATCGTAGCTGCGCCCGGCGAAGACCTGCCGCAGTACGGAAGCATCGCTGTCCTGGAAGCGCGCCCACATAGGCCCGACATCGGGAACCCGGACACAATGAACCCGTTGGCCCAGCCAGCCCGATGGATGGCGCAAGGCCAGACCAAGGCCGACTTTACGCGCCGCTTTCAGGTCCTTCCACAATGCCTTGAGCGGTCGCATGCGCACTCCCTGCGGCGCTCTCGATGGGTCGCCTAGTTAGGCAAGGCGGGCTAGGAATCCAAGCGGCAATGCGGCGCAAAGACTTGGTTCGTCTCATAGGCTTCTGAACTTGCCGGCGCTGGCGAAAGCGGCTCCGCTGGCTTTCGCGCGCCATTGGGCCGCGCCAACGACTAAGCGGCGAAATCGAGCGACGAACGGCGGTCGCACTGCTTGCCTCCATTGCCAGAGGGCGGCCAGGAAGACTTAGGCTGGAGCGATGACCGAAAATGCGGCGCACTGCGGACAAAGGCAAGAGCGTACGCCGGGCGGCAGCCGCCTGTGTCGAGCGCTTGCTCCAACCCGGCTTGGAGCCTTTAGGCTGAACCGATGAACAAGCGCGTCATAAGCAGCGAAGGGATGGCGGCGGCCAAGGGCCTGCTGGACCACCCCGCCTGGGCGCGTTGGGGCGCGCACGTGGGTTTCTGGCTCATGTATTTTTTGGTGCGCACGGCCGCCGCCGCCGCCGATCCGCCAAAGGACATGAGTGAGTTTCCCTATTTGGCAAACCGCATCCTGGTGGTCGCCAGCTATTTTCTCCTGACGGGCTTGCTGTTCGCCGCCGTGGCTGGGCTGCGCGCGAACCGCTCCCACTGGGTGCGCAACGTCGCGCTTGTGATCGGCGCCATAGCCTTGGCCCCGATCACGCAATGGTGTGAGGAATTGGGACCCCTCGTGCTCGGCGGTTTTCGCCCCGAGGCCTATCCGTTCGTCACCTATTTATTTCAATTCGGCTGGGCGCTGCCGCTTTGGGGGCTGACGCAAGCCCTGCTCGGCTACCATTTCGAGAGCATCGCCCAGGCGCGCGCCGTGGTTCGCGCGCAAGCGCTCGCTTATGACGCGCAGCTGAAGATGCTGCATTACCAGATCAACCCGCATTTCCTGTTCAACACGCTGAATGCGATCTCGACCCTGGTGCTTGAGAACCGCAACGCGCAGGCCGAACGCATGTTGCTGGGGCTGTCGGGATTCTTGCGTTATTCGCTCGATCGCCAGCCCACCGAACTCAGCGCGCTTTCGGCGGAATTGGAGGCGCAGAAGCGCTATCTGGAGATCGAGCAGACGCGGTTTGGCGACAAATTGAAAGTGCGCTTCGATATTGAAGCGGGCCTTGAGGGCGCGCGCCTGCCCAGTCTCATCCTGCAGCCGATCCTGGAGAACGCGATCAAATACGCGATCACGCCGCGCGCTGAAGGCGGCTCCATCGCCGTCAAGGCGCGCCGGGACGGGGAGCTGCTGCGCATCGTGATCGAGGACGACGGGCCCGGCCTTGGGCGCGATGGCCCGCAGCAAAGCGGCGCATCCGCGCGTAGGAACGGCGTGGGGCTCGCCAATGCGCGCGAACGGCTGGAGCTGATCTACGGCGCGCGCGCGGCCTTGGTTGCGTCCAATCGCGAGCCTAACGGATGCCGTGTTGAAATTCATCTGCCTCTGGAGGTGCGAAGTGTCGGCCGAACCGCTGCGTCTGCTCTTAGCTGACGATGAACCCCTGGCGCTGCGCCGCATCAAGCTGGCGCTGCAGGGCATTCCCGACGTGTGCGTGGTTGGCGCGGCAAGCGACGGCGCCCAGGCGATCAGCGCGATGCGAGAACTTCGCCCAGACGTGGTCCTACTCGACATTCGCATGCCGCTGGCCAACGGGTTTGAAGTCGCCAACGCGGTGCAAGAAGCGGGGGGCCCTGAGATTATCTTCGTCTCCGCTTTCGACAGCTATGCGCTGCAGGCATTTGAAACCTCTGCGGTGGACTATCTGCTGAAGCCCGTCGAGTTCGAGCGCCTCGCCGCCGCGCTCGAGCGTGTGCGCCTTCGCCGCGCCGCCAAGGACGCAGGACGCCGCGCGGCGGAACTCACAGCGGTGCTGGCGGCGCTGCAGCGGGAATCGGACGCGCGTGACGGCCCGCGCTACGAACGCGAGTTCTGGATCCGCGACCGCGGACGGTTTCTGCGTGTGGCGGTCGCAGACGTTGATCGCATCGAGGCCGAGCGCGATTATGTGCGCTTGTACTGGGAGGGGCGCACGCTGCTGCATCGGGTAACCATGGCGCACCTGGAGGAAAAGCTCGATCCCGAGGTCATGCTGCGCGTGCACCGTTCGGCGTTTGTGAACTGGGCAAGGCTGAAAGCGGTGCGGCGCGACGGCAATGGCCGCCTGGTCGCGGTGCTGGAGGGCAACGAAGAGGTGCCGGTAAGCCGCGCCTACGCACAGCGGGTGATGAGCGAGATGAAGACGCGCGCCTAGGTCCGCCTGCGCGCCCAAGCCGCACGGGGCCGGTCCAGGAAATCCAGCCTCAACTGCCCCGTGCCCGTCGCTTTCCGGCCGGATCGGGGCTAGCCTGCGGTCATTGGATACGCCTTCAGGGGTCCCATGGCGCCGCAAACACCGCTGCTTGACCAAGTCAAAATGCCCGCCGATCTGAGAAGGCTTGAGAAGTGCCAGCTGCGCCAGCTGGCCGATGAGCTTCGGGCCGAAACCATAAGCGCCGTTTCCCAGACAGGGGGACATCTGGGCGCTGGGCTCGGGGTGGTCGAACTCACCGTGGCGCTGCACTACGTGCTCGAGACGCCTAAGGATGTCGTCATCTGGGATGTTGGGCATCAGGCTTATCCACACAAGATACTCACTGGCCGGCGCGATCATATCCGCACGTTGCGCCAGGGTGGGGGGCTCTCCGGTTTCACCAAACGCGCCGAGAGCGAGTACGATCCGTTCGGCGCGGCCCACGCGGCCACTTCCATCAGCGCCGCGCTTGGCTTCTGCGTCGCCCGCGACCAGCGCGGGGCGGACAATCACGTTGTCGCCGTGATCGGCGACGGCTCCATGTCGGCCGGTATGGCCTACGAGGCGATGAATAACGCCGCCGAGACCACCAAGCGGCTAATCGTTATTCTCAACGACAACGACATGTCGATCGCTCCGCCTGTCGGAGGCATGTCGTCGTATCTCGGCCGGCTCGCGTCCTCGAAGACCTATCGCGCCATCCGCAAGACCGCCAAAGCCATCGCTGAGCATTTGCCGGCGCCGATCCATGACGTGGTGAAGAAGACCGAGGAATACGCCCGCACCATGGTGACGGGCGGGACGTTCTTCGAGGAGCTGGGATTCCATTATCTGGGGCCGTTCGACGGCCATGATCTCGACACCCTCACTCTGATCCTAAGCAACGCCAAGGAATTCACTGACCGCCCGGTGCTGATCCATATTGTCACCAAGAAGGGCAAGGGCTACGCGCCGGCCGAAAACGCGACCGACAAATATCATGGTGTAGCCAGGTTCAATATCGTCACCGGCGAGCAGGCAAAGGGCGCGGGAGCGCCGCAATACACCAAGGTGTTCGGCCAGTGCCTCATCCGGCAAGCGGAAAAGGACGCCAAGATCCTCGCGATTACCGCGGCGATGCCGTCGGGCACGGGTCTTGACCTCTTCGGCGCCAGGTTTCCAGAACGCACCTTCGATGTCGGCATCGCCGAGCAGCATGCCGTCACCTTCGCCGCCGGCCTCGCCGCCGACGGCATGAAGCCGTTCGCGGCGATCTATTCGACATTCCTTCAGCGCGGCTACGACCAGGTTGTCCACGATGTCGCCATTCAGAAATTGCCAGTTCGCTTCGCGCTCGATCGCGCCGGGCTGGTCGGCGCCGATGGTCCCACCCATGCGGGCTCGTTCGACATCGGCT
The DNA here is from genome assembly GCA_021731005.1 of Hyphomonadaceae bacterium. Taxonomy (GTDB): domain Bacteria; phylum Pseudomonadota; class Alphaproteobacteria; order Caulobacterales; family Aquidulcibacteraceae; genus Vitreimonas. The sequence goes on from JAKFYF010000089.1 coordinate 10,084, forward strand.
ATCTTGGGCAATTGCCCGGTTTCGTCCTCATGGCGGCAGCCGACGCCAACGAGCTGTCGCGCATGGTGGCCACCGCCGCCGCCATTGACGATCGGCCGAGCGCGTTCCGTTACCCGCGCGGGGAAGCCGACGGTGCGCTGGGCGCCGACGCCGATGTCCCGCTCGAAATTGGCAAGGGCCGCATTTTGCGCGAAGGAACCACCGTCGCGCTGCTCAATTTCGGCGCGCGCATGAGCGAAGCGGTGAAAGCCGCCGACAAGCTTGCGGCGATGGGGCTTTCCACCACGCTCGCCGACGCGCGTTTCGCCAAACCTCTCGACGAAGACCTGATCCGCCGCCTGGCGCGCGAGCATGAGGTCCTGCTCACCATCGAGGAAGGCGCAATAGGCGGCTTCGGCGCCTTCGTGCTGCACTTCCTCGCCCGCGACGGGCTGCTCGACCGCGGCCTCAAAATCCGTACGCTGACGCTGCCCGATATGTTCCAGGACCAGGACAAGCCCGAAGCGATGTACGCCGCCGCCGGCCTCGATGCGGATTCCATTGCGAACGCGGCGCTGCAGGCGCTGGGGCGGGGCGCAAACGAAGCGAGGGCTTAAGCGTTTTGCGCTGCTAGCGCCGCCGCCGCTGCTGTTCTGGCGGAGGCGGCGGCGGGATCATGTTGGGGCAACCGAGCGAGGCGCCATAACCGCGCAGGAATGTTCGCCGCTGCTGGCCGTTGGCGACGGCCCGCAGCGCGTCGCGTTCGGCGCGACTGGCGCCGGAGAGGCGGCGTACCCAAGAGCGGAACGGGATCAAATCCTGCGCCGTGCTCTCCGCGGCTTCGATGGTCTGCTCCTCGACGAAATCGCCGCTGCGATCCCAGGCGTTGCGGTTGGGGCCGGGCTGATAGCTTTCCGGGCCGAGAACAGCGTCGAACTGGCCGATCTCGCCCGCAACCGAGGCGCAATCGTGCAGGCTGGCGGTCGCGTAGGGGTATTCGAGGTTGCGCAGCAGCATGGGGATCTCCGGGCGGATCAGACCCACGTCCCTGAGCGGAATGGACGCCGCGCCGGACACGCCGCGTCTTGTGTCGGCGGTGCGCCCGGTTGAACAGGAGGCGATGGCTGTGCTCGCCGCCAGCAAAGCCAGGATGGCAAGCGCTTGTTTGGCCTTCATTTCTTAACCCCAAGAGTAATCGGCCACAATCTATACAGCCGCAACCGGGCAGCGCCAATGCGCGAGACACTGGCGTTCGAAACCGCTAAGCGTCCCCGATGCTCCCGGTCGAGGAAGTTCTGCCCCAATTGCGCGAGGCGCTGCTGCAGCGATCCGAGGCGGTTTTGGTGGCGCCGCCCGGGGCGGGCAAGACAACGCGCGTTCCCCCAGCGCTGCTGAGCGAGCCCTGGGCCAAGGCCGGCAAGATCATGCTGCTTTCGCCCCGGCGTATAGCCGCGCGCGCGGCGGCGGCGCGCATGGCCAGCGAAATGGGTGAACGCGTCGGCGAAACCGTCGGCTATCGCGTGCGCCTGGATTCCAAGGTGGGTCCGGCGACGCGCATAGAGGTCGTCACCGAAGGCGTGTTCACACGCACCATCCTCGACGACCCGGAATTGGCCGGGATCGCGGCGGTGTTGTTCGACGAATTTCACGAACGCAGCCTCGAGGGCGATTTGGGTCTGGCGCTGGCGCGGGAGACGCAGGCGGCGTTGCGGCCCGAGCTTAAGCTGGTGGTCATGTCGGCCACCCTGGATGCGGCGCGCGTTGCGTCACTGCTCGCCGATGCGCCGGTGATCGTGAGCGAGGGGCGCATGTTCCCGGTTCGCACGCTCTACCGCCCGCGCGACCAGCGTGCGCGGTTGGAGGAAGAGGTTGCCGCCGCCGTGCATGCCGCGGTCGCTTCGGAAGCAGGCAGCGCGCTTGTGTTCCTTCCGGGCGCCCGCGAGATCGAGCGCACGGTGGAAGCTCTGCGCGGGCGCATCAAGAATGCCGACATCGACATACGCCCGCTCTACGGCGCCATGAGCCCGGCCGACCAGGACGCCGCGATCGCGCCAAGCCCTGCTGGGCGGCGCAAGATCGTGCTGGCGACGTCGATCGCCGAGACCAGCCTCACCATCGAAGGCGTGCGCATTGTCATCGATGCCGGGCTCACACGCCGGCCGCGCCATGAGCCGGCGCTGGGGCTGTCGCGGCTGGAGACGGTGCGCGCCAGCCAGGCGGCGATAGCCCAGCGCGCCGGCCGGGCCGGCCGGCTAGAGCCCGGCGTATGCTGGCGGCTTTGGAGCGAAGGCGAGACGCGCGCGCTGCCGGCGTTCGAGCGGCCTGAAATCCTCGACGCCGATCTCTCTGGCCTGGCGCTCGAGCTCGCTGCTTGGGGGGTGAGCGACCCTGCCCCGCTGGCGTGGCTCGATGCGCCGCCGAAGCCGGCGTGGAACGAAGCGGTCACTTTGCTGAAGAGCCTGGGCGCGCTCGACCAAGCGGGACGTTTGACTGAACACGGCGCCGCATTGGCGCGCCTGCCATTGCCGCCGCGGCTTGCGCACATGGTGGTCGCGTCGGGAGAGGATGCGCTCCTGGCGGCGCGGATCGGCGTGCTGCTGACCGAGCAGGGTCTTGGCGGGCGAGAGCCGGACCTGCGCGAACGCTTGGCGCGGTTCGCCGCCGAGCGTGGTCAGCGCGCGGAGGCCGCGCGGAAGCTGGCGGAACGCATTGCACGCGGGCGTGGCTCGGGCGCTATGGACATCGAGCGCGCCGGCGCGGTGCTGGCGCTTGCCTACCCCGACCGCCTCGCGAAACGGCGCGGCGGGAGCTACACCATGACCAACGGACGCGCCGCCTCGCTCGATCCGGCATCGCCGCTTGCGCACGAAAATTTCCTCGTGATCGCCGACATCGCCGGCGCCGCGGGGCGTGCGCGGGTCCTGCTGGCCGCACCCATCGCGACAAGCGACATGGAGGCTATGTTCGGCGCACAGATCGAGGAAAGCGTGCGCGCCGCGCTCGACCCAGCAACCGGCGCGATGCGTGGGCGGCGCGTACGCAAGCTGGGCGCGCTGGTTTTATCGGAAGCGCCGCTGGAGCGTATGAGTGGCGCCGAGCTGAGTTTGGCGTTGCTAGGGGCGGTTGCCGATGAAGGCTTGCACCTGCTTGTCTGGGACGAGGCGGCCCTCCAGCTGCGTGCGCGTGTTGCGTTCATGCGCGCTCTGGAGGGAGAAATATGGCCCAATTGGAGCGATGCGGCTCTTTCGGGTGCGCTCGAAGCCTGGCTGACGCCGGCGCTTACTGAGGTCTCGAGCTTACGCGAGGTGAGCGTCGCCGATGCGCTCTTGCGTTCGCTTCCCTACGATTTGCGTAAACGCCTGGACGCACAGGCCCCGGCGCGGTTCGAGACGCCGGCGGGGTCTTCGCTTGCAATCGACTATGCGGCCGAAGGCGGGCCTGCGCTCGATGTGCGGCTGCAGGAAATGTTCGGTGAAGCCCGGCACCCCAGCATCGCCGGCGGGCGCGCGCCGCTGACCTTGCGGCTGCTCTCGCCGGCGCATCGTCCGGTGCAAACCACAAAGGACTTGCCCGGCTTCTGGCGCGGTTCGTACGCCGGGGTGCGCAGCGACATGCGGGGACGCTACCCGAAGCACCCCTGGCCGGAAGACCCCCTGTCAGCGCCCCCAACCAGGCGCGCCAAGCCCCGAGGTTCGTGATGCGTGTTCCAACGATTGAAGATGTGCGCGCCGCGGCCCGGCGCATCGAAGGCATCGCGGTGCGGACGCCGCTCGTACGCAACGATGCCTTGGACGCGGCCGTTGGCGCGCGCGTGTTCGTAAAGGCTGAATGCCTGCAGCGCGGCGGCGCCTTCAAGATGCGCGGCGCCGCCAACGCGCTGGCGGCGCTTGCGCCGGAAGTGCGCGCTCGCGGCGTGCTGGCGTTTTCCTCGGGCAATCACGCCATCGCGGTGGCGACAGCGGCGAGGTATTTCGGCGTCAGCGCCGTTATCGTCATGCCTTCCGACGCGCCGAATATTAAGCGCGAGCGCACGCTGGCCATGGGCGCTGAAATCGTGAGCTATGACCGCGTCAGCGAGAGCCGCGAAGCCATCGGCGCGAGATTATCGGCCGAGCGCGGTCTGGCGCTGATCAAGCCCTTCGACGATCCCAATGTCATCGCTGGGCAAGGAACGTTGGGGCTGGAGATCGCCGCCGAACTCGCGCCCGATATTGTACTTACGCCCGCGAGCGGGGGTGGGCTCGCGTCCGGCGTTGCGCTGGCGCTGCCCGGTGCGCGCATCATCGCGGTTGAACCCGAAGGACACGATGACATCGCGCGCACGCTGGCGTTAGGTTCGATTCAGCGCAACGCCCCCGGCATACGTTCGATCTGCGACGGACTTCTGACCGAGCAAATGGGCGAGATCACCTTCGCCATCGCACGCGAGCGCTTTGAGCGCGCGGTGGCCGTTTCTAACCAGGCCGTGTTGCGGGCGATGAAATTCGCATTCCTGAACCTGAAGCTGGTGCTTGAGCCCTCGGGCGCCGCCGCTCTCGCCGCGTTGCTGGAAGGCGGCCTCGATGTGCGCGGCAAGACCGTCGCCATCATCGCCAGCGGCGGCAATGTCGATGCGGAGACGTTCAAGCGCGCCTTGGACGCGTGCTAGTAGCAAAGATAAGAGGCGCTCAGCGCCGGTCGCGGGGATCTTCGGCGTCCGGCCTGATCGGCGCGGTGCGCCCAACATTGCCTAGCAATTGCTCAAGTACGCCAAGCTCGCGCCCGCGCGTGGGGGTTTCCTCGCTGTCGTAGGAAACGATCCGGCCGCGCTCGAGGCCGAAGCTCTCCACCGCCGTCACCGCTTCGCCGTCGAAGCGGACCACCATAACCCGGCGTTCGGTGGTTCGCGGGTTGTAGAAGGCGACCCGCTCCTGCACGGCGCTGACGTAATACCAGGCGGTGCGGTCGAATACGGCGGTGGTGGACGGGCTGCCGAAGCGCTGCAGCACGGTTTCGCGGGTGTCGACGCCCACTTGTGGAGGCGGGATTTCCGTATTGTTGTAGTCGGCGCGGAAGCCGTTGTAGGTCTGCACCGGCGCGCAAGCGGCTGCCGAGAGGATGGCCGCAACAGCCGAAAGCCGCAAAAGTCCAAGGTTCATGAGGTCAGCCTCGAAAAAAGCGGCCCAACCGGTACGGCGGACCGGGCGCAGGGGCAAGAGGGAGAAGGCAGGTGGGTTTGCCGTTTTGGAAGCGCAGCGCCGGCCGCGATGGGGCCGCCTTGCTGGCCAGGGTCATCGAGGTCAGCCGTCGTCCGGAGTTCTTTGGTGAAGGCAAGGTCCCCGACACGCTCGAGGGGCGATTTGAGTTGTTGGCGTTGAACGCCGGCTTGGCGCAGCGGCGATTGCACGCGGCTGGGGATTGTGCGCGCTTGGCGCAGGCGTTCACCGACCAGCTCTTCAGTCATCTGGACGCCGGGCTGCGCGAGGCCGGGGTTGGCGACCTTTCGGTTCCCAAACGAATGCGGGCGATGGCGGGCGCGTTCTACGGGAGAGTCGCGGCATACGCTGACGCTCTCAATTCCCGCGACCGGCAGGCGCTCGCCGCCGCCTTGGGGCGCAATCTCTTGGGCGATGAGGCCGCGCCCCACGCCGGCGCGCTCGCCGAGCACGCCCTGGCTCTGGCCGAACGTCAGGCGGCTCTGGCGGTTGAAACACTGTCGGCGCCGGCCGCATGGAGCGCCTGAAGCGCATTTGGCAATTCCGTAACCTGGGTACTATGGTAGCCGCGCCTCGGCGGCGTGGGATCAGGAAAACAAGAAAATATGGCCGACAGCCTGGTTCTTTCCGTTGACGGGATGGGCGGCGATTCCGCCCCCGACATCGTCGTCGAAGGGATCGACATCGCCGTCCGCGAGCGCCCCGGCCTTCGTTTCCAAATTCACGGCGACGCTGATCGCATCGGCGCTTTGCTCGAGCGCTTTCCGCGCGCCAAGGCCGCTTCGGAACTAGTGGCCGCCGAAAGAGCCATCGGCATGGAGATCAAGCCGAGTCAGGCGCTGCGGCAGGGTAAGGGCTCGAGCTTGTGGAACGCGGTGGCGGCTGTGGAAGAGGGGCGCGCGCACGCGGTCGTATCGGCTGGCAATACCGGCGCCTACATGGCCATCGCCATGTTCCGGTTGCGCACCATGGCCGGCGTCCACCGCCCAGCGCTGGCGGCGCGCTGGCCCGCGGCCAATGGCGGTTTCGTGGTCATGCTCGACGTCGGCGCTAATGTGCAAGCCGATGGCGAGCAATTGGTTGAATTCGCGATCATGGGCGAAGCGTTTCAACGGGCTGTCTCGGGGAAGGCCAAGCCAAGCGTTGCGCTGCTGAATGTCGGCGCTGAAGACCTCAAGGGGCACGAGGAAATCCGCAGCGCCGCCAAGCTTGTGCGCGACGCAGGCGTCGACATCGATTTTCAGGGATTTGTGGAAGGCGACGACATCTCGAAGGGCACCGTAGATGTGGTCGTTACCGATGGCTTCACCGGCAATATCGCGATCAAGACCGGGGAGGGCACGGCGCGCCTGGTCGGGCAGCTGCTGCGCGAAGCGCTGACCAGTTCCTTGATGGCCAAACTCGGCGCGGCCATCGCCTACCCAGCGCTCGCACGGTTGCGCAAACGCATGGACCCCGGAAGCTTCAACGGCGCGGTGTTTCTCGGGCTGAACGGCCTGGTGGTGAAGAGCCACGGCAGCGCCAACGGGCCGGGCTTTGCCTCCGCGCTGGAGGTGGCGGCCAAACTCGCCACCAGCCATTATCGTGAGGAGATCGCCGATAACCTGGCGCGTCTCAGCGCTGCCGAGGCCGCTGGCGTCGCGCAGAGCGCTGGATGATGGATAAGCGCAGCGTCATCACGGGCGTTGGCTCGTATCTGCCTGAGCGCGTGCTCACCAATGCCGAGTTGTCGCGACAAATCGACACCAGCGATGAATGGATTGCCGAGCGCACCGGCATTCGCGAACGGCGCATCGCCGCCGCGGACGAAAAAACCTCCGATCTTGCGATCAACGCGGCGACGCAGGCGCTCGCGGCGGCCCGGTGCGGCCCCGCCGACATCGATCTGGTGATCGTGGCGACAACCACGCCCGACCTTACCTTCCCGGCGACCGCTGCACGCGTACAGGCAGCGCTCGGCGTCACCGAAGGTGCGGCCTTCGACCTGCAGGCGGTGTGCTCGGGATTCCTGTTCGCGCTTGCGACGGCCGATAATTTCCTGGCTCGCGGGCAAGCCAAGCGTGCGCTTGTGATCGGCGCTGAGACATTTTCCCGGTTGCTGGACTGGAATGACCGCGGCACCTGCGTGTTGTTTGGCGACGGCGCCGGCGCGATCGTGCTCGAGGCGCAGGATGCCGCTGTTGCGAACGGGCGCGGCGTGCTGTCGAGCTTCATCCGCACCGACGGCAAGCTTCATGACCTGCTCTACACCGATGGCGGCCCTTCGCAGACGCAATCCACTGGCAAAGTGCGCATGGTCGGCAACGCCGTGTTTCGCCATGCGGTGGAGCACATCTCTGGCGCCATGCTGGAAGCGTGCGCGCGCGCCAACACCGACATCGCCGCAGTCGATTGGTTCGTGCCGCACCAAGCCAATCAACGCATTCTCGACGGCGTCGCGCGCAAACTCGGCCTCGCCCCCGAGAAAGTGGTCTCCACCGTGGCCAAGCACGGCAACACCTCCGCGGCCTCGGTGCCGCTCGCGCTCGATACCGCCATCCGCGATGGGCGTATAAAGCGAGGCGATCTTGTCTTGATGGAAGCGCTGGGGGGCGGGCTGACCTGGGGCGCGGCCCTGGTGCGAATGTGAACGGGCCGCAAGATTTGACCTAAGGAACGGAGAGGCCTAGCTTTTCTGGCAAAAGTGCGCACGTCGCGCACGCAACGGAGGGGGCTCCGGTGTCTAGCAAGACCATTACCAGAGCTGACCTCGTGGAATCGCTGGTGCGGCGAACCGCGCTGCAGCGGGCCGACGCCAACCGCCTGCTCACCCGGATGCTGGAACAGATGCAGGACGCCATGGTCGAAGGCGAGACCGTGAAGCTCTCGCGATTCGGGAATTTCAACGTCCGCGCCAAGCGCCAGCGCATCGGCCGCAATCCCAAGACAGGCAAGGAAGTCCCGATCACCCCGCGCCGGGTGGTGACTTTCCGCCCTTCGCAAATGCTGCGCGATTTCGTGGAGAAGGCAGGCGCCAAGGGGCGGGGGAAGGGCTGAGGCGGCGGCGGCGGTGCATCCGCCGCACGCCCCCTGTCTCTCGTTAGAACTCCTGGCCGAAACGAATGCCGATCGTGCGCGGGCGCACGATGACGTCATATTGCTCGCCGAAGCAGGTGGTGGTCGCGCACTCCGTGTAGCGACCAGTCAATCCGTCATCGTCGAACAGATTGTCCACAAACAACGATATCCTGTAGGAATCGCCGACAAGACCAAGCGCCGCATCCGCAACCCAGTATGAATCCAGCGTCCCGATCAGCCCGCTGTCGGTCTGGCGAATATCGATGCTGCGCTCGCCGATATAGGACGTATTGCCCTGTATGAACCCGGTCCAATCGCGGAACGGGAACTCGTAGCGCGCGTCAAAGTCGAGTTTCAAATCCGGCGAGGTAGGCAATTGCGTCCCGACGACGGTGTCGGGAATAGAGGCGCTGGTGAGTTCGCTGTCGATCCAGGTTCCCGCGGCAGTGAGGGTAAGCCCGTCGGTTGCAGCCCAGGTGAGGTCGGTCTCCAAGCCGCGAATATCGGCGTCGCCGGCGTTTTGAATCTGGGTAAGTCCGTTGAGTCCAAGATATGCGAATTGGAAATCCTTCCAGGTTTCGAAGAAAGCCGCGCCGTTCCAGCGCAGCCGTCCGTTACCCCACTCGGTTTTCCAGCCGATTTCGTAATTGGTGAGGAAGTCCGCTTCGTAGGGCGGGAGCGTGCCGCGCCGATTGATGCCGCCGGGACGGAAACCCTCGGAACGGGTGGCGTAGAGCATGCGGTCTTCGTCGATCCGCCATTCCAGATTCCAACGATAAAGCGCGCCGGTCTCCGCGGTGGTTTTATCGAGATTGGTGCACGGCTCGTTGGCCAGCGGCGCCGGCTGCGGGACGACCAGTGCGCATTGCGCTTCCCCAGTTGACCCAAACCCCGCGCCGTAGCCGAAGAAGCCGCGCAGCGAGTTCTCGGTTTTGAACAGGCGCACGCCGAACGTGCCGGTGAGATCCTCGCTGAAGTCGTAAGAGACCTCTCCGAACAAAGCTCTCTCTTCATCCGTGCGCAATTGCTCGGTCAGCCAGATCGTGTCGGGGTGCCCAGGCACTTCATATTCGTCGCGGAAATTCTCTGAGAAGTAATATCGCTGGTGGATGCGGTGCTTTGAGAGCTGGTAGAACATGCCGGCGATGACGCGGAGGCTGCTGTCCCCTGGCGAGGCTACGCGAAACTCATAAGTGTCTCGATCGTAGTGATCGCGCCCTTCCACCTGCTGTCCGGGGTTGATCGGGTCGCCCGGTAGACCGGCGACGCCATCGCAGAACCCGGGCGTGGCGTTGTCGACGAAGTAACAGCCATAGCCGAGTAGCGAGTCGTAGAAGAAGCCGTAATCGGCGTAGTCGGCATTGGAATCGACGTCTCGGCTCAAATTGGACGCCGCGAATGTCAGGTCTAAATCACTGATCCGGCCCTCGACTGTAAGCGCAGCCTGCACCCAGCTGTCTTTGTTCCACTCGGGAAAGAAGTGCGTCACCTGGCGGGGGCCGATGCTCCGCTGTTCGGCGAATACGCCGTTCGATTCCTGGTGTTGGCCCATGATTTGGGGCGTCACTGTCCAGCTTTCGTTGAGATCGATGCCGAGCGCCACGCGCGCGCCATGCGTGTCGACGGAGTTGTAGTCATCCTCGACAACATCGGCGTTGGTATCAGTTGTGTCCGCGAGCGAGCAGTCGAGCGTAATAATATCAGGGTCCGGATCGACGTCGACGCAGGTGGGATAGGTGCGCGATCCCGCCACGTTATCAATATACCCGCCAGTGTGCTCGACCCACCCCACGACGCGCAGCGCGGTGCGATCGCCCAACGGCGCGTTGAAATAACCTTCCGCGGATTGGCCCCAATCGCCGTCGGTGATGGTATTGGCTTCGACATCGTAAGCGGCGCTGAACCCTGAAGGGTCTGGTTTGTTGGTGATAATCCGCACCGTGCCTGCCTGCGAGCTTGCCCCGTACAGAGTGCCCTGCGGGCCGGCGAGCACTTCAACGCGCGAGACGTCGTAGAGGTGGAGATCGAGGTTGCCGGTGATGGTGGTGATCGGCTGCTCGTCCAGATAGGTGCCGACGCTGGGCATCGAGCCGGAATGGTTCCCGTTTTCGCCGCTGGCGACGCCGCGCATGAACGGGCGGTTGTAGCCGGGCCCGTAAGAGGGCGAGTAGGAAAGCGTCGGCAGGTGCTCGGCGTAGCCGGCAAAATCGGTGATGCCCAATTGCTGCAACCGCTCGCCGCCGATCGCCTGCACACTGACAGGAACATCTTGCAGGTTCTCCTCGCGCTTCTGGGCGGTGACCACGATCTCATCGAGCGTGGGGTCGCTGTCGTCCTGCGCCAAGGCAGGGCTGACCCCGCCCGACAACATCGTCGTCGCCAACAAAGCGACGTTCCAGGTCCGAAATTTCAAGGTGTTGCGCATCGTCGTTCTCCCCTAATTCATTACGGCAATCGTGGGCGGTAGTTGTCAAGGGCGGGCCCCAACGCTTCGCGCAGGGGGCCAAGCCAGGTCTCGTAATTGCGCCAATGCTCCAGTGCACTGTCGTAAAGCGGTCGCCGCACCTGTTCGGAACTTGCAGTGCGCACGGCGCGGTCATTGGTGTGGAATTCAAGGCATGCCGCCTCGAAGGGCAGGTCCAGGAACGCCAGGAGCCTGCGGGTCTCGCCCTCCGGGTCGCTGACCATGTCTTCGTAGTGGACGCGGTGCGCCGCTCCGGGCGCGGCTTCGTCGAAACGGGCCATCAGACGGACATAGTCGGCATAATAGCGGCCGAGATCGCGGAGGTCGTAGCTGAAGCGCTGGCCGTGCGCGAAATGCTGCTTGAACGCAGAGAAGCAGCACGCCATCGGCTGGCGGCGGGCGTCGATGATTTTCGCGTTCGGCAAGATAAGGCGGATGAGACCCACGTGCTGAAAATTGTTGGGCATCTTGTCGATGAAGTGAGGCTTGGCGGTCTTCCGCTGCGCCCGCGTGCGTGAGAGGTACAATTCCCCGAGCCTGCGTAATTCATCTCCGCCCATGTCGGCGAGCGCCTCCGGATATGCGCCGCCGCGCACCTTGCCGCCCCCGATCTCCTTGGCCAGAGCGATGATGTCCGGCAATTCCATCGTGCCCTCGATGGCGGAATGGCTGGCGAGTATCTGCTCCAGCAAAGTGGAGCCCGCGCGAGGCAGGCCTACGACGAAGATCGGGTCGGGGGCGGGCGCGCCAAGGCCCGCGCGTTCAGCCATGAACGCGGGCGAGAATTGCGCGATCAGCTCGTCCGTCAAGGCCGTCGTGTCTCCAGCATCATAGACGACGCCCTCGCGGCGCAGTCGCGCGCCGCTGGAATAATGCTCAAACGATTGGGCAAATTCGCCGCGATCCTCGTACAATTTGCCCAGAGCGTAATGAAAATGGAAGCGATCTTCCGGCGTGAGATCGGCGCGGCGAAGTTGATCCAGCATGGCCAAGCGATCGCTATCGGTGAAGCGATGGGTCTTGAGGTTGGCGAGGCTCCAATACGCTTCGCCGAAATTCGCTGCGCAGGCGATGCTCCTGGCATAGGCGGCCACGCTTTCGGTGAAGTTGCCCGCGGTTCGCGAAACATGCCCGAGCGAGAGCCAGGCTCTCGCATTCTCGGGGTGTTCGCTCACCAACTCCCGATAGACGCCGATAGCAGCGTCGTAGTCGCCGACACGCGCAAGCGCCGCGGCCCGTAGAAAGCGGTAGCTTGCATTGTCAGGCTCGGCGGCGAGCAATTGGTCGAGTTGGGCCAGCGCCTCCGCGCCCTTGCCTTGGCGGTGTAGCACGAGTGCGTAATTGTGGCGCGCTGGGCTGAAACTTGGCGACAGATCGAGGGCGCGCCGCAACAGTTTTTCAGAGTCTTCGTAGCGGCCGAGCCGGGCGCCTACTTCGGCGAGCATGCGGATCGCAGCAACGTCCGTTGGCGCTGCATAGAGGTAACCACGAAGCGCGCGCTCCGCGACGGCGAGCTTGCCGTCGCAGAGCGCGGAGGCCGCGGCGGTGAGTTCGGGGTTGGTGACGCTGGCGCGGATTGACTCAGCATAGGCCGCGTCAGCGCCAGCGCTGTCGCCCAGAATTGTGAGTTGGTCAGCTAGCCCGCGCCACGCCCGGAACGAATTTCTGTCCAGTTCGGCGCCGCGGCGAAAGCTTGCGGCCGCCTCCTCGTGACGTCCATTGCGCGCATGCTCGTGGGCAAGCGCGAGTTGCTCTTTAGCGCCGGTGGCCCGGCGACCCGCCGCTGCCGCCAGGGCGGAGCCCTGGGCAGTGGCCGTAGCGGCGTCGGGCGATCCCGCAGCTTGATCTGGCGCAGTCATTTTCCCTGCTATCACAGAGGCGGTTGGGCCCGATTTTGTCAACGCTTGTGAGCCTCTCTTGCCATGTTTCCGCCGCGCCGTTGCGCGAAGGCAGCGCCGCATTGTGAGGGTCCCGCCCAATGAAATTCACGCGCGCCACACTGCTGAAGGCGTCCCCCTACATCGCCCTGATCGCCGGCTTTGCCGGCGGTGCGCTGGCGGTGGGGCCTATAGGGGCAGGACGGCTGCCGGCCCCCCCGGCTGAAACCGCACAGCCGCAGGCGCCGGGCGATCCCTACCTGCAGTT
>JAKFYF010000280.1 GCA_021731005.1 Hyphomonadaceae bacterium
GGGTCTTGCGCGCGGCGGCGATCCCGCGCGCACGCGCGCCGTGTTCGACGAAATCCTCCGCCGCGCGCAAGACCCCAACCGCCCGGAAGCGGAGCGGGAATATCTGCGGCGGCTGCTAGATCGGTTCGGGGGGAGTTGAGGGGGGCTTCCGTTCTAGGAAGTCTGGCCACAGAGGCTCCCAACCCTCTCCAATCCTCTGCATTGACCTCGATCTGGAAATGGGATCGCCCTCTTGCTAGGCTCAGCGCATGCGCCCAGAACTGTTTGCCATTGCCTTTGCTCTGATCAGCATCGGCTCCGCGTTCAGTCAGGCAAGCGCCCACGATACTGACACCGACGTCATCGCGACTGCTCTGCGCTTTGAGCAGGACGGCGTTCGCATCGCGGAGGAAGCTCAACGTGGTGACACGATCATCTCAATGCCCGTCGCCCACCGGCGAACAGCCGTTGCGCGCGAGCCCATCCGGTTTCGCGGTGGGCTACGCAATGGTGCAGCTTACGTTGAAGCTGGCGCTCACGGCTATTTTGCCGGTGAGTTCTCCGACATCGCGGGCGGGGCTAAGATGCCCGTATGGTGCTTTTCAAATGAACCGGAAAGCCCCGACGCAAACGTAGCTTGTATTGTCAATAGCGGGGACAGTGAAACAGGGTGGCGCGTCGCCAGAGAGCCTTCCAATAGGTATCTGCCAATCACTTTCACGCTTAGTCCGCGTGGCACGCCAGTCGATGCCCCAGCACTTGACGAGCAAGCGGCGTCCGTCTGTCCGGATTTAAGAGCGGAATACGTGCTGCGCGGCAGGAATCGGATCGCCGTAGATATTGAACTGCGATTGGGTGGCGAGCGCGTATTTATGGTGGGCGTCTTCCGGCGCCTCAACCTACAGTCAGACGGCACCGCACTTCTGGAGACGCCCTATGGTACATTGCGACTAGCCACCAACGGCGACCGCGTGCTCATCACGAGGACCGAGGTGCCCCCAACTCCGGAAACATCACAATCGGGGGATTCTCTTCCCTAGAGTGGCGCTGGTGGCGATTGTCTTGCGTCTGAACCTGATGAATGTGCGCAACGTCATCGCCCTGCTCACTGGCGGCGTCGCCCTGTCGGAGGCTTTGTGCTTGCCGGACGCCTGCTGTGGGACTTCTACACGAATGCGCGCGCCAGCTGGCGCGCGGCGCCTTCACCAGACCACCCGAGCCCCCATCTCGCTAAGCACCGCATCCTTGGTGACTACGACCAAATTGTGTACGTGAGCCTGAGCGGCGATCAGGCGGTCGAATGGATCAGCGTGGGCACAGACGAAAGCTGCAGCGCGCGCGGCCTCCAACTCGCCTATGGATAGGGCTGAAAACCCTTCCGCGCGAACGATCTCAAGCGTCGGAACGGGCAGAGGCGGAATGCGCCCGACCCGCGCCTTGTAGTCGGCCTCATAGATCGAAGCGGCGCTCACCCACACCGCGCCGGGGCTCGCCTTGATCGCCGCGTGCGCGGAGGGCGATAGCCGTGGACTGCGCGCCGACCACCAGATCAGCGCATGGGTATCGAGCAGCAGGCCGCTCACGGCCGCGGGTTGGGATCGAGCGGCGAAAGCAGCGTCGCGGCGATCTCGGGTTCGGGGGCGAAGGCTGCCTCGTCCACGTCCGGATAACCGAGCTGCGCCAGCAGATGCGGGCGGCGCGCCGGCGGCGGGGCCAGGGGCACAATGCGCGCCACCGGTTCGCCGCCCCGGGCCAACACGACATCCTCGCCGCGCAGAGCCGCCTCCACCAGCGACGACAATTTGGCCTTGGCCTCGGCAATATTCATCCGCATGGTCATGGTAGGACCAAGTAGGTCCAACCATGCATGGGGTCAAGCCAATGTCATGGATCGCCGCCGTCCTCGCCTGCGAGGGCGCCGGCGGTCCACATTTCGAGTCCCCCTACTCCACCGCAGCGATCCACGGCAGCCCGCGATAACGCCCCGCGTCGTCCATGCCGTAGCCGACCAGGAAAGCGTCTGGGCCGTCCCAGCCGATCGCTTCGATCGGCTCGCCGGCCGCTTGCGGCTTGCGCACGAAAGCACACGCCATGGTGCGGGTTGCGCCCTTGGCCATCAGGTGCGCGCGGGCGAAGGCGATGGTGCGGCCGCTGTCGAACACGTCGTCGACGATCAGCACCGGGCGGCCTTCCACCGAGCGCGAAATGTCGGCGCGCACCACCACTTTGCCTGAGCTCTCGCGCGCGTCGCGATAGCTTTCGAGCCAGAGCGAGTCATAGATCGGGTGGCGTCCGCGCCGCTCGATGGCGCGCATCAGGTCCGCGGCGAACGGGATCGCGCCTTGCAGCAGCGCCACGATGGTCCAATCACCGCCGACTTCCGCTGCGACGCCGTCTGCGAGCGCTTCAACACGTTGTGCGATTTCGGCGGCGCTGAGGAGAACGCGCAGCCGCGCCTCAGCCATTCGTGAAGCGCGGCGCCAAGCCTTCGACTGGCCCAAAGGTCCGCAGCGACGCCGGCACTTCGTCGACCACGTGAATGCCGCTGTCGTCGAGCGGATTGTCGAGCAGCAGTTCGCTGTGCTCGGATGGCGGCGAGACGTGCGCGGGCCCGCCGGCGGCGGGGATTTCCGCGAAATCGGCGAACGTCGCTTCCAGATCGACGGCGTCCACCGGCGGGTTTTCGACGCGAATCTGGAACGGCGCCGAGGCGCCGGCGGCGATCGGCGCATCCGTGATCGCGTCGACCAATTGGAAAATTTCCTGCGAGCGGTCATCGCGCAGCGACAGCCGCACCGGCGGGACCAGCTTGTCCTCGTGGCCGATATTGCGCACTTCGCCCGACACCAGCAGAACCGGGGTCGGCCCCTCGAAGGCGCGCTCGACCGTTATGTCGTAAAACTCAAGCCCATAGACGTTGACGTCGAGCCCAAGCGCGGCGAAGGCGCTGGCCGAACGCGGCCAGAGTTCAGCTACATCCTG
Organism: Hyphomonadaceae bacterium; assembly: GCA_021731005.1. Lineage (GTDB taxonomy): Bacteria > Pseudomonadota > Alphaproteobacteria > Caulobacterales > Aquidulcibacteraceae > Vitreimonas. The sequence continues at coordinate 2,962 of JAKFYF010000280.1, forward strand.
GCGGAACGCCACCATCCCGGTCGCCGAGGCGGCGACCGCCACGCCGGTCGCGCCCCACGCTACGGCAGTTGCGCGCATGCGCTCGCGGCGCATCTTTTCCGCCTGCTGGGCGCGGAACTTGGCCGCCGCCGAGGGGGCGGGCCCGGCCTGTTCGGCGGCCCGCCTGAGCCGCTCCACCCGCTCGCGGGTCAGCGGCTCGCTGATCGGTTCCAACCGGCTTTCGCCGGCGCCAGCGGTGTCGCGCAGCTCCAGCTGCGGCTCCGCGAACCAGGAAAACCCGCATGCCGCGCACCGCACGGTCCGCCCAGACGGACCTACAGCGGCGTCGTCAGCGTAATAGCGAGTTGAGCAAGACGAGCAGGTCAAGATCATGATAAGGATACATTCAGCCCCAATAATCGCTCTTGGTGCATTGATTCTATTTGGCTTGTCCAGGCATGGCGCGATTAAACCACGTGGAAGTAGATTTGCTGCAGCAAGGCGTTCTGGCCAGACTGGACGGGGTCGATTCCGGCTATGGCCCCACCACGGTGCTGCTTGAAATCGAGTTCGAGGCGCGCGTTGGCGAAGTCGCCCTGATCACCGGCCCCTCCGCCGCCGGCAAAACCAGTCTAATGCACTTGCTGCGCCTTGCGCTACCGATTCGAGCCGGCACCGCAACGATTATGGGCGTGGATGTCGCCCGCGCCACTCCGAACGCGCTGGCGCAAGCCAAGCGCCGCATCGGCTACGTCGGGGAAAATCCTGTTTTTGTTGAGCAATGGTCGGCGTTTGACAACATCGCCATGCCGCTGCAAGTGGCGGGGCGGCGGGCGCAGGATTACACCGACGATGTGCGCGAACTTGTGGATTTCGTGGGGCTTGGGGAAGCGGCTGATTTGCCGATGGAAAAATTATCCGGCGCCGAGCGCCGCCGCGCCGCCATCGCGCGCGCGCTCGCAGCCAAGCCTGCGCTGATCCTGGCCGACGATCCCACCGCCGGGATGTCGCCCGCCGACGGGCGGCGCATTGTCAAGCTGCTGGCCGAGATGCGCCGGGTCGGGGCCGGCGTCGTGATCGCCAGCCAGGACGAAAGCCTGGCCACCTGCGCGCCGATCCAACTCTGGCGCATTGACCGCGGCAAGCTCTCCCCGGCCGAAGAATCCTCGACTGCCGACGTGGAGCCGATCGAATGAGAAATGCGCTGAGCGGAGTGGAGCGGGCCATGTTTTGGACGCTCGCAGCCGCCGCGTTCGCCGCGGCCGCGGCGGGGTTGGCGGCGCGCGCGACCGATCGCCTGGCCGAAGGATATGACCAAGCGCGCCGCAATTACGCGATCGTGCGGGTGCTGGCGCCAGAGGGGCCGGAGGCAGTCGCGGCGGCGGAAACGGCGCTGAACGCCGCCCCCCACGTCGCCAGCGCCGCGCGGATAACTGCTGGGCGCGCGGCCGCCCTGCTTGGGCTCGCTAATGCCGAGGACGCCCCGCCGCTGCGATTGATCGAGGTCGAACTCAACCCGGCGCCCGATAGCGCGGATGTTTCCGGCGATATTGTCGCCGCGCTCGCACAGGGCGGGGTCACCGCCGAGATGGTGGAGGCGCCGGATGTCGAAAGCGGCGGCGAGATCGCCAGTTGGGTGCGGGCAGCGGCGTTTTGGGGCGCGTGCGCGTTTGGGTTGGTCATGGCGGTGATCGTCTGGCTCGCGGCGCGCGCGCTGGCGGCGCGCGGGCGCGAAATGGTGACGGTGCTCACCGATCTGGGGGCAACGCGCGCCCAGGCGGCGGGGCGCATCGCCGACGAGGCGGCCCTGATGGGCCTCTATGCGGGCCTGGCGGGGGGAGCGCTCGCGGCGGCGGCCGGCGTGGTGGCGATCTTGCTCATGGCGCCCGGCGCAAATCTTGAAACACTGGCGGGCATGATTCGTCCCCTGGATCTAGCGCCGGTCGCGGCGGCGCCCATCGGCGCGGCGGTTGCCGCTGGCTTGGGCGCGCGAGCCGCGGCCGGCTATTTTTACGCCCGGGCCGCGAGGCTTGGTTGATGCGCCGCCTCTTGCTGCTGGGGTGCGTGGGCGTCGTGATCGCCTGGACAATTGGCTTCTGGGATTTCGCAACCAGGGTGCGTCGCGCCGCCACTCCGCCCCCACAGGCGGACGCGATTGTGGCGCTGACTGGCGGTTCGCTGGAGCGCTTGTCCACTGGCGTGCGTTTGCTTGAACAGAAGAAGGGCGAGCGGCTGTTGATTTCTGGCGTCAACCGCATCGTCACCGACGAGGAATTGCTCGGCGAGGCTCTCAATGTCGAGCCCGCGCTGGCGCAGTGCTGCATCGATCTCGGCCGCGGCGCGGATGATACATTGGGCAACGCCTCGGAAACCGCGGCCTGGGCGCGCGAGCATCGCTATCACCGCATCATCCTGGTCACCGACGATTATCACATGCCGCGCTCGCGGCTTGAATTGTCGCTGGCGATCCCGGAGGCGGAAATCGTCCCCTACCCCGTTCGCACGCGCTGGACCGATCCGGCGCTCTGGCGCAACGATCTCGGCGCGGCCGGCCGGCTTGGCGGGGAATACACCAAGTACCTCATCATAAGGGGGCGCGAGGCCCTGCTCGGCCTCGGCCGAAGCTCCGCTAAGCAAGGCGAAGCATGATCCTGCTGCGTTCGATCATCTATTTTTTCTGGTTCTACGGAGCGATGCTGTTCTGGGGTATCGGCGCCATGCCGCTGGTGCTGTTCGACGACCGCTACATCTGGGTGGCGATGCGCGGCTGGGGCAAGGCCGCGATCTGGGGCTTGCGTTGGATTTGCGGCATTCGGATCAGTTTCGAAGGTCTCGAACATTTGCCGCCGAAGGGGCCAGCGCTGTTTGCCTCTAAACACCAGGCCACGCTCGACACCATGCTTCCGGTGCAATTCCTGGATCAGCCTGTGTTTCCGGTGAAATACGAACTCACGCACGCGCCGGTGTTCGGCTTCTATATGAAGCGGATGATCCCGCTGAAGCGCGAGACACATGCGCAAGCGCTGAAAAGCCTGGTGCGCGGCGCGCGCGCTGTGATCGCAAAGGGCCGCCAAATCCTGATCTATCCCGAAGGCACGCGCCAGGAACTGAACGCGCCGCCCGATTACAAGCCAGGCATAGCGGCCATGTACCGCGACCTTGGTCTGCCGGTGACGCCGATCGCGCTCAATACTGGTTTGGTTTGGCCGCCCAAGGGCATCCTTCGCCGCCCCGGCCACGTGACCATCAAAGTGCTGCCGGCGATTCCCGCCGGCTTGCCGCGCGAGGAATTCATGGCCCGCTTGGAGAACGTCATCGAAAGCGAGTGCCAAGCCTTGTTGCCGCCGCACCTGCGCCGGACAAGCGCGCCATGAAGAAAAGCGCGCTTTGGCTCGCCATCCCATGGGCGCTGTTCGCGGCCGCGGCCATCGGTTGGGTGATCTATTGGCACGTCGTCGCGGCCGCCGCCGAAGCGCGCATCGCTTCGTTGGTCGCCGCCGAAAACGCCAAGGGCGGCGAGGTCGCGATCGCACGCATTGTGCGCCATGGCTTCCCAGCGTTGCTGCGGCTCGAACTGCAGGGATTGTCCTATGCCCCGCCGCGCGGATCGTGGCGCGCGGCCAGCGCTCGCGCCGACCTCCACATCGCGCTCACCAACCCGCAACACGTCAAACTTGAGGCCAAGGCGCCGATCGAAATCAGCCGCGCCGACGGCGCCGTCACCAGGATTGCCGCCGATGCGCTGATCGCTTCCTTGCGCAGCGAAGGCGGCGCGCTGGCGGCGGCGGGCGTGGAAGCAAACAATCTGACGCTTGACGATCCCGCCGCCGAAGGCGTGCTGGCGGTGCGCACCATGGTCGCCAATCTGCGACCTGATCCGCGCGCGGCCGGCGAATATCAGTTCGTCCTAGAGCTAGCGCATTTCACGCTGCCGCGGCCGGTGCGCAGCTTCGAAGCGCTCGGGCTTGAAATCGCCGCGCTTCGCGCCGCGATCGTGATTGAACACGCCGCCACGCTCTTGAACGCTGGCGACGAAGATCCATTGGCGCCTTGGCGCGAGGCGGGCGGGAAGCTGCGCTTCGAAGCGCTGGGGCTCGAATGGGGGCCGTTGCACACGCAAGGCGCCGGACATGGCGGCCTCGACGAACAGCGCCGGCTTGAGGGTGCGCTTACCCTGCCTATCGAGCGCCCGGGGCCGGTTTTCTCCGCCCTCGCCAACGGCCCCAATGTCAACGAAAACGCGCGCCGCGCCCTCGGATTGCTGGCGGCCAGCTACTCCATCAGCGGCGATGACATCACCCTCGACGTGGAGGCAAGCGGGGGCGTGCTGCGGCTGGAAGGCCTGGGCGTGCGGCTGCTGCCGCCGGCTTACTGAGCGGTGTTTTGTCTCTCAATTGAGCGGTGCGGCGGTGCGCCCGAGGGCGCCATCGCGGTCGGCGAACATGGCGAAACGGCGGGGGAGTAAACCGAGCCCGCGCGCAGCTGCGCGCTTGGCGCCTCGCGGCAATTGGGAGACAATGCCCGGCGTGGGGATCGCTCAACTGAACCGCCGTTTGCTGTTGTCTGGCGTCGCCTGTGGCTTGCTGAGCGCTTCGGCGCGCAGCGCGCGCGCGCAGGCGGGGCCGCGTTTCAGCGCAGCTGCGAGCTATAGCGCCGAGCGCGGCGGCGTGAGCTTTCTGGTCGCGCGCCACGGCATCATGTTGGCGGAAGATTATCCCACCGGCGCACGCCCGGACGCGCGGTGGCCGCTCGGCGCGGGATCGCGCATGCTTGCCGCCCTGCTCGCGGCCTCGCTCGCTGAGGACGAGTTGTTGCGCCTCGACGATGCGGTCGCGCTTACGCTCTACGAATGGGGAACCCACCCGATCAAGAACACCATCAGCGTGCGGGCGTTGCTCAGCGGGACCAGCGGACTCGCCTTCGCCGCGCGCGACCGCCGCGATCTGCCTACGGCGTTGGCGCTGGAACCCGCCGAGGCGCCCGGCCTTCGCTTCGCTTCCGATGAGGCCGCCTACATTCTGTTCACGGAATTGGCGCGGCGAAAGCTCGCGGGCGCCGGCATCGAGTCTGATCCCGCCCGTTATCTCACCGCGCGCACGCTGGCGCCGATAGGTTGCGTGCCGATCGGTTGGACGCGCTGGCCCGATGGCGCGCCCCGCTTTGACGACGGCGTGGCGCTGTCCGCTCGCGCCTGGGCGCAAGTCGGGGAACTGATTCGGCGCGAAGGCGTCTGGCGCGCGCAACAACTCGCCGACGATCACGCCTTGCGTGAGGCGCAGCGCGGCTCATTCGCGGAGGCGCGCGCCGGCTTCGGCCTGTGGTTGGCGGCGCCATCGCGTTCCGGCCCGCAAGTGCGGCTGGACGTAGACACCGACATCTGGCGCGCGTCTTCGCCCGCGCCGATCGATCTGGCCATGGCGGCAGGCAAAGGCGGACAACGCCTCTACCTGTCGCGCACTGAAGGGCTGGTGATCGTGCGCCAAGCGCAGGCCGATGGGCCCTGGTCGGACGCGCAATTTCTCACCGAGATTTGGCGAGATCTGTAGGAAACGCTTACTCGGGCGAACGGATCAGCAGCCCGCCGAGCAGACCAAGAATGCCGCCGCCGCCGGCGCCGGTGATCAGGTTGGCCAGGTGCGCGCCGTTCTCGCCCTCGATCAGGCTGCTCCACATGGCGGTGACGTTGCCCACCGCGGGAACCGCGCCAGCAGCATACGCCGCCGCCACGCCGCCAACCGCGCCGATCAAGCTGCGCCCGACGACGCCGCCGCCGCCGCGCGTCAGCGCGCCCAAGATGTTGCCGCCAACCGCGCCGCCGACAGCCTGGACGACGTAAGGCAGGATTGTAGTCATATCCATGAAATGTCTCCCCTCGGTTGGCGCGACCCCCTCCCGAAACCGCCCAACGTACCTAGCATACGACGCCCGCAGCAATAAACAACCGAGATTGCCTCACTGTAATGTAATGCAAGCCGGCGGCGCTGGACCGTCGCGTTCCTGGCGCGTAATTGCAACGCTCAAGAACCAAAAGTACGCTTATGCACAGACGCCAGACTGTGGGGGGCATGGCGTCGCATCAGGTTCGTGTTAGGGAATTGTTAATGGCCTTCCCATGATCGACGTTTGCATCGTCTGCACCTACGACGCCCAGAAATTCGCGGAAACGCTGACGCGGCTGCTTGAAGCCGAGCAGCACGCGGTGCGGCTGCACTGCGGCCGCTTGCAGGCGCTTGGCGCCTTGGAAGGGGCTATCTCAGAAAAGACGGCCATCGTGCTGGTGTGGTCGGCCGATGCGCCGAGCCAGCATTACATGCTGGAGTGGGCACAAGCGATCCCCGCTTCGCGCCTGGTTGAGGTAGCGCGCGCACCCGGCGCGCCGCGGCTCAACCGCAACGCACCGGTCATCGATTTCACGCAATGGCGCGGCGAGCGTGGCGGCCGCGCTTGGGCAATTCTGAGCGAACGTCTGCGTGTGGTTGAGCGCACGCTGTTTCCTCCTAGGGCCCCGCCCAAGCAAGCGCTCATGGCCATGGGGCTGGCGAGCGTCGCCGCTGTCGGCGGCGCCTTCATGGTACGCGTCGACGCGCAGGCCCCCGTTCAAAGCGAAAGTGCGCCGGCGGTGGCGGAACTGGGTGTTTCCGAGGTTGCGCTCGGCGGCGCGATCGAGGCGGAAGAGCCGCCTTCGGCCGAGGACATCGTGCTGGACTTGCCGCGCGCACGATTTGCCGGGATCGATCTCGGCCGGCCCATAGAGCTGAGCCAGCTTGAGTTTGCAGAGCTGCCGGAGCTTCGCGACGCAACGCTGCTTGAGCGGCTCGGCGATCTCAATCCGCTGCGCGGCCGGGGTTAGACCGGATGCAAGCCGAGCGTACACAGCGGTGATCCCGCTCGGCCTAAACGCGCTAGCACGTCTCACCCGCCGCCGCGCCGCTCCCGCAACCAGTGCAGGATCGCCCAAGCGTGCGCCTCATGGCGTACTCTAAGCAACGCCTCCGCCGGGGCCATCCAAACCAGCGCGTGGTCGGGTTCGGAGGGCGCGCCATCATCGGCGGAGAGCTCCACTTCGTAAAATGTCGCCAGCGAATTGCGCGGTTCGCCTTTGTTGATCCAGAATTGGCCCGCGCGGCCAAGCACACGCGTCGGCCACACCGTCAGTCCGGTTTCTTCTTGAAACTCACGCATCAGCGCCGCCGCTTCATCCTCGCTCGCCTCGACGCCGCCGCCAGGCAGATCGAACTCGTAGCCGCCGCGCCGGCCGATTTGCGCAATGGCGATCTGCGCTTCGCCGCGCGAGCACACCCCGTACGCGCTGGTGCGTTCGAGGTAGGTGAGGCCCGGCTGGGTCTGTCCGAATTGAAGCGCGAAACGTGTCATCCACTGGGGATATAACCGTGCTTCCCGGTTCTGGCGACCTCCACGGTTGAAGCGACCCGCCGGCCATGGCCTAATGGGCCATGGGCTTTGATCCGATCAATCCGGTGGCGCTCGTCGGTTGCGCGGGCGCCGGCGTGGGCTCGGCGTGCGCACGCGAATTGTCGCGGCGCGCCGATGGCGGGCTGATTTTGATCGACAATGACGAAGACAGCCTCGCCGCCGCCGCCGATGCGCTCGTGCGCCCGCCGGAGAAAGTGTCGATGCTGACGTTCGACCCGGCCGACGCAAGCCGGTGGCGCGACGCCGCCGAGTTCATCGCCGGCCAATACGGCCGCCTGGACTGGGCGTTCCTGGACGCCGGCGCCTCGTTTCCGCGCCGGGACAATTATCTCGACGCCGCCCGCCGCGGCCTGGACGCGATCATGCCCCTGATCGGTGACAATCGTGACGGCGGCGCCATCGTGTTCCTGACGTCGGCTGCGGCGCTGCGCGAGGAACTCGACCAGGAAAACGGCTTTCTGGGGCTGCTCCGACACGGCGCGCGCGAGGGCGCAGAACTCCAAGTCCGAGTGAGTGCGTTGGCGTTTGGGGGCGACGCGCCGACCTGGGCGGACACGCCCCTGTTCAAGGAATTGACGCTTGGCGATGATTCCGGCGCCTTCGCGCGTCTCGCGGAAATGAAGATCCCGGTCGCGCGCCTGCCGGGAATCGGTCTTGGCGAACTCATTCCGCTGGTGCTGGCGGAAGCCGACGGAGGGACCGTGCTTGTCGTCGATGGGGGCCATACGCTCTGATCGCACTAGTGTGGCGAATCTGACATTCGCAAGATCGTCACGGCGCACCGAGCGAATTTCAGATTCATCAGCCACACTACGCACATTGATTCTAGTGTCCCTCTTGGATTTGAAGTTCGCTTCCGCGCGTGGTCCCATGATCTAGCGAACTTCAAATCCGGGACACCAGCTACTCGAACGGAGCAGAAACGCGATGTCATCCCTGTTGCAGCGCATACTCGGGTTCGAACGTCCGATGGGGCCGACTTTGGTCAAGCTCGTTTATTGGATCGGACTCGTTATCATTGCCGGCCTCGCGCTCGGCGCCTTGCTCACCGGCATAGGCGCGCTGCTGGCCGGCAATCTCGGCGCGGGAGCTGTACAAATCGTCGCCGCGCCGGCGGTGGGCGCGGCGGCCCTGATTTATTGGCGCTTCGTCTGCGAATTGTTCTTGCTGGGATTCTTGACCTACGATCGCCTGGGCGAAGTGCGCGATCTGATGCGCCTCGCCGTCGGCGCGCCCGACCCGAACCACCCGCAATTCTAGAGCCCGCTTGAGCTGAACGGAATCACGGAGACGCCCGGCGCCCCATCAAGGGAGTGCTCGACCTCCCCTAACTCATCCACTTCAACACCGTCGGCTCGATCGGATTGACGAACTCGCGCCCCTCTTCGCGGCTCCTCGCCCACTCGCGCTTGAGTTTCAGATACCATTTGGCTTGCACATCGATGTCGTCGATCCACAGCATGGAGGGGCCGTAGCGCAGGCCTTCGTTCTGCAGATCGACCATCTCGCCGTCTTGGTCGAGAAACTTGCGCCCGGCTGGAATCAGGATCGGCTTCAGCGCATCGAGCAGCGGCGCGTTTTTCCAGTAGGTCACCTGCGTGATTCGGGTGGAATTCTCGTTCTCGGGCGTGAGGCAGGTGAGCGTGAATAGGCGCGAGCGTGCATTCTCCACCACTTCCCAGCGGAAACCCGGCAGCATGAAACTGATCTCAGTGGTCACCGCCCCGCCGAACAGCATGCGATAGGCGAGCGAGTTTCCCGAGGGCGCATGGCGTTCGATGGCCCAGCCGCGCTCACGCGGAACGAAGCGCTTCTGCTTGAGCCGCTTGCCCGTCGATGGCGGACGCCACCACCATTGATCATGCACGTACGGCACGTGCGCGGGATCCATGAGGCCGACCACGGCGTTGTCCATGGTCGCGGCGAAGATGCGGTGAATGACGAATCTGGGTTCGCGGAAGTCGCCGAGATCGAACCGCGGGGGCGCCGGCGGTTCGTGCACTGCGCGCGCATCGGCGGCGACATACGCCAGCACGATGCCGTTGGTCTCGTGCGTCGGGTAGTGGCGTACGCGGATGCGGCTTGCTTCGTACGCCTGACCCTCGACCAGCGAAGGGATTTGTCTGCAGACGCCGTCAGCCACGCCGAAGCGCCAGCCATGATAGGGGCATTCCACCGTCTGCGCGCCACTTGTGTCGGTTATCCGCCCCGCCGAGAGCGGCACCGCACGGTGCGGGCAGATGTCTCGCAACGCAAACGCGCGGCCCTCGCGATCGCGGCCGAGCACCACCGGCTCGCCAAGAATCTCGCGGCGAAACATCTCACCGCGCTTCAGCTCGCGCGAGGTCGCGGCGAAATACCAAAGGTCTTTGAGCAGATCGGTCATGGCCGTGCGGAATACCTTAGGCTGAGACGCCGACAAAGCCCCGGCGCAGCCGGCGGCGCCCGCTCATCGCGCCACGATGGTGATGCGGAAAATATCGCTTGGCGGCTCGCTTGTCTCCCATGGGCGGCGCTGCTCGAGCACAAGTTCGCCCGAACCTGGCGCGGTGGCGGCGAACACGAACACTTCCCAATGGCTGCCGCCGGCGAAGCCTGGTTGGCTCTGCGCTGTCGTGGTGTTGCCTCCCGCCTCACCCGCGCGGGCGATGAACGCTGGCGTTCGCGCTGGCGCCCAAAGGTAGCCGGCGGTCGGAACACCGATCAGCTCCACCGCGAAGCGCTGCCCGACTCGCACCTCGATGCTCTGCCCGTTCTTAGTCGCATCGATGCGCACCGGCACATCGGCGGGCGTTGGCGCGGGCAGGCTTTGCGGTGCACTCATGGGCGCTCCCTCTTGGTTCGGCGCCACCGGCACACACGCGGCGAGCGCCGCTGCAAGCAAGATTACGCGCATCATTGCATCGCTCCGGTTTCCATCAGCCCGAGGTAGAACCTGATCATCCGCTCGAAATTGGCCGTGGAGAGCCGCTCGTCGATCCCGTGGAGACCTTTAAGGTCTTCATCTGTCACCAGGATCGGCGCGAAGCGATACACGTTTTCAGCCGCCTCGGAATAATGGCGCGCATCTGTGCCGCCCACGACCAGCCCCGGCGCCACCGGCGCGTCGGGCAGAATAGCGCGCGAAAGCGCCGCCAGCAGCGCGTAGCTCGAAGAAGTCGTGCTCGACACCGGGCTGGCGTCGAGCGGCGGTTCGTCCCACTCCACCGTCACGCCCTCGAGGCCAGCGACCGCCTCGCGCGCGCGCGCGAGCACCTGCTCGGCGGTGTCGCGCGGGTGCAGGCGGAAATTGATCATCGCGATGGCTTCCCCCGGCAACACGTTGGGACGTACGCCGCCATCGATCATGGTCGGCGCCACCGTCGTGCCCATGAGCGCGAGTGCGGCGCGATTGTCGGCCATCCGGCTCTGCAAAAGCGGGCCGAGCAGCCACTCGTTCGACACCGCCACGCGCGTCGTCAGCGGCAGCTGCGGCGACAGCGCGCGCATCATCGCCAGCGCCGGCCCGCCCTCAAGCCCGCGCTCGATCGGCATCGAGTGAATGCGGGTCACTGCTTGCGCCAAGGAGGACACCGCGGTCTGCGGCGGAGGCATCGAGGAATGACCGGGCTGTCCGACCGCGCGCACGCGCAGCGTCGCGAACCCCTTCTCGGCGATGCCGATCATCGACGCGGGACCGCCAGTGAGCGGATGCTCGGCGAGCGCGGCCATGCCCTCGTCGAGCACGAACCAGGCGCGCACGCCGCGACGGACCAGTTCCGCCGCGATCGCCTGCGCGCCCTCGCCGCCGCCAATCTCCTCGTCATGGCCAAACGCAAACAGGATGGTCCGGGTTGGGCGCCGCCCTTGCGCGGCTAGAAACTCCGCCGCTTCAAGCAGCGCCACGAGCGAAGCCTTGTCGTCGATGGCGCCACGGCCCCAGATCGCGTCGCTCTTGATCAGCCCCGCGAACGGATCGACGCTCCAGGCGCCGCGCGTATCGTCGGGAACCGGCACGACATCCTGGTGCGCCAGGAGCAGCAGCGGCGGCTGGCCCTGGTCGCTGCCCTCCCAGGTGTAGAGCAGCGAAAGGCCGCCAACGATCTCGCGCTTGGCGGCGGCGTGAAAAGCAGGATAGCGCGCCTGCATCCAGGCCTGGAATTGCGTGAATTGCGCGGGATCTCCCGCGCTGTCAGCGATGGAGATGGTCCGGAATCGGATCGCTTCGGACAGATTCAGTGCGGCGGCCCCGACATCGAGAGAATAGGCGGCGGGATCGGCGATCGCGGGGGCGGCCGGCGGCGGCGGCGCGGCAAACGTGACCGTGCGATAGCCGACAATTCCGGCGACCGCGGCCAAAGCCGCCGCCAACGCCGCAACGATCAGGCGAACCATGAAATCCCTCCCTGCGGCCATCATAGCGCTAAGAGGCGGACGCTCGTCAACGCGGCGAAGGACTTGGCGGGGCGTTAGCCCCGCAGCATTCCCGCCTGCTCGGGGGAGAGCTTCGGCCAGAGCACTTTGTCGATACCGTGGATCACGCCATTGCACGCGATCAGGTCAGGGCGCACCACGGTCGCGCCATTCACGGTCACGACGCGCGCGGAATTGATGACCAGTTCCGCGCCCTCGAGCGAGGCGCCGCGGATGCGCCGCCCCTTCAGCCGCGCCGTCAGCACTTGCCCTACGACGAGATGAACTTTCACCATCGCAACCAACAACTCGGCCTGATCATCCCGGTTGAGCTTGGCCAAGGTGGGTTTGTCGAAACTATCGTCGGCGGGGGCGAACAAGGTGTGCTTGTTCGCCCCCGACAACGTTTCAACCAGCCCAGCGCGCTCCAGCATCGCCACGAAGACATCGAACCCGCCCACACGGCGTGCGAGTTGGATCAAGGTTTCGTCGGGCGCTGCCGCTTGCATTGGGTTACGCTTTCTTCGCCGCGGACGGTTTCTTGGCCGCAACGGTTTTGCGCGCCGGTTTTGGCGGCGTGCGCGCCTTGCGCTCGGCAAGTTCGGCGAGGATGAGAGGCATCAGCCGCTCAGCCTCTAGCTTTTGCGGCGTCGAACCTGATAGCGCCAAACGCTCCACGTTTTCGCGCAAGGTTGCGAGCTCCTTGTCGGAATAACTCGCGATGCGCTCATCGATCGCCATCGCGAACTACTCCGTGCGGAGATTGGTCGCCGACTCGCGCCCTTGACGGTCTTTTTCCATGTCGAACGAGACCTTTTGCCCGTCCATGAGGCCGCGCAGACCAGCGCGCTCGACCGCGGAAATGTGTACGAACACATCCTTGCCGCCGCCCTCTGGCGCGATGAAACCAAAACCCTTTTGCGTGTTGAAAAACTTGACTGTGCCGGTGGCCATTGACCGTCTCCAATAGGTAGTGCTGTCCGCCCAGGACCATCCCGGCGGACTCGAACTCGAAGGAAAACGGCAGAAAATCCGGCGCGACAGCGGGGGATCAAAGCGTGACGCGACGAAGAACGATGAGCAGCATATAGGCGCTCTGGCCGGGCAAAGCTAGTGTTGATTGCCGGGGCGTCGCCGGGGAGGCTGATCGGCTGACGGCTCGGAAGCTCACCACAAGCACTTCGCTCCCAGCGCGCTCAATTTCTTGTCATTGGTCACCACCGCCATGTCCTCGACGATCGCCTGCGCTGCAAGCATGCGATCGAACGGATCGCCATGCTCATCGGCGAGTTCACCGGCGCGGCGGCCATGTTCAAGCGTTATGGGCAAAGCCAAGAAGCCCTCCTCGGCCAGTTCGGCGTCGAAATTGCGAACCAAAACGGCAGCGTTCGGCAATCCGCCGGTGCGGTGCTTGTAGGCGAGTTCGTAGGCGCTGGCGGGACTTACGAAGATCCTGGCGGCGCGCGAACTCATCAGCTTACGCGCCTTGGCTGACAGGCGCCGCTCCTCGATCATCCACCAATAGAGTGCGTGGGTGTCGAGCAAGAGCTTCATGCGGGCTGACGCTTTTTGGCCTGCCTGGCCGGCTTGAGCGTCATGTGCAGCGGGAGGGGGTCGAAAAATCGGTCATCCCACTCAATCAAGCCTTTGAGCCGACCCGGTTTTCTGTCCGCCGACTTGACCCCATTTACTGGCGCAAGCCGCGCCACTTCCTTATTCCCCCGACAAATAATCACTTCCTCGCCCGCCTCGACTTTGGCGATGAGTTTGGAGAGATTGGTCTTGGCCACGTGGATCGTCACTTTGGTCATTGTTACAACTTAGCTAACTTGCTTAGCTAAGTCAAGAAAATCGGCATGCCGGCTAGGGAAACCCCGACTGAAACCTTCAAGCGCTCGCTGGCGCAGGCAACGCGCGCGCTGGCGGGACGGGAGGAGGAATTGGAGGTGACGTTCGGCGCGGAGGGGCCGCGGCTCGCCGCCGGCAAAATCGTGCTGCCCCATCCCCCGCGCGTCATTTCCGGTCCCGAGGCCGAGCGCATCCGCGGCCAGGCCGACGCGCTGGCGCTGCGGCTCGCGCACCATGACGACAGCGAACACGCGCGCTTGCGTCCCTCCGGCGCGGAAGCGCGCGCGGTGTTTGACGCGGTGGAGGAAATGCGCATCCAGGCGCTGGGCGCCAACGCCATGCGGGGCGTGGCCAGCAATCTCACCGCGGCGCTGACCGATACGCTCGACCGCAAAGGCGCCGCGCGCCAGCGCGACCGCGCCGCGGCGCCCATGGCGGACGCGATTGCGCTGATGGTGCGCGAACGGCTTACCGGCGCGCCTCCACCCGCGAATGCGAAGGCCCTGGTGGAATCGTGGCGCGCCGATGTCGAACGCGATGCGGGCGCCAAGCTCGACAAGCTTGCCGACGTGGTCGCCGATCAGCACGAGTTCGCGCTGCAGCTTCGCGACGTCCTCAACGATCTGGGCATCGGTGATGAGCTTGGTTCCGACGAAACCAAGGACGAAAAATCGGAGAGTGGGAGCGAGCCGCCGCCGCAGGCCGAGAATCCCGAAGGCGAAGACCAAGAGGACCAGCAGGCGCCGGCGGACATGGAAACGATCGATTCCGAAATCGAATCCGACGCGACGATGACGATCGACAGCGACGAGGAGTCCGAGGACCGCGACGAGAGCGAGCAGGACGAGCACGGAGACCGGCCGATGCGCCCGAAGGAGCGCAATGCGCCCGACGACCCCAATGCCGGCTACAAGGTCTTCAGCAGAACCCATGACGAGGAAATCACCGCCGAGGACTTGTGCGACGGCGAGGAGCTGACGCGGCTGCGCTCGTACCTCGACCAGCAGCTGAAGCCGCTCCAGAGCGTGGTCGGGCGGCTCGCCAACCGCCTGCAGCGGCGCTTGCTGGCCAAGCAGAACCGGGCCTGGAGCTTCGACCTCGAGGAAGGATTGCTCGACACCGCGCGGCTGACGCGCGTGATCGTCGACCCGCTCTCGGCGCTTTCGTTCAAGCAGGAAGAAGACATGCCGTTCAAGGATACGGTGGTCACGCTGCTGCTCGACAATTCCGGCTCGATGCGCGGGCGCCCAATCATGGTGGCCGCGTTGTGCGCCGACATATTGGCGCGCACGCTGGAGCGCTGCGGCGTCAAGGTCGAGATCCTCGGCTTCACCACCCGCGCCTGGAAGGGTGGGCGCGCCAAAGAGGATTGGCTGGCGGCGGGGCGCCCGCCGCAGCCGGGCCGTCTCAACGATCTGCGCCATGTCATTTACAAGGCGGCGGATGCGCCATGGCGGCGGGCGCGCAAGAATCTCGGCCTGATGATGCGCGAAGGCCTGCTCAAGGAGAACATCGACGGGGAAGCGCTGTTGTGGGGGCACGATCGGCTCATGCCGCGCCCCGAACAGCGCCGCATTCTCATGGTCATTTCCGACGGCGCACCGGTGGACGATTCCACTTTGTCGGCCAATCCAGGCAATTATCTTGAACACCACTTGCGCGCCGTCATTCACTGGATCGAGACGCGCTCGCCGGTGGAATTGATCGCCATCGGCATCGGCCACGACGTCACCCGCTATTACAAGCGCGCGGTCACCATCACCGACGCCGAGCAGCTCGGCGGGGCCATGACCGAAAAGCTCGCCGAATTATTCGACGAAGCCGCGCCCGAGAGAATGCGTGCGCCGCGCAGTCCGCGCGAAGCGCGCGCGATGGTGCGGATTTGAGCGGGCATGCGGGGCGCAACTCGGCGTCTCCGAGTTGGAGCGCGCGCCTCCTGGCGCGCCTGCTTTTTTGCGGGAGCGACAGCGGAATGCGGGGCGCGCGCCCCGCGCTCCAACCTTGCGCCGCGGGAGTTTCACCCCACCCTCTGCCTCCTCCCCTCGCAGGAAGGGCAATCTCAGCGCTTGCACTCCTCCTTACCGCCTGCTCTCCGCTCGCAGCGCAAGCGCCGATCGCTGAGCAATGGCGCGCGCTTGAAGTGGCGGTGGCGCTGGTTGCCTATCCCGATAGCGAAACCGGCGCCCTTCGCTATCGCGGCGGGCTCGATCTGAGTTCGGACGACGCGCTGTTCGGGGGCCTGTCGGGCATGGAGGTGCTCGATGACGGGCGTTGGCTGGCCATTTCCGACGCCGGTCAATGGTTCGAGGCGCGGCTGGTTCTGGATCGCGACGGTGCGCTCGTCGGGCTCAGCGACGTGCGCACGGCGGCGATGCGCGACGAGAACGGCGAGCCATTCCGGTCAAAGCGCAAAGGCGATTCCGAGGGCCTTGCGCAATTGCCCGATGGGCGCTTCGCGGCGAGCTTCGAACAGAGCCACAGCATCCGCCTCTATGATCTCAACCGCGACGGCCCGTTCGGCGCGGCGGCGCCCGGCCCCACGCTCGACGGCGTGCGTAACTTGCGCGCCAATGTCGGCCTGGAGGCGATTGCCGCGGCGAACAATGGCGATCTGCTTGTCGCCGCCGAGGGCGATGGCGACGCGGCGCCGCTCTGGCGCGCGCCCGTTGGATCGCAGACGCAGGTCGCGCCGGTCGCGCGCTATCGGCTCGAACCGGGCTATTCCCTGACCGCGCTCGACCGCCTGCCCGACGGAGATTTCATCGCGCTCGAGCGCTTCTATGCGCCCGTCCTCGGCGCACGCGCGCGCATCGCGCGCTTTTCCGAGCAGGACTTATCCACGGGCGGCTCAATCGAAACCACTGAGCTAGCGCGGATCGCCGCGCCCGCGCCGGTGGACAATTTCGAGGCGATCGCGGCAATCGCCATGCCGGACGGCGCCACCCGCGTGTATGTTCTCTCCGACGACAATTTCAGCAACCGCCAACGCACCCTGCTGCTGGCGTTCGACTTGATGTCAACAACCCGAACTGCCGCTCACCCACCGTCGCGCTCGAATTGAACGGCGCCAAGAATGAATCTCACACATCCATGAACCGGCGCTTCCTAGGTCGAGCGCCAGTCCCGATTTCGCGCTCCCTTATAGGCCCAGCACCATTTTCGCGATGATGTTGCGCTGAATTTCGTTGGAGCCGCCGTAGATGGAGACCTTGCGCCAGTTGAAATAAATCGGCGAGGCGGCGCTCGCATAGTCCGGGCCGATTGCGAACTCGTTGCCCTCGCCCAATTCGCGCGTGTAGGGCTGGGCGTAATTGCCCACCGCCTCGAGCGTCAGTTCCGTCAGGCGCTGCTGAATCTCGGTGCCGCGGATCTTGAGCAGCGAGCTTTCCGGCCCGGGCCCCTTGCCCGCGCTTTCGCGCGCCAGCACGCGCAATTCAGTCATTTCCAGCGCCGATAGATCGATCTCCAACTGCGCCAGCTTGCGCTGGAAACCCTGGTCCTCGCTGAGCGGAGCGCCATCGTCTCCGATCTCGGCCTTGGCGATGGCTTTGAGTTTTTCCACGTTGCGCTTTGAGCGCGCCACGCCAGCTATGCCGGCGCGCTCATGGGCGAGCAGGAATTTGGCGCAGGTCCAACCCTTGTTTTCCTCGTGGATGCGCTGCTCGACCGGAACTCTCACATTATCGAGAAACACGTCGTTCACTTCGTAGCTGCCATCGAGCAGTTTGATCGGGCGCACGCTCACGCCGGGCGATTTCATGTCGATGAGCAGGAAGGTGATGCCTTCCTGCTGCTTGGCGTTCGCGTCGGTGCGGCAGAGGAAGAAGCCCCAATCAGCGTGTTGAGCGAGCGTGGTCCAGGTTTTCTGGCCATTGACAACATAGAAATCGCCTTCGCGCACCGCCTTGGTCTTCAAGCTAGCGAGATCGGAGCCCGCGCCCGGCTCGCTGTAACCCTGACACCACCAAACCTCGCCGGACAAAATTCCCGGCAGAAAGCGCGCTTTCTGTTCAGGCGTGCCGAATGTGTAGATCACCGGCCCCACCATCGAGACGCCGAACGGCAGCGGCGGGATCGTCTCGGCGCGCGCATTCTCTTCGAGCCAGATATAACGCTGCGTTGCGCTCCAGCCAGTGCCGCCATATTCCTTGGGCCAAGCCGGCGCCGACCAGCCTTTTTTTCCGAGCACCTTGTGCCAGGCGAGCATATCCGCCTTGGACAAATCCTCGCGCAAACCCTTGCCTTTGATCTGGGCGGGATAGTTCGTCTCTATGAACACGCGCACCTCATCGCGGAACGCAATCTCTTCCGCCGAAAACTCAAGTTCCATGGACCGCACCCCGCGCGCGTGACGCGCGCCAAGCACAACTTATAGAGCCCCGCGCGGGCCTATCAACTCGGCGTCGGGAATGCGCCTGCCGCCACGGCGCCGGGGCATGGGCGTGCGCGAACTTTGTTCGGCCTGAGCGGCGCGTGGCGCGGGGGCTTGGGCGCGTTCGGTATCGGCGGCTTGCGGCGCCGCCGGCGTCGCCTGCTCCGCGCGGCGGCGGCGCTGTTCGTCAAGCTGACACGCCTCTTCGCCGCTGGACGCCGCGGCGGCGGGAGCGCCCAGGAGAAGGATCAAGCCGGCCAAACCCCACGCTCTCATGACGACCTCCGCTTGCTTCAGGCAACCTCGCACGCTTGAGCGGGCCTGGCTTCCTCACCGGCAGCGATGGCGCGGACTTCGGCGCGGGCGGCGGCCACGGCTGCTTCCGGCTGGCGCGCCGCTTCGACATTCAGCCGCCACTTGGCCGCGCCCAGGCCGGCGTCAGCGCCGCTTATATCGTCGAAGGCGACACAGCGCACAGCGCTGATGAATTCGTCCTGTGACAATTGCGGGCCCGCGGCAGCCAAGGCGACCGGGACCGCAAGGACGGCGGCGGCGCTGGCGGCTAGAAGTGAAAATCGCATGGCTCGTTCTCCTAAAGCAGCGAATGGGTCGCTTCGCCCACCTTGTCTCCCTGAGATGCCGGGCCGAGGGGGCGCGGATGCAGGGTCGATCAGATTTTATTGATATACGATATGCGTATCGATTGTCAATACTGCTTTATCGTTTTTCGATTAAATTTGCTCGGACTACCGGCCCCATCCTAGAAAGTCCGGATGTCAGCGATCTCGAGCCCGTGCCGACAGGTCTGCGCCGTGGATGGGCGGACCGGCCTTTGCGTTGGTTGTGGCCGCACACTGGCGGAAATCGCCAGCTGGACCAGCCTCAGCGAAGCTCAGCGCCAAGCGATCATGCGCGAGCTTGCCGTGAGGCTTGCGAACAACCCAGCATTGATCAGCTGATCGCGACGCGCGAGTAGAATTCAAAACCCGCCAAGGCGCGCGAATCGTCGATCAAAACGGCACACCCTTCCCACCCAACCGCGTTCGATAGTTAATTTTCGTTTGGCATACGGAATGCAGCGCCGCCCGCATGGGCGAGACACATTCCCCGCCTGAGATGGAAGCCGAGTTCCGTGAGGTCGGCGAAGAGCGCCGCGCCGACCGCCGCGGGCGCGAGCGCCGCGCGCGTAGGCTGCGTTTCGATTCATTGTTTGCGGTGACGCTGATCAACCAAGTGGCGACGCCAGAAAAACCCTCGCCACGCGTTTATGCAGCGCGCCGCGCGCTTCGCGGCGGCATCGTAAATTTGCGCGCCTAGTCTAGCTTATGAGTTTGTGACCCAGCCTGGAACATTCTCCCCAAATTTGGGGGAGAGGGTTCCGGCTAGGCGCGCCTGCGGGTCAATTCCTCGAACTCGGCCAGCCAAGCATCCATGGCGTCCAGGCGCGCCTCGATGCTCTCGATCCGCGCACACGCATTGGTCGCATGAGCCGGCTCGCGCGCGGCGATGCCGCACTTTAGCGAAACCTCGACCAGATCGGCGTCAAGCACTTCCGCGAAAGCCGACACCTCGGACGCGCTAGGCGCGCGCGCATTGGCGAACAAAGCCTGCAAATCGGAGTGGTGAAGCCCGGCGGCATCGGCAAGAGCCGCGCGCCCGAGGCCACACGCGGCCAGCTTGGAATCAAACCACGCAACGTCGAACAATAACGACATTCACGGCCCTCGGCCCGCCCAGCCCTGGCCAAACATAAATCCATTGCGGCGCCGAAACTGCACCTCGGCCCATAATGAACGAAGCCATCCTCCCCCGATTCGCGCGCTGGTGCGACTTCGCCATAGCGCTTTGCCTGGGGATATGGTGTTTTTAGGGATTAGGTTTTCGGGGTTGGGGACTGGGAAAATCCCTAATCCCCCAACCCCTAATCCCTAATG
>JAKFYF010000082.1 GCA_021731005.1 Hyphomonadaceae bacterium
CCCCCTACCCCCTCCCCTCGCGGGGAGGGGGTGCGTCACCGCACCGGCGCGAACGTCACTTGCGAACTGCCATTGATGACGCCGGCCCATTGCCCGTTCTCGCCGGGCTGCAGCAAGAACGAGTCGGGCGTGTAGCCTTCGAGCGGCTGGGCCATTTCGCAGCTGACGCTGATCTGGGCGCCGTCGCGTACGCCCGTGCAATTCTGGTGCGCGGTAATGAGGCGCGAACGCTTGCTGGCGCGCTCCACGATCATCTCGTTGGCGGTCAGGCGTATGGCCACGCGCCCGCGCGCAGCGCCGCGCACGATCGCCGCGCCGCTCATCGATACGGCGAATTGCTCGTCGCCATAGGGTTCGGTCTGGAACGCATAAGTCCCCTCCATGCTGGCGCTTTGCGCGAGCGCCGGCGCATTGGCCGTTAGCCCCAACACCGCCGCTGCGATCCACAATTTGCGCATGGTGCATTCCTTGACGCGCCCGCGCGCGTCTCGCGGCTTTGTTGCTAGCGGAAAGGGGCGGCAATGGGGCGATCAGATCAGTTCGACCGCCGCCAGCGGGCGGGCGACGTCGAAGGCGCGCGGCTTCTCCCGCGGCAGCGCCAGCATGGCGTCGATCGCGCGCTTGGCGCGCACGCGTACATCCTCGGGAATGACGATTTGGTGCTTCATCTCGTTGAGCGCGTCGTAGATGCCCTCCAGCGTGATACGCTTCATGTGTGGGCACAGATTGCACGGCCGGACGAAATCCACATCGGGCGCCAAGGCGGCGACATTGTCGCTCATCGAGCATTCGGTCAGCAGCACAACTTTGGCCGGTTGCCTTTCGAGCACATAGTTCTGCAGCGCCGCCGTCGAGCCGGCGAAATCGGCGGCCGCCATCACCTCGGGAGGGCACTCGGGGTGCGCGAGCACGACGAGGCCGGGATGGGAAGCGCGCATTTCCGCGATGTCCTCGGCCGTGAAGCGCTCGTGCACTTCGCAGCGGCCATGCCAAGCGATGATCTTGATTCCAGTTTGAGCCGCCACGTTGCGGGCGAGAAATTCGTCGGGAATTAGGATCACGCGGTCGGTGCTCCATTCTCGCGCGGCCCATTCCACAACGGCGGCGGCATTCGAGGAGGTGCAGGTCACGTCGCTTTCCGCTTTTACGTCGGCGCTGGTGTTGACGTAGGTGACCACGGGCGAGTTCGGGTAGCGCGCGCGGATCAGACGGACGTCGGCGCCCGTTATCGATGCCGCAAGCGAGCAGCCCGCACGCAAATCCGGGATCAGCACGGTTTTTTCCGGCGCGAGGATTTTCGAGGTCTCGGCCATGAAGTGTACGCCGGCCTGCACGATAATGGCGGCGTCGGTGCTTGCGGCCTGTCGCGCGAGTTGGAGCGAGTCGCCACGGAAATCGCCGACACAATGGAAGATCTCGCTGGTCATGTAATTGTGGGCGAGCACGATCGCGTTCTTGGCGCGCTTCATGTCGTTGATGGCCGCGATCAGCGGCGCGTAGGCAGGCCACTCAAACGCCGGCACGACATGGGCGACGCGCTCGTAGAGCGCACCCGTTTTCGCCTTGACCTCGGCGGTGTAGGCAAGGCCCCGCGCCGCGGCGGCGTGCAGGCCGCCCCAAGCGCCATGGAGCGCTCGCGGGTCGCAGCCGCCGCTGTCGTTCGAGGTCAAGGGAGCGTCTATGATGCGGGCCATGGCCGGCCTCCGAACGCCCGGGATGGGCATTTATACTCAATCTGAGCATATATGGGGCGCGCCTGCCCCATGTGTAGGGCCAAATCCACCCCTTATGCTCATATTTAGCATAAGTGGGTTGAAATTACTCCCAGACGTTTTGCGTTGCAAGAAAAACATGGGCTGGACCAAGCCGCACCAGGGTGCTGCGCGTCGGCCTCGATGGCGGTAAGAGGCGGACCAATTGGAGAAGTATTATGCGCAACATCGTCGTGATCGCGTTTGCGGCTTGCTTTGTCGTGGGATGCGCCTCCACACCGAGGCAGCCCCCAAGCGGGCCGACCCAGGCGGCTGAGTTTGCGCTGGCCGCCTCCAGCTTCGAGCGCCTTCCCGGCTGGGCGGACGCCGATCTGGCGCAGGCGCTGCTGGCTTTCACGCGCGCTTGCGAAGGCAGACGTGCGCGTGCGCTCGATGCGGCGTTGCCCGGAGGAGGGCGCTATGGCGGCACGGTCGCGGATTGGGCGCCGGCGTGCGGTGCGGCTGCGAGCGCACGGGGCGCGGAACGCGCGTTCTTCGAAGCGCACTTCATGCCGCGTCAGGTGCAAGGCGGCGGCGAGGCGCGGCTCACCGCCTATTACGAGCCGATTATCGAGGCGCGGCGTGCTCCGGATGCGTACTTCTCGGCGCCGCTGGTGCGACGGCCCGGTGACCTGGTAAGTGTCGATCTCGCCGCGTTCGCCGATGCCTACGACGATCAAACACTGCGCGGTGCGCCGAGGCGTCTCACAGGGCAAATCGTCGGCGATGAAGTGCGTCCTTACCCGCGCCGCGGCGATTTCAATCCAGCGCCGGGCTCGGCATTCGCATGGGCGCATCCGGTCGATGTCTACAACCTGCAAATCCAGGGCTCTGGCCGCATCTCGTTTCCAGACGGCAGCCAGGCTCGTGCGGCCTTCGCGGCGCAGAACGGCTATCGCTGGCGTTCGGCGTTGGCGGCGCTGCGGGACGCGGGCGAACTGCCCAATGGGGCGACCTGGTCGGCGCTCAAGGATTGGAGCAATTCCCGCGGCGCGGAAGCCACGCGCCAGGCGCTCAACGCCGATCCCTCGTTCGTGTTCTTCAGCGAAGAAGCGATTGGCGATCCCAGCGCCGGTCCGCGCGGCGCAGCCAATGTGCCGCTGACACCGCTCGGATCGATCGCGGTTGATCCCGCGTTTCACCCTTATGGCGCGCTGATTTTTGTCGACGGCGAATATGACGGCGCGCCATTCCGGCGCTTGCTGGTGGCGCAGGACACCGGCGGCGCCATCAGGCGCGGGCCGCTGCGGGGCGATGTGTTCTTTGGCGCTGGCGCGGAGGCTGGACGCGCCGCGGAGCGCATGAATGCGCCGGCGCGTTGGTGGACGCTGCTGCCGCGGACAATTCCGATCTCTTGAAGGCGCCCGGGGCAGGTTCGCCCCCCGCCTGGGTCCCCTCCCACGGGGTCCCATCGATCGTTGGGGGAACGTCTTGGACGTTGATCCAAGGCGGGGGCGACCCCGGGTGCTGGGGGGCTCCAGAACTACTACGCGCCGCCGAGAAGATTATTCCGACGCGCCAAGAACAAAATTCAGCTTGTATTCAGGTCGGTGAGTTCAACCGAGGTGCTGGGGCTCAAGGAAATTGGCCGATGATCCCTCGTCTTGCGCTCGGATGTATTGCCCTGGCGGGCGCGGCCGGCTGCGCCGTCACCAACACGCCCTACCGGCCCGCGCCGATTGCGAGCGCGCCAGCACCGCCCATTGCGAGCCCTTACGCTGGGGTCGCACATGCGCCGCTCCACGCCGAACTGAACGCGTGCAATGGCGGGGGCGGCGCCAATCTCGGCGAGATAGGCGAGCGCGGCGAGGTTGTGCTCTACACGCCCTACATCTTCACTCCCGCCGGCGCGCTGCTGCGCAATCCCACCGAAGCCGCGTGCCTTTCTTCTGGTTTTGGCTGGCGCGACCGCGCCGATGGCGGCGGTCGACAGCATAACGGGCTCGATCTCGCCAACGCCGCGGGCGGCTATGTCTACGCCGCCGGCGACGGCTGGGTGCGCTTCGCCGATTGGCGCGGCAATTTCGGGCTGGTGCTGGAGATCGATCACGGCCAGGGCGTGGTGACGCGCTATGCGCACCTGAACGAAATCGACCCCAGCCTGAGGCCCGGCGTGCTCGTCGCGGCTGGAACGCCGGTGGCGCGCATGGGCGCAACCGGCAACGCAACCGGCGTGCACCTGCATTACGAGCTGATGGTGGACGGCTTCCTTGTCGATCCGCTGAGCTACGGAACCAAGGCCGGCATCGGCTGATGCAAATGCGCGGCCTATTCTGGCGCTTTGGGAGTCCAGCTGGCGCTCGAGGCCGGGCTCGGGGCTGTCGGTCCCCTGGGCCCGCCGGCGATCTTCGACATGAAGATTCGGTCGGCTTCTTCGTCCGGAATCCCAAACGCGCGCCCGAGCCGGCGGACCACTTCGGGCTCCTTGCCTTCGAGCTGCTTGTCGGCGACCGCCAATTCTGACGCGAGTTCGAACAGCGGCAGACGATAGCGCTGCGGCACGTCGCCCGCCCACTTGGTCAGCCGCTCGCGCCAGTCGCCGGAGGTCAGGTTCGATTCCACCCGGCGCAGCATCTGGTTGAAGGCTTCGGGAGGCACGTCGCGGAACAGCGGATGGCCGTGCTGCAGCGCCAACCAGGAATGACGCTCCTCGGCGCTGAATTTTCCGTCGGCCATGAACACCGACATGCAAATGCCGATGCCGGCCTCAACGAAAGCGCGATATTCAGGACTTGGACCGGCCATGGGTTACCTCTTGGTGGGCCGTACTTTAATGCGCGCCGCTGGGGCGGCGCAACATCGGTTTGCTAGCAGCGCCAGTCGACCACGACGCCGCGTCGCGGGCACCTAGCTTAGCAACGTTGGCCAGGCGGGCAAAGGAAGTTTGGCCTCCTGTTGAAGTCGGGCTCTGGACGCGGACGGTTGGCTATGGCCGCTGCGTTGGCGCGGGTCCGATTGTCCAGGCGCAACGTAGCATTGTCTGCGCGGAGCGCGTCGATATCGGCAAAGGCGGCGGGAACAGCTGGCGCGGGTTGCACGATAGGCGTCTGCCGGCGCGCTTCGTCGAGAACGTTCCGATAGATAACGATCTGCCGGTCAGCCCCGCCCTTGACGCCCTCCTGCTTCAGATCGCTCTCGTAGATGTTGTGCATAGTGATCGAGAGCACCGCCAAAACCACCGCCGCCAGCATGAAAAAAATTAGGATAAGGCTTCCAGCCGTCCGCGTCGCGGCTGCGCCTGGGTTGCCTTCCGGCTGTTGGCGCACCACCACGAGCGGGCTCTTGTCAGCGCCGCTCCAGCCCATTGAGTCGTCATCCCTGGACATTCGAGTGTCTCCGTTGGCGTGTTACTGCCGCTGTTGATTGAGCGCCGGCGCGGTGGTGGGCGACGGATATTTGGTGCAGAGCGTCGTCCGCTGCTCGGCGGTAATAGCCGTCGGCGCGGAGGGCGATGTTGTCCCAACGCACTGCGGCGATGCGTTCTGGCAGGCGGCGTCGTAGCGGCGGCGGGTTTCGTCGACTTGGCGCACCAAGTCTGGAATTGGAACCGCTTCGGGCACCTGTGTAGGTCTGGCGCACAGCGCGCGATTTTGGGCTCGCAGCCCTTCGCGGATTTGTCGCAGGTCGAGTGGGTTCACGTCATCACTGATGGCGCGCTCGTCTTTGAAAAGGCCGTAATCGCCGCCATCGAGCTCGAATCTCGCCCAATTGGCTGGGTTAGCCAAGTTCTTCGAGTAGACCCAGTTCTCCAGCGAAAACAGGCCCGCCACCACGATCGCGACGATCGTGAACAAGAGCACGATGAGCCCGATCACGCCGCCGCGCCCAGCCGGCGCATCGGCATCTGGCGGAGGTACGTAAACCATTGGCGGAATCTTGTCCGCGCCCGACCATGAATCGTCATTAGACATCAGAAATCCACCCTCCGCCTTGATCGTCGCTAGAGTTCAGTTTCGCCGAGCGCTGCAAACGGGCGTGCCAAAGCGATCGGCGAGACCGTAGCTATTAAAGAACGTCGTGGCGTTGGCGATATCTTCAGCGCCGCCGACGTCGATGAGCAACGAGGTCACGCCAGCATTGCCTTGGCAGGCTAGCGCGTCATTGTTGCCCCGCGCCAGCTTGGCGCGCAGGGTGCGGCCGTTGCCGTCAAGACGGCGGGGGTCTCCAAGCACGCTCACGCCGGTGCGGAACGCCTCCACTGCCGCCGCCCACGCCCGACTTTGATCGCCGCCCCTGGCCGAAAAGGTAGAGCGCAGCTGGTAGAGCCCCTGATTGAGGTAAGCTTCTGCGTTCTCGTAAGGGGTCCCCTTGGACTGGACGGCGCAATAGTCGCGCGCACTGGCGCGCTGGCCCTCCCTGAGGCTCGTCCAGAATCTAACTCTGACGAGGCAAGCCTGGGTGCGATACCAGGTGCGACTGGCCGCTCGCTGGACAGCTAGATCGGCTGCCGCCACTGCGTCACCCGCACGTCCCCGGTCTTGTTCGAGAAGGCTGAGCTGGTAGTTCGCCTCCGCCGCCCAGGATTGGGCCTCGTACCGGTCATAGAAGGCTGCAGCTGCAAGGTTGCGTTGGGCCGTTTCGAGGTTTTGAGCGCCGCCTTGGTGGGCCTGCACCATCCCCCGCAGCAGGTAAGCAAGCGCATTGGGGGTGTCCTGCGCCGTCGGGTAGTCCCGGCTTGAACTCAGAGCCGTGTTGAGGTGGTCGAGCGCGGGGCCGATGTTCGCTTGGCTGGCGGTGCGAACCTTGTCGCCCAGATTTCGGGCCTCCCGCTCTGAAATAGGGTAGGTTATCCCCAGATAGGCCGCTGCAATCTCAACGTGAACACCCTGCACATTGCCAGCGAGGTTGTAGCTGGCGATCGCGCTGTCGAGTTGGGGTGGATTCGCCGACACGTATGCGCGTGCTAGCGCCAAATGGTATTGTGGATCGTTTGGCGCGAGTGCTTTGGCCCTATTGAACTCATCCACCGCTTGCCGGGTCTCCCCGCGTGCCATGTGCACGCAGCCAAGCCCCCAATGGCCCTCGGCCAGGTTTTGATCGCGGTTTGTGGCCCGCTGGAAGCTCGCATACGGCATCGCCAGTTGATCAGCGCTGACGATCCCGGGGCGGCACTGAAAATCGGGTTCGCCAACCCCGTGGCCGGCAAGTCGAAGCTGGGCCCGACCCAGATCGACAAGGATTCTGGCGTTGTTTCGAATATCGTCGACCGTCATGCCGCCTGGCGGGAGTAATTCCACAGCGCTAGCCGCAAGCAGGAACTTTTCAACCGCCCCCTGGGTGTTGGCGAGCGTTGGAGGCTCCATCGCGCCGCGTCCGACGCTGCTCGCCAAACGAGCCAACTCCTGGGGCCCGCGGTAGCGAACATAGAGATTGGGACGATCACCGCTCTCCGGCTGAGCAAAGATGCTGAGTTGGGTGAGCGCGCCGGCCTCAGCGACCCTGCGAGCGTCATCAGAAATGCCGCTGGTCGTGTCGTTTGACACCACGACCATTGCCCGCTCGAAGGCAACCGCCCGACCGAGGTCGGATTGATCGGTTACCGTTCGGAGCACCCGTTCGGCCTCGGCAAAATTGCGTTGCAGCCTGTAAACGCGGGCCAATTCCAAGCGCGCGATGTTTTGCAGCGCCGACGAGGCGTAGTTCGAGGTCGACACCTGCAGGAAGAGGTTGGCCGCGGCCGCCAGCGCTGTCGGCGATCCCGCTTCACCGATGATCCGGTTCGCCTGGCCTGCATGGAACTGGGCATTCTGCATCCCTGTGCGCTGCGGCACACCAGCACATCCGGAAGCGACAGCCTGGAGGTATTCACGCGAAATGTCGGTGCGATCGAGGTCGGGAAAACCGTTTCGGGTTCCTAGCGGGTTGTAGCAAAGACGCTGATTGTAAGCCGGCGTGCGCGCGCGATTATCTTGCGCGCTGGTGTCGCCAGCTGACACCCCCACCGCAATCAGCACGCCCGCGATCAACGGGACGATTCCAGCCCGCAAGCCGGCTGCCAGCGATTTCCTCATAGTCGCGTCCCCCTCACGACGGCCCAGGCGCCCCACCGGTCGCGCGCTTTGGCCCGTGCCATGGTTAATAATCGGATAGTACAGGCGCTGGGAAGGGGAAAGCTGTTTTGCAGGCGGTCCACGGGATTCTCATCGGCTGTGGGGCGAGGGCCGCAGCGGGTTTTCGCCCCGTTGACATTCCCGCTCCGGCTTTGGGGCTCAATCCCAGCGCGGCGCCGGCACGTGCACCCCTCCGACCGGGCGTTCAGCCAGGGTTTCACGCCGGCAGCGGTACAGCTCGGCGGGGCGCCCTCCGGCTCTGGCGTCGAATTGACCCGCGCCCTCCACCAGGCCCGTGCGTTCCAGCAGTCGGCGGAAGTTCTGCTTGTGCAATTCCAGGCCGGCGATGGCTTCGACCAAGCGCTGGAGGTGCAGCAATGTGAATAAGTCCGGCGCCAGTTCGAAAATCACCGGGCGATACTTTATTTTGGCCCGCAACCTGCCCATCGCCGTGGCCAGAATGCGGCGGTGATCCGAGATCATTGGCTCGCCCAAGCCCCTCCGCGCTGGCGCCGCGCCGCCTCGGTCGCGCGCTGCTTCCGGCGCGAGGCCTGCTTCGTAGAGCAATTCGTAGCGGTCGAGGACGCGCTCCTCGTTCCAAACGGCGCCGTCGAGCGCGAAGGCCAGGCGCGCGCGCGCCCAACGCCGCGCGGCGGTGTTGGCGTCGCCAGCGCCTTCGGCCCAGGCGCGCAGCGGTGGTCCGATGGCGGCGTCGATCGCCGCCGGCCGACCGAGGCGCCAATCTTCCCAGGGAAAGAAATCGTACCACGAGCGCCACCGGGCGCCGGCGCGGTGCAAAGTGGCTCGCGATGGGGTCAGCGCCAAATAGGAGATCGAGATAAGGCGATCGGCGCCTCTGGTTTCGGGCAACGGCGCTTCGCGGCCGCGGTCGCCGAAAGTATAAAGCTGCTCGGCATAGCCGATCTCGAAGCTGGTTTGCTCGCGCACCCATCCGCGCAAAGAGAGCTCGAGCGTGCGGTCGCCGGCGGGATCGAACGGCCCGAACGGAAGCCCCGCCATTTCCCCAGTCTCGCGCGTGACCACGACGTAGGGCGCTTCCTCCGTGACAGCCACGATCGCCGCCGAAAGCCCGATGACGACGCGCGGCGTCATGCGCCTTGCCGCACATCCAAGACGAATGGCGCAGCCTCGCCGGTTTCGTACCAATTGCCGCCGCGGCCGATAGCTTCGATTGCGGCGGACATGCGCCCGCCACGCCCAAGCTCGGCGTCAGCCATGGCGACAAAGCGGCGATTGGGGCTGGCGGTCGCCGAGGCGGTGCGCAAGGCGTACGCGAGCTCTTCTTCGTGACGGTTGGGGTTGTGCGCGCAGGCGGCGATGTAAGCTGTAGCGGTCGAACGCGAGATGCCGGCGTAGCAGTGAATTAGAATGGGCGCCTCGCGCTCCCAGACGGCGACGAAATCGAGAATGGCGCGGATGCGATTGTTGCAGACGGCGTCGAAGCCCGCTTCGTCGGATTCGATGTCGTGGACGCCAATACGCAAATGGCGATCCTCGCCATAGCCGGGAAGCACGGGAAACGCCGACCCTGGATCGAGCAGGCTGACGACATGGGATGGGCTTCGTTCACGCGCGATCTGCGGCGCGCGCGAGAGGGGACAGACGATGATGGACATGAACCATCATTCTAGGCTGGATCGGCCAGCGGGCGAAAGCGTCAAGCGGGCTTCTTGACCAAGTTGGTCAAGCGTCTTATTATTTTAGGAATGACCCAGGTCAATCTTTACGAAGCCAAGACCCAGCTTTCCAAACTGGTCGATCGCGCCGCGGCCGGCGAGGACATTGTCATCGCCAAGAATGGCGCGCCAGTCGCTGTGTTGGTGGCCCCTGGAAGGGTCCAGCGCCGCGTCCCTGAGTTCGGTTTTCTGAAGGGTCAAATGCCCCACATCACCGATGAGCAATGGGCCGAGAGCGATGAGTACGTGCGCCAGTTGTTCGAGGACAGCATCAACGAAGAAATCTGATGTTGCTCGACACCAACATCATGATTTGGTTGGTGCGCGAGCCGGACGTGATCTCGGCGCGTGTCATGTCGCGACTTCGCGATCCGAACGAGCAACGCAAACTCAGCATCGTCAGCTTTTGGGAAATGGCGATCAAGCACCGTAAGGGCAAGCTGCCGCTGCCGGCGCCTTTCCCCACCGATCCGGCCCTGGCGCTAGAACATTGGTGTGCGCGCGCGGTGATCGATGTAGTCGCGCTTGAGCCGCGCCACATCGGCCGGGCTATGAGCCTAGCGTTTCCTCATGACGATCCATTCGATCGGCTGATCGCGGCTACTGCGCTTGTGGAAGACTTGGAATTGATCACCAGCGACGCGCGTTTTAAGCTGTGCCCGGATTTGCGCGTGCTTAATGTATGATCTGGCGCTTAGGCCGGTTCAAGCAGCAAGTGGAAGCGTTTCAGGAAGGCTTCCTGTACTTGGGAGATGGGCTGCGGCTTGAGCTTCAGGGTCACCCCGCGCGGGGGGGCGCCGAAGAAGCGCTTGGCTTCCTCCTCCTTGAAGCCGGCGAGTTGGATCGCCTCGAAATAGGCGCAGATGACGTCGGCGCGCTTGATCACGCCCTTGACCGCAGGCGGCGTCACCGCGGGCAAGCCAAAGCGCAGATGGATGGCTGCTTCCAGTTTTGCCTCGAACGCCTTGTAATCGAGCCCGAGGGCCGCCTTGAAGGGCGAGATCATGTCGCCAATCACGTATTCGGGGCCGTCATGCAGCAGCGCCATCAGCCGGCGCTTTTTGTCCCAATCGGGCGCGAGCTTGCGGCAGAGCTCCTCGACCACCAACGAATGCTGGGCGACGGAAAAGGCATTGCTCCCCACCGTCTGTCCGTTCCAGCGCGCCACCCGCGCCAGCCCGTGGGCGATGTCCTCGATCTCAACGTCGAGCGGGGAGGGGTCCAGAAGATCGAGCCGGCGCCCAGACAGCATACGCTGCCATGCCCGCGGCGCCTCGCCCTTGGCTGAAATCTGAGTACGGGCCGGCCGGGGCATGCGAATCAACTCTGTTTGCGCCGCCTCAATGTAGTACGGGGTGAGGGCGGGGATAAGCAGGTTGGGTAGAGGGAGAGCCCCCATGCTTGGTCTGACACGTGTAATTCTTCGCCTTGGCCGCAATCCCGATGCTGGTTTCCCGGACGGGAACGACCAGTACGGCTACGTCGTTCACGCGCCGCTGGACCCATCGAGCAAGCTCGATCCCGCGCTCTGGCGCGAAAAGCGCGAGCACTGCACGGTGCGCCGCTTCCATCCGCACGAAACCCCGGCCGACGGCTGGCTCCGCCATCGCGGCGACAATTGGTACTTCTGGTACGACGAGCAGGACGAAGGCCCCGCCGAACCGCTGTTCAAGCTCGGCGTCCACGAATTGCGCCCTGGCGAATACGTCACTGTACGCGAAGCCGATGGCGACGCGCTGACGTTCAGGGTGGCCGAAGCGGTGCGGGTCTAGCGCGACGGGTGCTGCAAATGATTCCGACTGCACAGCGGCTTGGGTTTTGGTCGGCGGCGATGGCCACGTTCTTCAGTTTGGCCTATGTGGCGGCGCAAGTGGCTGAATGGCGAGGTTGGCTGGGGTCGAGCGGCGGGCCCGAGAGCGCCAGCACCCCGTTCGGATTGGCGCTGCTGCTCACGCCGTCCTTGCTGCTGGCGCCCTCGTTCCTGTTGCTGATGATCGCGGTGGGCCAGATAGTGTCGCCGCCGCGAAGGGTCTTGAGCCACGCAGCCATCGCCTTCGCCACAATCTATGCGGCGCTCATCTGCATCGTCTATTACGTGCAATTGACGCTGGTGGCGCCTCGGCTCGCGCGCAATGACGTAGAGGGCATTGAAGTTCTGCTGTTTACGCCATTCAATTCGTTCCTCTACGCGGTCGATATTCTCGGCTACAGTTTCATGAGCTTGGCTACGCTGTTCGCGGGATTTGCGCTGCGCGGCAAGCGGGTGGCGCGCGTCGTGCGCTGGTGCCTGATCGCGAACGGGATGTTGCTGCCCTTCCTGGCTCTGCAGATGTATTTTCACTGGATGATCTATCCGGCGTCCCTGTGGGCGCTCACCTTCCCGGCGTCGACGGCTTTGCTTGCTCTCATGTTTCAGCGGGCGGGGCTCGATCCCGAGCCGGCGCAATAACGGAGCGAAACCTGGCTTCGGTTCGCTTGTGACGCGCAGAACCCGATTCCGAAGCAATTCTGTGGTAATTGGCGCGCGCCGCGCTCATATTGGGGTTACCCGCGTCGGGAACTCCGATGAGGGGAGGTTGGGCGCCTGAGGTCTTCCTTATGGCGAGCCCATGTGGAGAGCAAAATGTTCTTCTGGTTCTTGGTCGCCGCCGGAATCGTCATCGCCTTGACGCTCCTGGGCGCCATGATGGTTCGTCGCAACCCAGACACGGGATGGGAGCGCCGCGAGGACACCCCGCTGGGGCCCGGCCTCGACCACTAGGCGCGGGCGCGCCGGCTTTTGCTTGCGTCGGGCGTGGCCATGGGCCTTAGATGAGCCCAGCCGAGGCGCCGGCTGGACGGCGCCCGTCAGGAGGCCGCCGCGTGCTTATTCGCCGCGCCAGCGCACGCGACTGCGAGGCGATCGCCGGCCTTGCCACGGCCGCCGCCGCGGAAGACGGCGCAGCGGCAGGCCTCGACGCCGACCGCATCCGCACCCATGGGTTTGGCCAGAACGCGCTGTTTGAAATCTGGGTGGCGCAGGCGAAGGCAAACGCACCTCTGGTCGGCCACGCCGTGATCACCAAATCCTACGACGTCCGCCGCGCTTGCGCATCGATCGTGCTGTGCGAACTCTATGTCGCGCCCGAGCATCGCCGCGGCGGGCTGGCGCGACGGCTGATGTCGGCGGTGGCCCAGCGCGCCCGCGATCTGAGTGCGCGTGAGCTGACCATCAGCACCGGCGTCGACAACGCCGTGGCGCAGCGTTTCTTTTCGGCCATTGGGGCCAAACGCCAGCAGGCGGCGGTGTTCATGATGTCCGCCGACGGGATCGAATGGCTGGCGGCTGAGGGATTGTAGGAGGGGACCAATATGACATCGAAACCGCTGTTGAAGGCCGCAGCTTCATGGCTTGCGATCATCGCGTTCACTGCCGCGTGCGCGACGACGCCGGCTGAAAACGCCGCCGCGCCGACAGGCGAGGCGGCGCCCACCGCCGCGCAAGCGCAGACCTATGCTGACGCCGCCAATAACGAATTGGCGGAGCTGTCGGAACTCGAAAACCGCACCGCCTGGTCCTATGAAACCAACATCAATCACGACACCGAATGGCTGTTGCAGCGCGTGGGCGCGCAAGCCACGCAGGCGCGCGTGCGGCTCGCAAGCGGCGCGGGCCGCTTCGCCAATGTCGAACTGCCGCCCGACACGCGGCGCAAGATCGATCTGTTGCGGCTGGCTCTGGTTCTGCCGGCGCCGCAACGCGAAGGCGCGGCCGACGAGTTGGCGCAGATCACGACGCGGCTGTCGTCGATGTATTCCACCGGCCGCATCGACTATCGCGGCGCGCAAGTGTCGCTCGACGACCTCGAAACCTGGATGGGAAGCGAGCGCGATCCCGCGCGTCTCGAAGAGATGTGGACCAAGTGGCACGCGGTGGCGACGCCCATGGCCGGCGATTATGCACGCTTGGTCGAGATCGCCAATGAGGGCGCGCGCGATCTTGGCTTTGCCAATGTCGGGCAGATGTGGCTGTCGAATTACGACATGCCGGCCGCCGAGATGGAAACCGAAGTGCAGCGGCTGTGGGGGCAGATGCAGCCGTTCTACGAGCAGCTGCATTGCTACGTGCGCGGCCGTCTCAACCAGCGCTACGGCGATGCGATCGTGCCGCTCGACCAGCCGATCCGCGCCGATTTGCTCGGCAACATGTGGGCGCAGGATTGGCAGACCCTGATGCCGCTAGTGCGTCCCCCGGGCGGGCGGGCCACCTACGACACCACGCAATTGCTGGTGCGCGCCGGCTACGATGCGCGCCGCATGACCGAAACCGCCGAGCGCTTCTACACTTCGCTCGGTCTGCCGGAACTCCCCGACACGTTTTGGGAGCGCTCGGTGCTCACGCGCCCGCGTGACCGCGAAGTGGTCTGCCACGCCTCGGCCTGGGATCTCGACAACCAGGAAGACATCCGCGTCAAGCAATGCATCCAGATCAACGCCGAACACTTCCAGACCATCCACCACGAACTCGGGCACAATTATTATCAGCGCGCCTACCGGGCGCAGCCGTATCTGTACCAGAACGGCGCTCATGACGGCTTCCACGAAGCCATCGGCGATTTCATCGCCCTCAACATCACGCCGGATTATCTCACGCAAATAAATCTGTTGCGCCGCAACCAGATTCCGCCTGCGTCCGCGGATGTCTCGCTGCTGATGGAGCGGGCGCTGGAGAAGATATCGTTCCTGCCATTCGCGCTTTCGGTCGATCAATGGCGCTGGCAGGTGTTCGACGGCCGCACTACGCCGGCGGAATACAATGCCGATTGGTGGGCGCTGCGCTTGCGCAATCAGGGCATTGCCCCGCCGAACGCGCGCCCAGCAGACGCGTTCGATCCCGGCGCCAAATATCACATCGCCAACAACGTGCCGTACTTGCGCTACTTTCTCTCCTTCGTGCTGCAATTCCAGTTCTACGAAGCCGCCTGCCAGCAGGCTGGCTGGCAAGGTCCGCTGCACCGCTGCACCGTGTACGGCAACCGCGAAGTCGGCGAGCGCTTCAACCGCATGCTGGAAATGGGCGCGTCGCACCCATGGCCGGATGCGCTAGAGGCGTTCACCGGAACCCGCCGCATGGATGGCGGCGCCATGGTGCGCTATTTCACGCCGCTGATGAGCTATTTGCAGGCGCAGAACGCGGGGAAGACGTGCGGGTGGTAGGGGGAAGTCGAAAAACCTGGCCGGTGGACGTCAATATGGCTGAAGAGTGATTTCCGTCAGTCGAGGTCAGTCGAGGTCCAAGCGCCCATGCCACTTTTTCTCAAATCGCCGCGCGGCCCCTCAAGGTGGGTCACCCAATTCGACGACGAAAAAGCTCACGTTCCGACCGGGCCTGGCGCCACCAAAAGTGCGGTGTTGGCGGCGCCGGATTCCATAGTTAGTGACTTTAGAGCCATCCTATCTGGCTTCAACTGGAACGGAACAAATGGAACTGACGACCATACGCCAAATGAAGTGATTGGCGTATCGAGTTTCCTGACGTTCTCGTTCGCCACGGAGCCCACAATAGAAGAGTACGACCCACTCGGGTTTACGACACCATCCGAGAATTTCCAGCGCTTGGCGCGAATAGCGCTTGAGACTTGGGCGGGGATTTCCGGTGTCGCATTTTTCGAAGCGCCCTCAGGTCAAGGCGACATCGAGTTCTCAGTATATGCCGAAGTCGGGGGGGCTAACGCTGCCTATCCAAGCGGCGTACTCTCCGAGTCCGGATTCAATGTGAGTGCGAGCGATTTTGCGGGGCGCGCTGCATTCGATGATTCGTTCGAGGCAGTGCCTGATCTAGGCTTGCTTTGGACGTTGTTGCACGAGATTGGGCACGCGTTGGGCCTGAAACACCCCTTTGATCCTGTAATTACGCTTCCGCCTGAATTGCAGAATTCGCAATACACGGTGTTGAGCTACGCCTTGCTCAATTTCACCGGTGAGCTGGGACTGTTCGATATCCAAGCGATTCAGCACTTGTATGGCGACAACGCCAATGACGCAACGCATGTGTCGTCCTGGAATTGGGACGCAACCGCCTTCATTCTCACCCAGACAGGTTTTTCGGGTAGCGATCGCATCCACGGGGTCGCCGCGCGCGACGTTTTGTCAGGTTTGGGCGGCAATGATGAATTGGGCGGTTGGGGCGGCGATGACTTAATTGATGGAGGTGAAGGCAACGATCAAATTTGGGGCGGCTCTGGAGCGGACCGTCTGATGGGTGGCAATGGCGATGATATATTGGCAGGCGGCGCGGGCGCCGACGAAATCGACGGCGGTGACGGCATCGACACGGCGGACTACTCCGATACCTTTTACGTCATCCGAGCCGTGGACCTTGCAGCGCCAGGGGGACTGACCGGCGACGCCGCGGGAGAGCGACTCATTTCAATCGAGAACATCATTGGGGGCGATTTCTTTGACACCCTTCAAGGAGACGATACCAACAATCTGATCTGGGGTCTTGGAAGAGCCGACACCCTCGGCGGTCGCGGGGGAGACGACGTGCTGAATGGCGGCGCAGGCGCGGATGCGCTCGACGGCGGCACGGGCGCCGACACGGCGAGCTATGCCGGCGCTGGCGCGGGCGTCAGCGCCGACCTCACCGCGCCAGCTTCCAACACCGGCGAGGCCGCAGGCGACACGTACGTCTCCGTCGAAAATCTCGAAGGCTCCGACAAGGCCGACACGCTGCGCGGCGACGCTGTCGCTAATGTACTGAGCGGTGGGGCGGGCGACGACGTGCTTTTCGGCATGGCCGGCAACGATACGTTGAACGGCGGCGCCAGCGCCGATCAGCTCGTCGGCGGGGCGGACAACGACACGTATGTCGTCGACACTGATTTCGACATCATCACCGAGCTCGCGGGCGAGGGAACAGATTCTGTGAACGCGTCGGCGACGTATTTTCTGTTCAATAACGTGGAAAATCTCACTCTTACTGGCACTACCGCCATAGATGGCTCGGGCAACGCGCTGGCGAATGTCATCAACGGCAACGCCGCGGCGAACCAGCTCTTCGGCTTTGCCGGCGACGATATGCTGATCGGCGGCGGCGGCGCGGACATGATGGGCGGCGGCGGCGGGATCGATACGGCAAGCTACGCTGCTTCGAACGCGGGTGTTACGATCAATCTCAACCCAACCACCGGCGCCGGCTCGGGCGGCGATGCGGAAGGCGATACGCTGGTCTCGATCGAGAACATCACCGGCTCGGCGTTCAACGATACGCTGACCGGGCGCGATTTCTTCGCCAACGCGCTCTCTGGCGGCGATGGAGACGACGTGCTCTCGGGCGGCACGGGCGGCGCTGATGTGATGAACGGCGGGAATGGAATCGACACGCTGGATTATTCGCTTTCGCCCAATGGCGTTGACGTGCGGCTGTTCTCTGGCGCTGCATCGGGCGGCGCGGCCAATGGCGACACGTACAGCTCCATCGAAAACCTCATCGGCTCGACCAAGACCGACACCCTCGCCGGCGACGCGAACGCCAACATGATCTGGGGCGGGGGCGGCAACGAGACCATCACCGGCCGCGAAGGTTCAGACACGCTCCACGGCGAAGCCGGCAACGACACGCTGTTGGGCGGCGCGGATTCAGACACACTGATCGGCGGCGTCGGCGGCGATACCTTGGGCGGCGGCAGCCAAGACGATCTCGTCGATTATTCCGCCTCGAACGCCGGCGTCACCGTCAATCTGCAAACCGGCCTGGGAATTGGCGGTCACGCGCAGGGCGATGTGTTCGTCTCGATCGAGGACGTGACCGGCTCGGACTTTGACGATGTCATTGTCGGCAAGAACAATGTCTGGGACAATGTGTTCGACGGCCGCGGCGGCAACGATACTTATACGGGCGGGCTCGGCAACGACGTGTTCGTGTTCCGCGCCGCCTCAGGCGCCGACACCGTGACCGATTTCAGCGCCGCGGCTGCGAGCAGCAACGATACCGTACAACTCATCGGCTTTGGCGCGACATTCGACACTTTCGCCGAAGTGATCGCCGCCGCGTCTCAAGTCGGCGCGCACACCATGATCGACTTCGGCGGCGGCCAAACGCTGACGCTGCAAAACACCTTGCTCGCTTCCTTCACCAGCAACGATTTCATTTTCGGGCCGTAGCGCGCGCGGACCCTAAGGATGGCCTGAAGCTGACTTGATTCTGGCTGCGAAGCTCGCTGGCGCAACGCGAGCGGGTCTGGCCTCCGGCGAGTGGAATTAGGCCACCGCATGCTTGCGGCGTAGAGTGACTACAGCTGAGCGCCCGCCTCTTCGTCTTTCGGCGCCAGCAGCAGGTACATTGCCGGTGTGACGATGCGGGCGATCAGGGTTGAGCTGATCAGGCCCCCGATCAGCACCATGGCGATGGGGGAGAACAGCGGGGAATCTTCCAAGAGCAGCGGGATCATGCCGCCGATGGCGGTGGCGCTGGTCAAGAGCACTGGCAGAAAGCGCACTTCGCCGGCCTGCTCGATGGCTTCACGCAGGCCGACGCCGCGCGTGCGGGCCTGATTGGCGAACTCGACCAGCAGGATGGAATTTTTGATCTCGATGCCGATCAGCGCGATAAAGCCGATGATGGCGGTGAAGGAGAGCGATTCCCCGCCGATCCACAACGCGATCAGCCCGCCCATAATGCCGAACGGGATGACGAAAGCGACCACCGCGGTGACCGCGAACGATCCAAACTCGAGCAGCAGCACGGCGAGCACGCCGAAAATCGCCACCATGATCGCTGGGCCCAAGCCGCCGAAGCTGCGCGCCTGCGCCTCGGCCTGGCCGCCGAACGAGATGGTGTAGCCAGGCGGGGTGGAAAGCGCCTCCAGCCGCTCGGCGACATCGGCGGTGACTGCGCTGGTGAGATAACCGCTTCGGGCGTAGGCGGTGATCGTGGCTGTGCGTTCGCGCTGCACCCGATCGATTGAGGCAGGGCCGGCCTGCAGACGCGGCTGGGCGATTTCCCCAAGCGGGGTCGGCCCGCCCTCCGCGTTCCAGACGTAAAGCTGTTGGAGCGCCGCGACCGGCATCGTCTCGGCGCGCGGCGCGCGCAGCACCACTGGAAACGCATCGCCCGCCGGATCGCGGAACTGCGCCACCGGCAAGCCAGCGACGGCGATGCGGAGATTCTGGTCCACCGCGCCCGCCGGCACGCCGCGCAAAGCGGCCTCGGAATCATCGATATTCAGGTCGATATCGATCAGGCGCTCGGCGCTCGGATTGGAGACATCGCGCGTTCCCGGCGTCGCCAGCACAATGCGCTCGACTTCCGCGGCGACCTCGCCGATCGCGGCCAGGTCGGGCCCGCTAATGCGCACCGCGATCGGCGCCTCGATCGGGGGACCATTGGTGAAGCGGCGCAGATTGATGCGCGCGCCCGGATATTGATCGAGCCGGGCGCGGAATTCCTCGATCGCGGCCAGGCCTTCGCGCCGTTTCCATTCGCCGAAGCGGGCATAGATCTGGCCCTGGTTGGAGAGCTGTTCGGGCGGGATTTCATTGTAATATATTTGCGGATTGCCGCGTCCGGTATTGGCGAAGCGCCATTCGATCGCGGAATTGTCGGCGAGCACGGCGTCGGCGAATTGCACCGCCTTGTCGGTTTCGCTGACCGCCGCGCCCGGGGGCGCTTCGATGTCGACCAGAAAGTAGGGGCTTTCGTTTTCGGGAAACAAGCTGAAGCCCAAAAGCGGAATGAGCCCGAGCGATAGGAAGAAGGCGACGAGGCCTGCCGCGACGGTTCGGCGCGGGCGCTGCAGCGCCGAGTGCAGCGCTGGGCGATAGATGGTGTGGATCGCGCCCATGACGCGGTCGAGCAAGGGGTTGGGTTTTCCCGCCTCCTGCCGCGGCAACAGCCGGCTGGCGAGGAACGGAATGATGGTCAGCGCCACCAGCAGGGACGCTGTGATGGTCGCAACCACCGCGAGCGGCAACGAGCGCACGAACGCGCCGGCCGCTTCCGGCAGCGCCATGATCGGTACGAACGCCAGCAACAAGGTGGCGGTGCAGCCGATCACCGCGACGTTGATTTCCTGCACGCCGGCAATGGCGGCCTCGCGCGGCGCCAGCCCGCTACGCAGGTGGCGCGCTATGTTTTCGGTGACGACAATGGTGTCATCCACGAGCAAGCCCAAGGCCAGCACGAAGCCGGCGATGGAGAGCTGGTTCAGCGAAAAGCCGAGCATGTTGAGCGTGAAAACGCCAATCGCCAAGGACAGCGGGATCGAGACCATCACCACCAGCGAGGCGCGCACGCCAAGCGGCAGCAAAGTCAGCAGCACCAGCAGGATGGCGATACCGAAATCGCGGCCGAGAGAGCCGAGCCGGTGCGCCACGGTTTCCGATTGGTCGAAACCGCGCACCAGCTTGATGGCAGCGGGCAACGACGGCTCGAACGCGTCCAGGCGCTCGCGTACGCCGGCAAGGGTCGGAAACACATCCTCGCCGAGGCGCGCGCGGGCGCTCACGAACACCGCGCGCTGGCCGTTGAAGCGGGTGATATGGGCGCGCTCGTCATTGGCCCACGCGACCTCGGCGACGTCGCCAATTGTCAGCAGCGAGCCGCCGCCTGCGCGCAGCGCGACGCCGCGAATTTCATCCAGACTGTCGAACGAGCCCGAGGCTTGCAGGTTGAAGCGCCGCCCGCCGGCCTCCACCGCGCCAATGGGCGTGTCGGCGCCTTCGCGGCGTAGCGCATCGGCGAGCGCTGTGAGCGGCAGGCGATAGGAAGCGAGCCGGCCAAGATCGGCGCTGATGCGCACTTCAGCGGGAGGCGCGCCCCAGACATCGGCTTGCTGTACGCCCGGCGCGCGCTCGAGCGCGTCGCGCAGAGCCTTGGCGTAGGCCTCCATCTGCCGGAACGGCGCGTCTTCGCTGACCAGAGCTACCTGCACGATGCTCGCTTGCGCTGGATTGTAGCGGCGCGTGCGCACGTCGATGACGCCGTCCGGCAGGCTCGGGCGGACGAGGTTCACTTGCCGAA
The DNA here is from genome assembly GCA_021731005.1 of Hyphomonadaceae bacterium. Classification (GTDB taxonomy): domain Bacteria; phylum Pseudomonadota; class Alphaproteobacteria; order Caulobacterales; family Aquidulcibacteraceae; genus Vitreimonas. Next base: position 20,501 of record JAKFYF010000082.1, read on the forward strand.
TGACCTCGCTGTATTTTTCCTCTGGGTCGACGCCCCATTCGAATTCGACGCCAATTACGGCGACACCCGCGCGCGCGGAGGAATTGATGTCCTGCACGTCGTCGATTTCGTTGAAGGCGTCTTCCATCGGAATGGCGACCAGCCGCTCCATCTGCTCGGCGTCGGCGCCGGGGAGCACCACCGCAACCGAGGCCCCGGGAAATTCGGTGATCGGGTCCTCGGATTTGGGAATGGTCAGCACGGCGCCGATCCCCAGTGCGATCAGCAAGCCGAACAGCACCGCTGTGAATTGCCAGCGATCGACGAAGAAGCGCGTGATCGCGCGCATCGGTGCTCAGCCCCCGCCGGCGATGCGGACGGTTTGGCCATCGCGCACATAGGCCGCACCGGACGCTATCACGCGCTCACCGGGTGCGAGGCCCTCGATCACGATGACACCGTCTTGAGTGATCCCGGCGGTGCGCACGCTGCGGCGGCGTGCTACTCCCTGAGCATCGACTACGAACACCACGCCTTGGTCGGCGCGCGCGTCGAGCAGGGAAAGCGTTGGCGCCAGAAGTGCGGTTTCCGCGGCCGGGTTCCGCGTGGCGGCGATCTCGACCGCGGCCACCATGCCGGAATGCAGATCTCGCGTATTGGGGACGGCGATCTCGATTTCGAAAGCGCCGGTCGATCGGTCGCCCTGGGCGCCGATGCGGGTGATGCGGCCCGCGCGCGCCGCCCCGCCGAACTCGCGCACGCGCACCTGGGCAAAGTCGCCGACGCGCAAGCGCGCGACCGCGCCCGACGCCACTGGCGCACGCACCACGATGCCGGAGCCGGTCTCGCCGAATGCCAGGATGGGCGTCCCCGCGCCCACCGATTGTGCCGGTTCGGCCAGGCGGCGCAGTATGATCCCATCCGCGGGCGCGGTCAGCGTGGAGGAATCGCGGGCGCGCTCGACCGCGAGGCGGGCATCCTCCAGGCGCGCGTCGGAGACAAAGCCTTCAGCGTGCAGCCGTTCGGCGCGCGCCAGGTCACGCTCGGCATTGGTCCGCGCAAGCGCTGCTTCATCGGAATTGCTGCCAACGCTGGTGCGGCGCAGGGCGGCCAGGCTTTGGCCGCGCCGCACGCGGTCGCCTGAATCGACTTGCATGAAAGCGACGACGCCTGGCGCATTGAAGGCCAGATCGGCCTCGCGCTTGTAGCCGACAATGCCACTGGCCAGGACCGCCCCAGATCCGGCGGCGGCGCTTATTTCAACGACTTCAACCAGCGGCCCTGGCGGCTGCTCGCGGGCTTCGGGCGCGCGCGCTCCACAGCCCGCTAGACTCGCCGCTAGTGCGAAAATCCCCAAGAAAGCAGCCAATTGCCGCACAATTTCCCCCTAAGACCCAAACATAGCAGGGGCTTAGTGAAAAGTATAGGAATTGTTCATCGATTAGGCCGGCTTGGAGCGCTGGCGTTACTCCTCCGGCTCCAGCAGCGCGTCCATCGCGGCATCGCTCAGCCCGAAATGGTGGCCGATTTCGTGGATCAGGATGTGCGCAACGAGGTCGGCCAGGGCGATGTCGCCGCGCTCGACCCATTCCTCCAGGATCGGGCGGCGATAGAGAAACACCATCGGCGTGGGCGGGGCGGGGTCATCGATGGAGGCCTGGGTGAGATCGATGCCCTGGTAAAGCCCGGTCAGTTCAAGGGGATCGCCGATCTCCAGTTCGGCCAGCAGATCCTCCTCGGGCCAATCCTGGATACGGAAAATGACGCCTCCCGCGAGCGCTCTGAACGCTTGCGGCAGTCCATCCCAGGCGTGACGAGCCAAGGCTTGCAGATCGTCGAGGGAGGGGGGCAGGAGCATTGTGGTTCCTGTATACTACCCGATTATTAAGTTGACGCCTCCGTCATTTTTCTTGAAACCGGCGCCGAAGCTGGTATCTTGCCGGCCAGATTTCAATGGGCCGCAGGCCCAATTTCGGAGAGACGCGATGGCCGATTCCGCTGCCCTGATGCCGAAAATCCGCCAGATCACCAAGGACGAGGTCTACGACGCGGTGGCGCCGGACGATTTCGCGCCGATGCTGGCGATCGACCGCCACCTGACGCGCTCGTCGGCGTTCGACAAGATCATCTCGGCGACCCACGACCATTTCTGGGATCCGCTCGACAAGAAATACATCGACTTTGACGACGACTTCGATCCCGACACCATCGACTTCATCCCCGACATTCTGGTGCCGGCGCTGCAGACCGATTACGTCACTAATTTCTTCGCCGACAAACCCGCCGAGCGTATCCGTTTCAAGAGTCAGGTCGGCCGTTGGGTGATGAGCTCGATCCTGCACGGCGAGCAGGGCGCCTTGAACCTCTCGGCTTCGCTCTGCCATGTGCTGCGCGATCCCGGCGCGCAGGAA
>JAKFYF010000095.1 GCA_021731005.1 Hyphomonadaceae bacterium
GTTCTAGGCGAGGGTACCGGCGCGCTCGGGCCAGAGCAGGGGTTGCCCACTGGCCGGAATGGGCCTCAGAACCGTCGCACTACCTGAAGGTTACCAATACGGAAGGCTGGCCCAATCCAGTCATTGCAGTTCGACCTTTCTTACCAGCGCCGCAACCAGGCCCCGAATGTGACACCGGCGGCGCCGGCGCGGCGTTGGCGCTCGGCGGTCCGTCGCGCTACGTTGTGTCGGTCACAAACGCCTGTGAAGGATGAAGTCGCGCTCATGGCGAAGGCGAAGCTGCAAATAAGGCGCGTATACGAGCCGCCTTCGGAGGAGGACGGTCGCCGCGTGTTGGTCGATCGGCTCTGGCCGCGCGGCCTCTCAAAAGCCAACGCAAGAGTTGATCTTTGGCTTAAGGAGGTCGCGCCTAGCCACGAGCTGCGCAAGCGCTTTCATGGCGCCCCGGCGCAATGGGCTCAATTCGTCGCCGCCTACGAAGCGGAGCTTGCGCGCAGTCCGGCGGCCGAGGCGCTTGAAGAGCTGCGCGCCTTGGTCAAGAAAGGCCGCGTGACTCTGCTGTTCGCCGCCAGCGATGAAGCGCACAACAATGCAATCGCACTGCGCAATTTGTTGGCGCGTCCATGAAGGATGTGCTGAGCGATATTCTCGAGACCATTCGCCTGCAGGCGACGCTCTATTTTCGCACCGACTTCTCTCCTCCATGGGCAATAGAAGTTCCCGCCTACAAGACCGCCGCGCGTTTTCATCTCGTGATCCAAGGGCGCTGCCATGTGAAGCTGGCGTCCGGGCGCGCAGTTGAACTTGAGGCCGGCGATCTGGCGCTCATTCCGCACGGCCGATCGCACATTTTGAGCGACCGGGACGATCGCACGCCGAGTGCGCTCGAACGCGTCATGGAAGAATCCGGTTATTCGGGCGACGGCGTTTTCATTCTGGGCAAGGGAGACCCCGAAGCTGCGACGCGCATGGTCTGCGGCCATTTCGGCTTTGCCGACGGGGCCGATCACCCGCTCATCCGGGCGCTGCCGGAGCTTGTCGTGCTGACCAGCGCCGACCGCCCGCATCATCCCTTTCTTGATGGGACACTGCGGCTGCTGGAACAGCGGGTTTTTTCCGACGGCGTGGGGGCGCAAGCGGCTGTCACCAAGCTGTCTGAGTTGCTCATTGTTGAGGCCATACGCGCCAGCGTGAATCAAAGCCCGGAACTCACACAGATCATGGCGGCGATCACCGATGTTCACGTCGGGCGCGCGCTGGCGCTGTTGCACGGCGAGTTTTCCAAGGATTGGACGGTCGAAAGCCTGGCCGAAGCGGTGGGCATGTCGCGCAGCCGCTTTGCGGAGCGTTTCAGCGAACTGATGGGGCAGGGCCCGATGAGCTATCTCGCCGACTGGCGCCTGCAGCGGGCAATGTATCTGCTCTCGCAGCCGCGCATCAGCGTGCAAGAAGTCGCCGCGCAGATTGGCTATCAGTCTTCGGGTGCGTTTTCACGCGCGTTCGCCGCCAAATTCGGCGCGCCGCCGACGGAATTTAAACGCGTTTAGGCGCCCAGCCCACGATTCGTCCCAAAGACTCCGCTTGCCGTCCTGCATCGGCGCGCCGCGATTGCAGAGGCGCCCCAGCGCGCGCATTTGAAGGCGAGAGGCGACTAGGGATGGCGGTTTCGCCGGTCCGCGCCCAGCTCGAAAGATATTCCCCATGACAAACTCAATCGCGGAGCGCGAAACCGCCTCCAATGCGCTGACCAAGCAAGGCAAGATCATCGAGTCGATCGATCAATTCTACGCCGCCGATTGCGTGTTCACCGAGCCCGACGGCTCGAAGCGGTCATCGAGAGCGGACGAACGCGCGCATCTGGAGAAATTCTTCGCCGGCCTCAAGAGCTTTGACGGCGCGACGCTGCACCGGCAAGCGGTCGGCGACAACACTTCCATGAGCGAATGGACCTTCAAGATGACCGGCGGCGACGGCAAAGCGATTGTTTGGAACGAAGTGTTGGTCCGCGGCTGGCGCGACGGCAAGATCACCTCGGAAAAATACTATCAAGCGTGAGTTCAGCTACGCCGCGCGTCCCAAAGACTGTGCGCATCGTCCCGGACGCGCGGCCCGCCCTTGAAAGCAGCTCAAACTGATCGCTAGGCAAATCGGAATTTGCCAGGAGACATCGCCATGCCCACTTCTCCCCTCATGCCGCAACGGCGCAAACTGCTCGGCGGCGCCATGCTTTCGCTTGGCGGCCTCTTGGCGCTCGCGAACACGGCCACGCCCGCTAGCGCGCAGGGGCGGCGCATGAGCCATGCCGCGCAGGACGCCGAACTACTGAACGCGGCGATCGCGCTTGAGCATGAGGGCATCGCCGCCTACCAAATCGCGGCTGAGAGTGGACTGTTGGCGCCGCCGGTTTTGCAAGTCGGCATCCGCTTCCAAGGTCACCACAATCAGCATCGCGATGAACTCATCGCCGGCGTGCGCAGATTGGGCGGAACACCCGTCGCGGCGCAAACCAACGCCGAATACGCAACCGCCATTGGCGCGGCCTCGCTGCGCACTCAAGCGGACGTGCTGCAACTGGCGTTGCGGCTCGAACGCGGCGCGACGAACGCCTATCTCGGCCTCGTCCCTCCGCTCCACAATGCCGATATGGAAAACTTGGTCGCGCGCTTGGCCGCCGATGAGGCGTATCATGTCGCCGTGTTGGCGAATGCGCTGCAACAGGAAATCCCCGTTGCCGGCATGATGTTCGGATGAGGAGTGCGGGCATGTCGTGGACGCAGCTCAGTTTGACCAAGGCGGCTATGATCGCGTGTTTGTTCGCTTTCGCCGGTGGGAGCGCACAAGCGCAGACCGCAACGGCCTCAGCAGTCGGTGATGCGGCCCGTGGTGCAGCGCTTTATGAGCGGCGCTGCACCAGCTGCCATGCACTCGATGTCAACCGCATCGGCCCGCTGCATCGGGGCGTCGTGGGCCGGCGCGCGGGCGCCGTGCCTGGGTTCAATTATTCACCCGCCTTGGCGCGCTCCGGACTTGTCTGGACCGAAGCCAATCTCAATCGCTGGCTTTCGGGCCCGCCGCGCCTGGTGCCGGGCACGCGCATGGGTCTCAGCGTGCCCGTACCCGCCGAACGCGCCGACATCATCGCCTATTTGCGCGCGCAAGGCGCAGCACCGCGCTAAGGCCGCTGCAGCAGCATGACGCTGCCTTGACCGCCATCGGCGCAGATGGACACGATTGCGCGGCTCCCGGGCGCCAATGCGGCGAGTTCCTTGGCGGCCTGACCCAGAATGCGCGCGCCGGTGGCCGCGAAGGGATGGCCGATCGCCAGCGACCCGCCATTGGGGTTAAGGCGTTCGAAGGGAAAGGCGCCGAGATCGGCCTCGACCTTTGCTTTTTCACGCCGATAGATCGGATCGCTGATGGCCTTGATATTGGCGAGCACTTGCGCGGCGAAGGCTTCATGGATTTCCCAAAGCGCGATGTCTGCGAAGGCAAGGCCGTTGCGCGCCAGCACTTGCGGAATGGCGCGCGCGGGCGCCATTAGGATTCCTTCCTCTTTCCAATCCATCGCCGCAAGTTGCCAATCCACGATTTGCACCGCAGGCGGATCGCCCAGGCGTTTCAACCCTTCGCGGTCGGCGACCCACAGGCTCGCCGCGCCATCTGTCAGCGGGGACGAATTGCCCGCCGTGAGCGTACCCGCGCCGGAGCGATCGAACACGGGCGCGAGGCTTGCGAGCTTTTCCACTGTCGAATCTCGGCGCGGGAGCGCATCGCGCTCAATCCCGGCAACGGCAATGACGAGATCATCGAAAAAGCCCGCAGCCTGGCCTGCCACGGCGCGCTGATGGCTCAGGAAGGCGATGCGGTCCTGATCGGCGCGCGCGATTGCAAAGCGCTTGGCGGTGTCTTCGGTGTGCTCGCCCATCGAGCGCCCGCTGATGCGGTTAGCCCAGCCCTTGATCGGCAGATTAAAATCGGTGGGTGACAGCGAAGTGATCGCCGCCAGCGCCGCGGCGGGGTCCTTCTGAGCGAGCCCGGCGATGCGCTGCGCAACATGCGCATGCAGTGCAATCGGCACGCGACTCATGGTTTCAACGCCGCCGACCAGCGCCAAATGTGCGCCGCCGCGGCCGAGCATGCCGGCCGCCTGGATGGCGCCAGCCATGCTGGTCGAACAGGCGAGCACGGTGGAGAACGCCGGGATTGAGGGATCGAGCCCCGCTTCAAGCTGCAGTTCACGCGCCAAGTTGGAGAGGCTTGGGTCGGGGATGACTTGCCCCCAGACCAGAAAGTCCGGGCGCGCCCGCGCCGCCATGGCTTGGACAACAGGTGTTGAGAGTTCGATGGCGTTCTTGTCCGCAAACGATGCGCCGGCCTTGACGAACGGCGTGCGCAGGCCCGGGGCGATGAAGGTCTCAGTCATGATCTTCATCCTCACATGGGCGCTCGCCCAGGCATCTTTCAGCCAAGCAACAATCCCGCGCCGCCGAGCGCCGCGGTCGCCGCAAACAAAGAGGTCGAGGGAAAGCGCAGCGGATGTATGCCGCCCTTGAGTGCGACCGCCGCGCTGAGCGCAGACACAGCGGCCGTCAGCAGAGTGGCGAAGATCGCCAATTCGAGACGGTCCGGGTTGGCGGCGCTATGAGCGAAAGCGCCGGCGAGAGCGAGGATCATGACAGTGGTGATGTGCCAGCAATAATAATTGAGCCATTTCGACGCCTTTGGCAGTCGGGTGTCGGCCAGCAAAGGCCGCGCTACAAAGACGCCGCCGACGAACGTATGCACGGCAAAGGTTACAAACGCGAGCGCCGCCGCGAGCCACAGGAGCAGAACTTGCCCAGAAAGCGCCATCGAAAAAGTAGGCGCGCATATGGGTTATGAGTCAACGCGGCGTGGCGGCGCACCGCGATCTCAACGCGCGCGCATAGCCCGGCGCGCGATGAACCCGAACGCGATGGTCGCAACCATCGCCGCATACGCGGCGAAAGCAGTGGGCTGCAGCAAGGGCAGGCCCAAGAGCACGAGCGCATCATTGCCGCCCGGGATCATGACCGCGCCAAAGCCCATAATTGCGCCAGCGCTTGCGCGCTTGAGAAGCTCCTTCGTGGAAGCGCCACGCCATTTGAAGCGCCCGGCGGTTGCCGCGCCGATGATGCCGCCCGCAAGCAACACAAGCGCCAACACGATGCGCAACGCGTTGTTTTCGTCGCGACCCAAAGCGAGATCGACGAGCAAGGTGGTGTAAGGCCAATTGGCCACCAGCAGCACCAGGCCCAAATTCGCGAACGAGACGGCGAACATCGCCAGCGCCGGCGGCCAATCCGGCGCCGCGAGTTTCGCGATCGCGCGCTCCAGCGTCGGCGTGCTTTTCCATGCGCCGATGATGCGCCACAGCACGAACGCGGCGAGGACCGCAATGAGCGCAGCCAATATCCATCCGCTCATCGCCAAAGGTGCGGGCGCGAGCATCGCGCCGTTCAGGCCGACCCGGTTGGCGGCCACGCTGCCCGCGACGATGCCGGCGATCAGCGCCAAAAAAGAGGTCTCACCGGATGCAAGGCGGTTGATCGAACCGAAAGCGCAAGCCCCGTTGGTTAAGGCGCCGACGCCAAAGAGGATGCCGCCGGCTATGGCGGCGGGCAGAGAATTGCTCCACTTCCACGCGCTGATCGGCATGATCCCGAGCGCATCGGCGCAAAGCAGCCCGAGCAAAGCCCAGGCGGCGCTCTCGAGCAGGGCCAGAAATCGCGCCCAGCGCCTTTCGTCCACGACATCGCGCACGGCCACGACGGCGCAGATGCTCCCGCGTTGCAGCGCGACCCCAACACAGAAAGCCAAGGCGGCGGCGAGGAGCGTGCTCAATTCAAGCATCAGCGCCGACATAACGCGCCGACCAGGCCGCGATCATGCTGGCGGCGTACTCGGCATCGCGGGCGCGTGTCAGTAAATGGTCAGCCTCGTGCAGCGACATGAAGCTCTTGGGGTGTTTCGCAGCCTGGAAAATCCGCGCGGCGTTTTCGATGCCGACAATGTCGTCGGTGGGCGCATGCAACACAAGCAAAGCGCGCTTCAGTTGCGTGACGCGCTCTTGCTGATTTTGATCTTGAAGGTCCTCGATGAATTGCCGCTTGATCGTGAAGCGCCGCCCGGCCAGGGAGACTTCAGCTTGACCTGCGGCTTCGATTTCATCGGCATGAGCGGCAAGGTTGTGCACAACGTGGGAGGCGTCGCTTGGCGCGCCGATCGTGACGACGGCGCGGGCCTCGGAGATGAGGTGGGCCGTCGCAATCACCGCGGCGCCGCCCAGGCTGTGCCCGATCAGGAGCTGCGGCGCGGCAAAGTGTTCTCGCAAGTGCCGCGCGGCCGCAGCCAAGTCGGCGACGTTGGAGGAGAAATTGGTGTTAGCGAAGTCACCTTCGCTTTGCCCGAGCCCGGTGAAATCGAACCGCAACACCGCAATGTTGCGCACCGCCAAAGCGCGCGCAATGCGCACGGTGGCGGAGGAATCCTTGCCGCAGGTGAAGCAATGCGCGAACAGCGCGTAAGCTGCGGGGTTTGGCCCTGGCGTCTCCAGCCGCGCGGCCAAAGTCTCGCCCTCGGCGCCGGCGAAATTGATCTTGAGGCTTTCCATGCTTGCTAAGTCTCTCGCTTGTCTTGCGCGACGCGCCAATTCGCATCAGCCCGGCGAATCTGGTCAGCGGCGTCACGTTCCCATTTTGCGTGCACGCTCGCATTCACGTTGAAATAGAGCCGGCCGTCTACAATACGATAAAAACGCGGACTGCCCTTCACCCGTGAACCGCGCGCCATGGCGTATGCGCAGTATGCGCCATATTGCGGCAGATAGCGCTCCGGGCCGGCGGTGAAGCGATCGCGATTGGCGGCGTCGGCGAAGGAATAGAGGCGGCCCTCGTGTTCAACTTTGAACTCCGGCGCGCCCAAGCGCGGCTCGCCGCCATCAGCAAAATAGCTGACGAGGTCATAGCCGCCCGCCGCCGGCGCCGCCATCATCATGGCGGCATGATCGTGATCGAAGACGGTGGATGAATCTGAACGCGACAGGCCGCCCGTATCGAGCCAGGCGCGCGTATGGCGCGCCGCGCGCTCGATCAAGGCGGCTGAATGGTCGAAATTGAACGGGGAAACATCAAGTGGGCAGAGATGCGGCGCCACATGCACTTCGACCTTGCCTTCCAGCAGCCGCAAATCGCGTTCCATCTGATTGGCGATCAGCAATGTCAGCGCATGCATGCCGCGCGCGACCGCGCCATTGGGCGGGCCATCAATCGAACACGCATAGCCGGTTTGCAACACGATGATGCGCGTGGCGCCGAGTTCAGCGGCGGTGAGGATGGGCGTGTTGCCGGCAATGGCGCCGTCCATCAGATGATCATCGCCAATGCGCACCGAAGGAAAGGCGATCGGGATCGCCGCGCTCGCCAACACCGCGTCCGCGGCGCCGCCGCGCGACAGGCACACCGGCGCGCCGCTCAGATTGGTGGCGACGACGTGAACCGGGATCGCGGCGTCTTCCAGGTCCCGCAGCGGCAAATGTCGCTCGATCAGGCCGCGCAAGGCGAGCGATTCAAACAAGCTGCCGCCACCGCGAAACCAGCCCATCGCTCCGCGCAGCGTAAGTGGGAACACATCATTGCGCTTGAGGCCGCGCCAGATCGCCTCGAGCGCCTGGACGCCTTCGGCATCTGGACGCGCGGCATAGAAACAGGCGTTGAGCGCCCCCACCGAAGCGCCAACCACAAAGTCCGGCCGTTCGCCCGTGGCCACGATCTCACGCAGCGCGCCAACTTGTATCGCGCCGAGGCTGCCGCCGCCGGCAAAGACGAAGGCCGTGCGTGGCGGCGGTTGTGGCATGTTGGGCTCCAGGGACTTCAGCTTAGTCCCAGTTCCCCCTCCAAGATACGCGCGTGTTCCGCCCCGGTTTCGGCCAAGCATGACCTCATCGCATGCGCCGCCCGAACATGACCAAGCGACGTCCGGCTGCAACCGGCGATCGCGCGCCGTAGCGCTCGCAGCATTACCGGCGGCAGGGCTTGAGCGACCCCGCCATCGTAAGAATGTGGCGACTTGGGCATCGGTTGATTGCGGCCTGGCGAATCCAGCCCGGTCCGGTTCGCGATTCCTCTAAGCGAAACACTTTTCCAGTCCCGCATCCAACGGGGCGACCAGACGCATCCGTGCTTCGAGAGGCAATGTCGGGTCGCGGAGCTATGCGTCATGAACACGGGCATGCAATTGGTCCTCACGCTGTTTCTGCTGAGCTGCGCTGGTGAAGGCCCTGTCGAAACTTCGCCTCGCTCCCTCAACCTTCAGGCAATCCCGGCGAACGCGGCGATTGTGTTTCACAAGGGCGGAGATCTATTCGTGATGAGCGCCGATGGCGCCGAAGTGCAACAGATCACGCATGGTCTCGGTCGCAATTTGGAGCACGTGGCTGTTTCATTTGACCGGCGCTATATCGTCGCCAACGAACAATTGCCCAACCCGCGCAATGAACCTGGCGGCCACTCGCGCCTATGGCTCTATGATATGTTGAACCAGGTCGAGATACCGCTGCGCCACGATTTTGCGAGTGCAGGAAATGGCGGCGTGGACTGGTCGCCGGACGGCTTCATCTACTTCGCCGCCAAGGAGGCCAACCCTTATCCACGCCCCGTTACGCCAGAGCAACACCGCGCCAACGCCGGGGCTAATGATATCTATCGCGTTCGCCCCGGCGGCGCGCCGGAGCGCGTGCTAGCGACGGCGGACCGTGGAGAGGCCGATGTCTCGGTTTCCGAGGACGGATCGATGCTCGCGTTCGTCTCGCAGTCATTGGATGCTGAGCACAATGAAATCTGGGTAGCGGGGAGTAATGGTCTCGCTCCACGTCTTGCGTATCGCGCGGGCATGAGCGGGGTCGCGAGCGCGCACGACCCCGAGTTTTCTCCCGACAACACTGCCTTGGTGTTCAGTGTCGTGAACTCCGACGTCGCGCCGAACTTCCCCGACCGACCTGGGGCAAACACCGCTCACGATATTTATCGCATGGAGATCGCGTCGGGACGGCTTCTGCGGCTGACCGCGCCGGGTGCGATTTCCATTGTGCCTGACTGGATGGGGGAGAGTGTTCTCTACCAGGAGATCAATGATCACGTCTCGTTTGCCGGTCACCGATTCTACATCGGCGCATCTCTGATTGGAGACGAAGCGGAAAGTCAGCGTCCACTACGGCTACAGCTGGGCGCCGGTTCGCCAAGATGGATCCCACGCGCTAATGAAGCGGAACCGGCAGATCTGGAGCGTCCCCGCCAGCCGTAACCTTGTGGCGACGGAGGTTCGACTTGTGGAGGGGCGCGGCGGCGCGTCTGCGCGGTGGCGCATCAAGATGGCACGTTCGGGATTGTCGAAAGCAAGGCCGCACAGGCGTCGAAGCTGATCTGCGCCGAGCATGCCGGACAGAGGCAGCAGATGTGCTTTCAGAAATGCACTGCAAGCTTGTGAATTTCGCTTTTTTTTGTCAGTTGCGCGCGGCGCCGACTCACCGTAACGAGCGGGTCAATTCTTGGACGCCACTCGCGCTTGGGGTGACCGCGCTGCGTTCACAGGGCGGTAGGGCGGCGAACGCCGGGTCGATTTCCCCGATGACCCGGCGTTCGGTTCGCGTCAGCTCAGCGCGTGCCGAACACTTGCCATAGCAGCGCGATGGCGGCCGCCAGCATCACCAGGGCGGTGACGGCCGCGCCGAAAATGCGCGCAGGATTGGCCACGGTCGTGGTGCTCAGGCCAAACGGATGCACAACACGCGCCACCAGGAGCGGCGCGCCCATATAGTGGATCCAGGCCGCCGGCGCGCCATTGATCTCGATGAGCGCGAGGAGAATGAGCGCCAGCGGCACGTTCTCGACGAAATTCATGTGCCGCCGGTTGGCGACGATCATCTCCTCGTCGCCGCCGTCGCCGAGCGCTATCTTCTTCCTGCCGCGCAGGCCGCCGACCGCGCCGCCCAGGAATATGGCGACCAGCGCAAGCAGGGCCGCGTACAAGCTTGTGGTAATGACCATCAGAAGCTCCATCAGTAGTTCAGGCTCGGGCCCATAGTACAACACCGCTTCATATCATAGGCCCTCTGATAGCGCGGCATTGGGGGAATTCTTCGGCAGCGGTCTTGCTCGGCGCGATCTTGACAAAGTCAACATCTCAACGCATTTTAGCGGCCGTGATGTTGGATAGGACAAAAATTGCGCTGTATTTGAGCGTGCCAGCGGCCATCGCCGCGTTTCTGCTGCTGACCATGCACGGCGCAACGGTCGATGACATCCGCACCGGCGTGCGCGCGACGGCGACTGTCGGCTTCGCCTATTTCATCGCCGTCTATTTCGCGCGCCCGCTGCGCGATCTAATTGGCGTCCGCACGCTTTTGCGGGTGCGCAGGACGCTTGGCCTGTGCGTCGCCCTCGCGATGAGCGTGCACTTCCTTTTCTTAGTCTGGTTCTTCTCGGTGTCGGAGGAGAAGGTATTCGACGATCAGCTGCGTTTCTACACAGGCGGACTCGGCATCGTTGTGCTCTATGTGATGGCGGCGACATCGAACAATGCCAGCGTCCGCGCGCTGGGACCGCGTTGGAAGCAGCTTCACGGATTCGGCATCCACTATCTGTGGTTCTTCTTCGCGGCGTCATACGCAATCGGTCTGCAAAAACTCGGGGGCGCGGTGGGTGTGCGCGGCTACGGCATGGCGGCGGCGTTACTAATGTTGGCGGCAGGTCTGGCGCTGCGAGGCTACTTGCTCGTGCGAAAGCAGTTGGCCGCAGAAAGCGTTACGGCGCGGAAAGGGGCCCAGCGGTGAAGGCCGCGCCAGGTCGTTCGCAGCGCCGCGACGCAAAGCGCGCCTATCACCACGGCGATTTGCGCGACGCGCTGGTGACGGCAGGGGCGTTGCTGATCGAGCAGGGGGGGGCCGACAGCCTCACCTTGCGCGCGGTCGCGGAGGCGACGGGCGTCTCCCGCCAGGCGCCTTATCATCATTTCGGCGACAAGGATGGCTTGCTCGCCGCCATCGCGACAGCTGCGTTCGAGCGACTTGGGCAAACCATGCGAGCCGAAGCGCGCAAACACGCGTCGGCGGAGGATCGGCTAGTCGCACTGGGCGCGGCCTACGTGAAAGCAGCGCGCGAAGCGCCGCGTCTGTTTGCTCTTTGCAGCGCGACGTTTGTAGGCGAAGTCGGCCGCAATCCTGACCTAGAGCGCGCGCGAGACGCTGCGTTGGGGGAATTGCGCGCGGCGGTCGAGGCGCACATCGGCCCCAAACGATCGGCGCGGGAGAAGGCCGCCGCCGTCGCCGCCGCCTGGGCGCTCGCGCACGGCCTGGCGCACCTTGTCGTCGAGCACGCCGAGCTTGGTGTCGACAAAGCGGCGCGGGGCAGGAGCGCTTTCATCGACGAAGCGTTTCGCACGCTCGTGCGCGGCATGACGCGGGGGTAGAGCCAGGGCGCTGCAAGCGAGGTCAAGCGCGCCGAGTGGTCGGTTCCACTATCATGTGTTCGTTAGGGCAGACGGTATATCGCGCGCGCATGTGCCGAGCTGGGACGGCGCAGAAACGCTTGCCCACATCCAGCACAGAATTATTTCCAGATTTTCGCCGGGGCCGGTGTCGGCGGCGCGATGGCGCTTTCATCTGTTTCAGTGATCGCCAATTCGCTTGGGCTCAGCTCGGCGAGACTTGGACTCGCATGTCGCGAGCGGATGACATGCAAGTTGCGTGGTATCTGTCTTGAGCCGAATGTTGGATGCTTTTATAAGCATTAAAATGCCAGCGTCGCCCTCAGATACACTCTTTAAGGCCATCGCCGATCCGACGCGGCGCGAGATTCTTCGACTGCTCAAGGCCGGGCCGAAAAACGCAGGCGAGCTTGCCCAAGAGTTCGATGTGACCAACGGCGCCATGTCGCACCACTTCAATGTGCTGAAGGCGGCCGACCTCGTGCGCGCGAAGCGCGACGGCCAGCAGATCATTTATTCACTCAATCTCACGGTGTTTGAAGACGCGGCCATGATGTTGGCCGAGCTCTTCCGCGTCAAAAAAGCCAGAAAGTGAGCACTTGCATGCGCGTCACCAAACTCGACATCGTAAACGCCGCCTTGGTTGTCGTCACCTTTGGGGTGGTTGCGGCGCTCTACAATGTGATGCCGCAGCAGGTCCCGGTTCATTGGCGGGTGGATGGCTCGGCTGACCGCTACGTCGCGAAGCCCTTCGGGCCTTATGTCGGACCCGCCTTCTCGGCGCTTCTGTTTATCGTGTTACAGGCGCTGCCGAGGATTTCCCCAGAAGGCTTTCGCATGGACGGGTTCTTGGGCCCGTATCGGTGGCTGCAATTGGCAGTTCACCTGGCGCTCTTGGCGTTCTGCATTACGCTCGTTCTACAAGGCCTAGGGTACACGGACGCCATCAATCGGGTCGTGTTTTTCGTTTGGGGATTCTATTTCATCTGGGCTGGCAATCTGCTGCCGAAATTTCAGCGCAACTTTTTTGTTGGCGTCCGCACGCCATGGACGCTCGTGGACGACGGTGTTTGGTTTCGCGCGCAGCGCCGCGCCGGATGGCTGCTGGCCGTGAACGGCATCACCTCGTGTTTGGCGGGGGCGTTTGGTTTGGGTGTGACGCCGATCGTCATTGCTGTTTTTGCGTCTATCACGATCCCTGCGATTCTTTCTTACTTCGATTATCGCCACGCGCGCCGCGACGCGCCAGGCTCAGCTTGACATTGTATTTTAAGGGACGTTAAAATAAGACTGAGGGCGAATTCCTTAAGGGGAATGCCATGGACCGTCGCTTGTTCTTGGCCGGCGCTGGCGCCGCGTGCGGAGCGGGATTGTCAGCCTACGCGCAAACTGGCGCCCGCCCGCAAAACGACGTGCGCCCCAATCAATCGATCATGGCGGGCGGTCAACGCAGACGTTATCGCCTGGTGACGCCAGCTTCGGCGGGCGCTGGCGCGCCCTTGATGATCGCGCTCCACGGCATGGGCGTGGATTCGATCTCGCTGATGCCGCTCTATTCCGGTCTCGACGATATGGCGCGGCGCACTGGCTCCGTGCTGATCTATCCAGCGTCGCTGCGCAATCACTGGCCGTTGTCGTTTGGCGCTGAACTCAACACGGAACTGACCCTTCTGGACGCTCTCGTCCAGGACATTCAAACACGGTTCAGCACCGATCCTCGCCGCCTCTATCTTCTCGGCATGTCGAACGGCGGATACTTCGCCGTCGTCGTGGCTTCGCGCCGGTCACAATACCTAGCGGGTCTGGCCGTACACTCCGGTTCGGCGGGCGTGTTGGGCGTGGGTTTTCAGACCGCGCGGAAGTTTCCCGTCTATATCGCCCATGGCGCAGCTGATCCGATCATCAATGTACGCGACGGGCGATGGTTGGCAGGCATGTTCGAGCGGATGAGCCATCCAACGCAGTTCGAAGAAGTGCCGCGCCTTGGCCACATCTGGGCGCGCGACCAGGGCGTCAACGACCGCATCTGGTCGCATTGGCAGGCGCATCAGGCGTGAACATTGGAAGGAGCAGCGCATGCTTGTGCGTCGCATCTTGATGGGCGTTTGCCTTGGCTTCACGCTGTTGTTTAGCGTCGCCTTGGCGCAGGACGCGCCGCAGCGCGCTATCGAATGCGAGCGCGACGCATCGCGTTGTGCGCGGATCAGCATCATTGGCGACCCAGTGTCGACAACACCAAGCTTCTCGGGACACGCTGATCCCGCTCTCGTCGCCGATCTCACCCATCCGGAGCGAATCTGGATGGCCTATACGTTCCTGCGGGGCCGCCCCGCGCGCGGCGCAAATGGGCGCCCAGTCGGTGTGCCGCACACATCAACTCATCTGGCTGTCAGCGATGATCGCGGCGCGACGTGGCGATTGAGCGGGACGCTATGGAGCTCCGACTTGGTCGCAGATCCTGAAGGGCAGGGGCCGGCAAGCTATTTCGGCTCGGAGACGCCCAGCCTTGCAGCTACGCGCGATGCAACCGGCGTCACCTGGTACAGCGTTCGCCTGTCGTATTTTCTGGAGCCCGTCACCGCTTATCGGCCTCGCTATGCGAGCGGCTGGGTGATGCGGGTGGCCAAAGCGCAAGGGCCGACGCCCGCGGCTTTAGCCAGCGCTGAAGACGTAGCGCTTGGCGTTCGCACGACGGCTGCGGCGTACGGGGGCCATGTCGATCTGAATGCGCTTGCCCCCGAACTTGCCGATTGCGCGATGTGGAACAATCCAGCCATCGCCGCACGAGGGGGCCGTGTCTACGTCATCCCCGAGTGTTTGGTGTTTCGCGGGCGCAACATTGACCAGCAACGTTCGCGCATGATCGTGATCAGCGCTCAGCAGAACGGTGCGCCGAGCCAATGGCGTTGGCGCTATGACGGCGTGCTCGCGGATCGCGCGCTTGCGCAAGCCTTGGGAAGCGAGCGATTGGTGTCTGCCGTGATCGTGCGCGGGCGCAATGGCGGCTTGCTCTTTATTGCGACGCCGCAGACGGGGCGCGGCCCCTTCGGACAGGGCTGTGTCGCGCTTGCGCTTGAAAGTCTCGATCCGCCGCGCCTGCGCCGCAGCTCCGATGGGGCGCCGGTCATTGTGGCGCGCCAAACCGCGCGCGGCGACCGCACTTGGCACACGGGCGCGTGCGCCTATGATGCCAGTTCTGAAACCGGGATCGTGACAGTCGCCGCGACGACGCGGCGTGGCCTGCGTGCGGAGTTGCACGCGACGGGGTTGCGGCCATGAGGACGGTCGTGCCGTGACCCAAGCCGGTCCTGCCAATGGCGCGCCCACTGCGTGGACGCTGGTCGCGTTGTTTCTGGCGATGGCCGGGCCCCTCCTTGTGGCGATGTTCTCCAACCAGATCGCAACCAGCCCGGAAACCTTAGCCCCGAGAGCTTTCTCGCTCTTGCTCTTTGTTCTCATGCTTGTGGCGATCGTGGCGATCGGCACAAAGCGGGAGCGCTTGCTTTTGAAGGACCTTGGTTTCAGGCGGTCGAGTTGGCGTTCGCTTATTTGGGCTGCGCCAATCGTTGCGTTCTTCGTCTTTGTTTTCGGGCCGACCGCCTATGCCGCACTCGACGCACTGAACCTCGGCTCATTTGATGCTGGCCGCCAAATACTTGAAACGCTGCCGCGATGGTATCTGGCGTTGGCGATCATCGTCGTCGCCGGGGGAGAGGAATGGCTCTATCGAGGCTACGTCATTGAGCGCCTTGAACGCATCACGGGCAACGTCTGGATTGCGGGCGCTGTTTCGCTATGCGCATTCGCCTTCGCCCACTTGCCGCTCTGGGGGCCGGGACCGGCGCTGACGACGCTGGCTTCGGGCGCGGTCTTGACTCTGCTCTATCTGTGGCGGCGCGATGTCTTGATGCTCATGGTCGCGCACGTTGCAACAGACCTAACTGGCTTGATGTGACGCCACCTCAGGGAACGAGTTGCCGTGACAAAAGACACAAACAAGACTACAAAGAACGAGATCAGCGTCGCGAGCTTTCTTGCGGACTTTGACGACGCTGCGCCTCGAGCCGACGCGAAAGGCTCGCAAAATGGATGCAAGAGATCACGGGAGAGAAACCCGCAATGTGGGGCTCGGCGATAGTTGGCTTTGGCGCCCATCGCTACAAATACGAGTCCGGCCGCGAAGGCGACATGCCGAAGGGTGAGCTTTTCGCCGCGCAAGAGCGCGCTCGTCCTCTAACTCTCGCTGGGTGACAACGGCCACGCGTCGCTGGCGAAGAAACTTGGCAAACACAAGGCTGGCAAAGGCTGCCTCTACATCAACAAGCTCGCCGATGTCGATGAGCTCGCACTCAAGGACCTGATTGCCCGCTCCTTTGCGCGCCTAGACGAAGAAGATCATTGAGAGACGCGGGCGCTGGAACAGCCAGGACATGATCGCTCCGCTTGGCGGCCGCCATTGACAGCGGCGCCGAGGGAAATGGCGATGAGCGCCAGCAGCCCTCTCCGAGCGCGATTCGCGTTCAGCCATAGAAATTGTAGTCGCCGACGAGGTCGACATCCACCTCTCAGGGGCTTGTTCGCAACGATCAGCAATGCCGCGCTGAAACGCCTGGAATGATGCGAGCGCGCTCAGCGGATTGGCCTCGGTGTCGAAAGAAGCGATGTGGGTGAAGCTGCCGCCATCCTTGGCGCGAAGTGCCGCGTAGCGGATATCGCGCGGCCGTGTGTGCGCCAATTCCTCAAACACGGCGCGCACGAGCGCGAGATGTTCATCGACGCGATCAGCTTTCAGTCTGTATCGAACGATCACTTTGCGCATGGAAAACTCCCGATCTCTGGTTAGAGGCGGCTTCCGCCCAATGCGCCCGAGCAAACCATCGAGTGACCTAGAGGATTTGAAAGTCGCGCGCGTCGTGTCGGATGGCCGCTTCCGCTCATTCGCCAGACGTTAGCAGCTTCCCCGCGGTCGGCGATTTCGCCGCGCCGCTGCGCAGCCAATGTGATTCACGGCACGATTGGAGGGCGCCGGTCATTTCGTAAAACTGCGAGAAGCCGGCCGTGGTGGAAAACTGCCGCCCACGCACCGATGGCGCCTTGGACTGAACCGCGCCATTGTCATCCTGAAACGGGAGTACGAGCATGAGCCGCGCTTTGCTTTCACTGGGTGTCGCGCTTCTGCTTGCAGCGCTGGCGATTTGGGTGCGTGACGAAGCGGGCGCGCCGCCGCCGATGTTGATCAGAGTGAGTGTGTTGGCCATGGCCGCGCTGCTGCTCTGGGTGGCTGCCGCCAATTATCTGCATGTCCAGAGGCGCCGTGCTGTCCTTGCCGGCGGCCGGCGCGAGCCGGCAGACATCCGCGTGTCCAAAGAGGAGATGGGTGATAGCACCACCTATCAAGCCCGAGTCGAAACGGGCGGCGAAGTCTGGGATGTTCCCCTGGCCGGCGCTGAAGCTGTGAGAGCGCGCGTCGGTTTTGATGGCCAGGGCTGGATCTGGCGAAGCGCCGACAGCGGCGCCCCGCTTGCGCTTGAAGTCGATGGCGCGCTCCTCGAAACCATTCCCATGCCGATGCGCGGAACTTAGGCGCCACGAGCGACCGCCTCGGCGAGCGCGCGCCTTCGCGTGTGCAAAGTTGCCGATGGCAGGATTGTATCGACACCGCCCTTCGTAGCACATCGACCTAGACGGCGGTCGTCGATAGTCGCATCGCCATTTGAGTTTGCGCCATGTTGTCACCAGTGCGACCAGCGCGACGAATAGAACAATGACGCCACCCAGTTGGGCTGTGACCCACGGCCCTTTGAGACGGAGAACGACCGTGTAAAGGTCATTGCGCAACGAGACATTGTATTGCGCGCCGGCGGTCTCGAGTGCGCCATAGACGCCACCGGTACTCGCAACAACGGACGCGTCGCCGATGTGCGCAAGAACGATGAAGCCCGCACCAAGGACGGCGAGAAGCGTTAGTAAAACCAGAAGCAGCGTACTCGTCTGGGGCATGCTCACCCACTATGTCGCTCCAGTAAACAGATCGCGCAAAGACTCGGACCGCGTGACTGGCAACGGCCGATTCCGGCGAAAGCGCGCCGCGCGGGCAGGGCCCAGGCCACTGACCGGATTAGATCGACTAGGCCGGTCGCGGAAATATGCCCGCCGACTTACGATGGCCCAATGCAGACACTGGACTTTCCGGGCACCTAATCTACGCGGGATGTCATGTCACGACCTCTAGCCGCGCTATTCTTCTCCGCAGCGGCCATTTGGATCGCCTCGTCGGGCGTTGATTGGCGTTACATCCCTTGGGGCGGTGTCACGGCTCCGCTCGTTTTCGCGATTGCGGTGGCCGAGACGCTTGCGGCCTTCGCGCTGCTCATTGCCGCCCTCAGAACGACGGGTGGTGGCCGATCGAGCCTGCTTTGGCATTGCCTTGCGATTGCAGCCTGCATGGTTCTTGAGGTTATTTTCTGGCGCATCGCCGTTGAGGATCACGGCATGCTCTTGCGGCAATCACTGGCGGTCGTGCTTTCACCGGCTCCATTGGCTGCTGCCGGGTTGTTGCTGTGGATCAAGCCCGCCCCGCCGGAGCCATCTCGCCATCTGACGATTTACAGCGCCGGCGCCATAGGCGCGGGAATCGTGGTGCTAGTAGCGTTGTACATGATCCGTCAGGCGCCATTTCGCGAAAGCGGCGTCTACGGCGAGACGTACGAGATGCTTCAAACCATGCTGTTTGCCGTTGGACTTCTTTCGGGCCTCACGGGGATCGCGGCGGCCGCTGTTGCGCGAATGAAGGAACCGGCTTGAGAGCGCAGCGTCCGCAATCGGCGACATCGAGCCTTCGCGGACGCAACATTGTCGACGACCGGATTTGAGCGACTGAGCCGGTCGCGAAACAGGGCAGGTCGGCTCACGTTCGCTCGAAGTGGATGTTGGGCTTCCCGAAATTCGAAGTATGCTGGGGGCATCTCGTCAGGAGGAAACGGTGCGTCGGGATTCTGCCGTTGACGTTCTCTTCGCCAACAAAGAGCCCGCTGTGCGCGCGACCTACGACAAGGTTGTGTCCAGCCTCGCCAAGATCGGCCCTGTGAGGGCCGACGCCAAGAAGACCGGGATCCACCTGGTGCGTGAAACGGCGTTCGCGGGCGCCCACCCAAAGAAGGCTTGGCTCGATCTCACGATACGCAGTGATAAGCCCATCAAGAGCTCTCGCGTCCGCGCTCAGAAGCAGGTGTCAAAGAACCGCTGGCATCAGGACGTGCGGCTGACGTCTTCCAAGGATGTGGATGATGAGGTCGTGGGGTGGCTGAAGAGCACCTATGCGCTTGCAGGTGCATGAGCTTACCAATGACAATAACCGGCGACTGCCGGCCTTAGCTCATGCAGCATTACCGGCGGCGTGATTGTATCGACTTTGCCCTTCGTAAGAAAATGGCGACCGGGCGGGCCGTGGCCCGGAGCGGACCTTCGCCCGATCCGTGACCAGTGCTAGTTTCGGCACATGAAGCCGGACCCAACATCGATTGCCTTCGACGCCATAGAGAAGGTTGAGTTCTTCAAGCGCGACGAACTCACGACGGATTTGGTTTGCTGCGAGATTGTCGTGAACGCGGACAGCCGTCGCGAAGTCTGGTTCTTCCACGAAGAGGCGGCGAACTGGGAAAACATGCTTCGGCTGGTCGAGCGCTTGCCTGGATTTGACGCCGAATGGCGGGCGAAAGTCATTCAGCCCCCATTCGCGGAAAATCGGACCGTTGCCTTCGAGCGCCAATCGTAGGTCCGCTCTCGGCGAGATCAAGCCGCATCCGAGCGCGTCGGCCGATGGCCGGATTGAGCCGACCACGCCGCTCCGAAAAAATAGGATGCAAGCGCGTCAGCGCGGCGGCTTAGCTAAGAGTCCTTGCGCCAAACGCTTGTAAGCTGAGCGTGCCTGTTTGCTGGCGAGGGAGGGATTGTCGGCGGTTGCGATCTGCAACGCGCCCTGTGTGAAGGCGCCGAACAGCAGGTGCGCCAGCATCGGGATCATGTGCTTTGGGATCAGGCCAGCGTCGGCGACGTGCCCCAGCGCGTGCTCACCCAGGCCGACACGCAGCTTTTCTTGCATGTTCGTCCATTGCGTGTGGCCTAGCACGGCGGGACCGTCCATGAGCATCAGGCGGCGGGCGTGTTTGCTTTCATAGGCATCGAACAGGATGTCGGCGCCGGTCACGATCTCATCTGTGGCATGCGCGACATGGTCCATCGTTTCCTTGGCGACGTGGGCCATGATGTCATCGAGCACGCTTTCGCAGGCGGCGCGGAAGAGGTCAGTTTTGTCGGTGAACTGATAATAGACCGCGCCCTTCGTCAGTCCCGCCGCTGCGGCGATCTCGTCGACCGACACATCCGCATAGCCCCGCGCCGCAAACAGGTTACGCGCAGCCGCCACTAGGCGTTCATGATTTCCGGTTGACGTCATACTCTGAGTATGTTGTTCATACTCGCAGTATGACAAGTACTCGTTCGGTTTCCACGTCAACCGTAATTGTCCTCGCGACGCTCGCCGCGCTGGGAGTGGCGTCTTATGGCTACGCCGAGTTCGCGGGCTGGAATGCGGATGCGGCAGGCGCAGCAGCGCGGTACACGGCGCGGTTCTCGTTTCTTTGGTTTGTAGCGGCATGGTCTGCCTCAGCATTGGCGACGCTGTGGCCGGGCGGCTGGCGCGGCGTGATGTTGCGCCGCCGCCGCGCGCTTGGCCTTGGCTTTGCCGCCGCTCATTTCGTGCATTTGGCGGCGCTGCTGATTGCTGTGTTAGTGTTTGCATCGCAACCCAGTGCGAAGACAGTGTATGGCGGCGGCGCTGGCTACGTGTTCGTCGCCTTGATGGCGCTCACCTCAAACGATTGGTCCGTGCGCACGCTCGGCCCGCGGAATTGGAAGCTTCTGCACACATTGGGCGCGCTGACGATCGCGGTGATCTTTGCCGTGTCGTATCTTGGTCGACTTGAAGACAAGGCTTGGCTCGCTATCCCGGCGCTGACTCTGCTGGGCGGCGCGGTCCTATTGAAGCTCGCGGCCTCGATAAAAAAACGTGCCCCACTCACGGCGTAGCGCTTATGGCTCGACTACGAGGAGTCTCACTTGATGAAATCCGCCCAGCCGGATTCCCGTGTGCGGCTGGGCAGTAACCGGCCTGCTGGCTGATATCTCTGAGCGTCTAGATTCGGCGATGGCCGGCCTTAGCTCATGCAGCATTACCGGCGACGGGATTGTATCGACTTTGCCCTTCGTAAGAAAATGGCGACCGGGCGGGCCGTGGCCCTAAGCGGCCGCTTAGGCTTCGATCTTTCAAGCATACCAGACAATCCTCGTGCTTTTTAGGCAGCCTGGGTGGAGAGCCAAAATTCTTCGGACCAAGAGAACCAACTTGACTCATCAGGTGGGCCGTTGCGCCGCAAAGACCGAACGTCCATCATGCTTCTTTCTTGGAATGCCGAGGATAGCGCAAGGCCCTCCGAAACGGTTCGAGCGCCTTCGCAAGCGATGAACATGGTTGGCGATACAAACCGAGCGTCCAAAACTTGTTGGTCTCCAGATTTCCGGGTGAGGCAAAGCACACCGCCAAACCCGCTCTCGGGCGTTAACGGAAAAACTAGCCGGCCTTCCGGCCGCAATGAATCCAGCCACACGGTGGCTGGGCGTGTTGCACCCGCGCACACATAGATGACGTCCGCCTCAGTTACGGCGTCGGTACCAGAAACAATTTCTACTTCAACATTCTTTCGAGTGGCCAGATTAGACTTGGCCATGAGCCCAACTGACTCCACAATTTCGTAGGCCTTTACAACGCCCCGGGCGCCGACAAGCTCTGCTAGTATCGCCGTGTAGTAGCCAGCACCGGCCCCAACGTGAACAACAGTTTCACCGGCTTTCGGTGCCGCTGCTGCCAGCATTCTTGCATGAAGCTGGGGTTCACCATTGTTGATGCCTTTGTCGGGATCCAACGCGATAGCAGCATTCAGATACACTTGAGCAGCGTTAGCGTCCGACGTTTCGCAGTACCCCTGCCGGGTCAAAATCTGCCATGGCCCCGGACCAAGAAAGTTCTCACGCGGCACAAGTGCGAAAGCGTCTCGTACCGCATACGGAAAAGGCTCTATACCGGCACAGATACTATCGGCAAACCGCGCGCGGATCGTTTCGATACTCTCAACTGTCATAGGCCCTCCAAGGCGGTACGCATTTGCATCCTCAACAGCCTGAACAGAACTTAGGCCTTTGTCTCCTTTCGGCGACTGCCGGCCTTAGCTCATGCAGCATTACCGGCGGCGTGATTGTATCGACTTTGCCTCTCGTAAGAAAATGGCGACCGGGCGGGCCGTGGCCCAAAGCAGACAAAGCCGGTTCATGTTAGTGAGCGTCCTCAAAGTGCGATGAGTCAGAGGGATGGCCGCAAACTACGAAGTAATATTCGACATCTCTCAGCAATCGTTTGATTGGTTAGGTGTAACATTTCCTTTCGCGAGCTTGGCCGCTCTCGGGATAGGGTTTGCGACGCTGTCACGCGGCGACAGACTTCGCGCAATGGGCGCGATAATTGCTGCGGTCTCTCTCGTCTTGCTGATCTGTAGTGCGAGCCTCGCTACATACCTGTTGCACCGTCTCAAGGCCGAATATTCGGCAGGGCGTTTCACCGTTGTAGAAGGCGTGGTGGATGAGTTCCGCCCTGATGCGCATAGCGGACAGCAGACCGAGGTCTTCAGCATTGAAGGACACTTCTTCGCACTGAGACCATCTTGGGGGCCAGGATTTAATCAGACCGTAAGTCAGGGCGGGCCGGATTTGTCGGGCAAGTGCGTGCGAATTGCATTCATCGATCCGAACGAAATCTTGTGGCTCGGCGTTCGTCATGCGGGATGCGCGCACGACGCAGACTAACGTCTTCTCCCGGCGACGGCCTGCCTTAGTGCACGCAGCATTACCAGCGGCAGAATTTGAGCGGCTAAGCCGGTCGGGAAATATTGCCGGTGGGCAGGCGGTGGCCCAATCTCGCCGCTTCGCCATCTTGCTTGAGCGGCGGGATTGCGACCCGTCCGGGCCACCGCGCTGTACCTTCCGACAGCGATGAAGCCGATCGCAAACATCGCAAGGCCTTGGCCGCGAGGGGTATCGCCGCAGCGCTCACGCCCAACACAAGGAACCGCCATCGCGACGGCGATAGCGGCTCAGTGGGGTTCGGGAGATTCGACATCTGGGGACGGCGCATGAGGGCACGCCGCCCCTCGCCGACGCGGAGACGGCACTGCTAAAGACGCGCAAGCCGGTCCGATCAGCACGTCGGGCCCACGACAAGTTTCTGGCCCGGTCAGCGCCAGTCGCCCCA
>JAKFYF010000030.1 GCA_021731005.1 Hyphomonadaceae bacterium
CTGCTTGCCCTCCCTCACCCTGCCCTCTCCCCCGCAAGGGGGGAGAGGGTTCGCCGCGATGGATCAGCCGCGCGCTCATGTCCGCAACCACGCGCCGATCCGCGCTTCCACTTCGCCGCGCACTTCCGCGGGCAACCACCCGGGAACAGCCTCAAGTAGAAACGCTTCCGTCAGCAGCGCACGCGCCTCCGTTTCGGGCAGCCCGCGCGAACGCAGGTAGAAGAGCGCGCTTTCGTCCAGGCCGCCCGCCGTGTTGCCATGCGCGCAGGCGACATCGTCGGCGTGGATCAAGAGTTCGGGCTTGGCGAATATCTCCGCGCCCTCTTCCAGCAGCATGCCATGGTGATACTGGCGCGCGTCGGTTTTCTGCGCGCCGCGCTCGACCAATATCTTGCCCTGAAACACTCCGCGACCGCCCTTGCGCGCGACGCCCTTGATCAGCTGCTGCGTCTTCCCGTTCGCCGCCTTGTGCGTAACGACGGAAGTGAGATCGGCATGGCGGCCCTCGCCGCAAAGGTACACGCCGTTCAGTTCCACCGCCGCGCCCTCGCCCTCGACCTCCACATGGGTTTCGATGCGCGCGAGCTTGGCGCCTTCGGCAAGGATGAATTGGCGGAAGGTGGCGTGATCGGAGAGCGACACGCGCGCAATGTCGAGGGCCACATCGCCGCCTGATTGCAAGACGATCCGCGTCAGAGCGCTGCCGGGCAGGACTTGGATTTCGCGCGCCCGCGCCTGCAAGCCCGGATCTTCCCCGATGCGCTCGACCAAGACTTCGGCCTCGCCGGCGCTAGCCTTGGTCAGCGCACGGGCGCCTTGGGCCACTGCCAGTCTCTCGATGACGCTCTGCGGATTGCCCCACGCGTCCGAAGGTCGCGGCTTCTCCGCTGGAAGCTTCTCATCCAAGAGCGCTGCTCGGAGATCGGAATACTTCCACGCTTCGTTGCGCCGCGTCGGGAGATCGGCCAGCTCCATCACGCGGCCACCCGTAGATATTTGTCGTAACCTTCGCGCTCGAGTTCCAGCGCAAGCTCCGGACCGCCGGACTTCACGATGCGCCCTTGTGCGAGCACGTGCACTTTGTCCGGCTTGATGTAGTCCAACAGTCGCTGATAGTGCGTGATCACCAGCATGGCGCGCTCATCTCCGCCGTTTTCCCGCGCGCGTAGCGCATTCACATTCTCCGCCACCAGCTTCAGCGCATCGATGTCGAGCCCGGAATCGGTTTCGTCGAGAATCGCAAAGCGCGGTTCTAGCACCGCCATTTGCAGCGCCTCGAAGCGCTTCTTCTCGCCGCCGGAGAAGCCCACATTCAGCGGCCGCTTCAGCATCTCCTCCCCGATATTGAGCGCTTGCGCCTTCTCGCGCATCAACTTCAACAGCGCCGGCGCGGGCATAGGCTCGAGCCCGCGCGCTTTGCGTTGCGCATTGAGCGCCGCCTTTAGGAACGCGATCGCCGAGAAGCCGGGAATTTCGACGGGATACTGAAACGAAAGGAAAAGGCCCTTCGCCGCGCGTTGTTCAGGCGTCAGCGCCAGCAAATCAGCGCCGTCGAGCCGCGCCGCGCCGGCTGTGACTGCATAGCCGCTGCGTCCAGCCAGCGCATAGGCGAGCGTGGACTTGCCCGACCCGTTGGGACCCATGATCGCATGGGTTTCGCCGGCGGGCACGGCAAGCGTGAGGCCTTTGATGATCTCGGCGCCGCCGACGCTCACGTGCAGATCGTTCACCTCAAACACGCAGCTTTCCCTTCTCGTAATCGGCGACAGAATGGATGTGGTCGCCCTTCTTGTTGGCGACGCGGACAAAGCCGAGCCCCGCGCCCCCCGCCAGCACGGCGAACGTGAACGCGCCTTTCATTCGCTGGTCGTGCTCGGCAAACCACCAGAACGCGCCGCCCGCGATGGCGAGGGCCACCATGAAAGCACACGCCACCGCCCAGCCCTTCCAATGCACCGGCGCCATGCCCGAACGCATATCGCCCAACGGAAACCGGCGCGCAAACCAGAGTTGAGATTCGGCGCTCATCCCACGCTCCCTTCCAAACTCACTTCCAGCAACTTCTGCGCTTCCACCGCAAACTCCATCGGCAGTTTCTGCAGCACTTCGCGCACGAAGCCGTTGACCAGCAGCGCCACCGCTTCTTCTTCTGGGATGCCGCGCGAGCGGAGATAGAAGAGCTGATCGTCGGAGAGCTTGGTTGTCGTCGCTTCGTGTTCGAACTGCGCCGTGGGCGTGCGGGTTTCGACGTAGGGGATGGTGTGGGCGGAGCAATTGTC
Organism: Hyphomonadaceae bacterium; assembly: GCA_021731005.1. Taxonomy (GTDB): domain Bacteria; phylum Pseudomonadota; class Alphaproteobacteria; order Caulobacterales; family Aquidulcibacteraceae; genus Vitreimonas. Next base: position 2,280 of record JAKFYF010000030.1, read on the forward strand.
CCCGATCAGCAGCGAATCGCACTGCGTGAAATTGCGCGCGCCTTTGGCCTTCGCATGCGCCGAGACAAGCCCGCGATAGGCGTTCGACGAGCGCCCAGCCGAAATGCCCTTGGAGATTATGCGCGAGCGGGTGTTGGCGCCGAGATGGATCATCTTGGTGCCGGTATCGGCCTGCTGGCGGCCATTGGTGACCGCGATGGAATAGAACTCGCCCGAGCTTTCTTCTCCGCGGAGAATGCAGCTCGGATATTTCCAGGTTATCGCCGAGCCGGTCTCGACTTGGGTCCAGGAAATCTTGGACCGTTTGCCGCGGCAATCCCCACGCTTGGTCACAAAATTGTAGATGCCGCCCTTGCCGTCGGAATCGCCGGGCCACCAATTCTGCACCGTGGAATATTTGATCTCGGCGTCGTCGAGCGCGATTAACTCCACCACGGCGGCGTGCAGCTGGTTTTCATCGCGCATCGGCGCGGTGCAGCCTTCGAGGTAGGAGACGTAGGCGCCCGCATCGGCGACGATCAATGTGCGCTCGAACTGGCCGGTGCCTTGCGCGTTCATGCGGAAATAGGTGGAGAGCTCCATCGGGCAGCGCACGCCCGGGGGCACGTAGACGAATGAGCCGTCGGAGAACACCGCGCTGTTGAGCGTGGCGAAGAAATTGTCACTCGTGGGCACGACCGAGCCCAGATATTTCTGCACCAGTTCGGGGTGTTCGCGGATAGCCTCGCTGATCGGGCAGAAGATGACGCCTGCCTTGCCCAATTCCTCCTTGAAGGTGGTCAAGACGCTGACGCTATCAAACACCGCGTCCACCGCCACGCGCGGCGCGCCTTCGACGCCCAGCAACGTCTCCGCCTCCCGCAGCGGGATGCCGAGCTTTTTGTAGGTTTCAAGGATTTCCGGCTCGACGTCGTCGATGCTCTTGTACTTCGCGCCATCCTTGGGCGCGGCGTAATAGCGCGCGGCTTGATAATCGATAGGCGGGTAGTGCACGAGCGCCCAGGTCGGCTCCTCCATGGTCTGCCAGCGCTGGAACGCCGCGAGCCGCCACGCCAGCATCCAATCGGGCTCTGCCTTCTTTGCCGAGATGAAGCGCACGATGGTTTCGTTCAAGCCCGGCGGGGCAAGTTCCTGCTCCAGCGCGGTGACAAAGCCATGCTTGTATTTCTCGCCCTCGAGCGCGCGCGTAACAGCGACCGTGCCGCGATCTATGGTTTCCTTCACGGCGCTCATGCGTGCGCCTCTTCGCGCACGCGACGGCGCGCGGCGAGCTTAGCCACCGCCGCGAGCGCCGTGTCGACATCGGATTCCTTTGATTCATGCCCGAAGCTCACGCGCAGCGCACAGCGCGCGAGTGCAGGCGCCACGCCCATCGCCGCAAGCACGCGGCTCGATTTGACTTTGCCAGAGGAGCACGCCGCGCCTGAAGATACCGCGACACCTTCGAGGTCCATGGCGATAACCGCGGTTTCGGCGAGCATGCCCGGGACGGCGAAGTTGGAGGTGTTGGGGAGGCGGCGCAATGTCCTTTCTTGGACCGCCGGCGTCTCGCCGGCGGGGACGCCGGCGGTCCAAGAAAGCGCCGAGCCAAACACGATTGCCCCCTCCGGCAATCCCGCCTCGAAGCGATCCCGCATCGCCGCAAGCCGACGCGCCTCGTGCTCCATCTCGCGCACCGCCCATTCCGCGGCGGCCCCAAACCCCACGATCGCCGGCATATTCTCCGTGCCAGGCCTGCGCCCGCGCTCCTGACCGCCGCCGAAGCGCGTGCTCACAAACGGAGCGCCGGGCGCGAGCACAAGCGCGCCAGCGCCGGGCGGGCCGCCGAGCTTGTGCGAAGAGACCACGAGATAGCTCGCGTCGAGTTCGGCGATGCTCATGGCGATGCGCCCAAACGCCTGCGCCGCGTCCACCAGCAGCAGCGCGCCGTGTTCACGGCAGAGCGCGGCGACTTTCGCGATCGGCTGGATGAGTCCAGTTTCGTTGTTGGCGAGTTGCGCCGCGACGAGCGCGGGCTTGGGCGCTTCCGCCAGCAGGTTCGCGAGCGCGCCGAAATCGATTATGCCGCGCGCATCGATTGGCGCGACGCGCGCGGCCATTCGCGCCGCGTGTTCAAAAACCGCATCGTGCTCCACGCCCGAGACAATGAGCGAGGCCGCGCCGGCGCTGGCCAACACAAGGTGCAGCGCCTCGGTCGCGCCCGAGGTGAACACGATGTTCTCCGCGCGCGCGTCCAGGAGCGCCGAAAGCCGCTCGCGCGCATCCTCGATCTGCGCATGCGCGCGCCGCCCAAAGCCGTGCACCGAGGACGCGTTGCCCCCCCGCGAGAGCGCGCGTGACATCGCCACCGCCGCCTCCGCCCGGATCGGCGCGCCGGCGTTGTAATCGCAATAGAGGGCGGGCTTGCTCATGATGCTATTCAGCCGCGACGCGCGCGGGGCCGTCGAAACGCTGCTCCACCACGTCGGCCAGCGACACCGAAGCCAGAAAGCCGTGAATGCGCTCGCCCATCTCTTGCCAGAGCCCGTGGGCGATGCAGCGTCCGCTCTTGCCGATGCAGCTCTTGCCAGAGCCTTCCTTGCAACGCGTGGTTTTGATCGGCTCGTTTACCGCGGCGATGATGTCGGCAACGGTCACTTCGCCCGAGGCCCGCGCCAACCGGTAGCCGCCCCCCGGACCGCGCACACCGGCCACCAGGCCGGCCTGGCGCAGGCGCGAGAACAATTGTTCCAGGTAGGACAGCGAAATCTCCTGGCGGCGCGCCACTTCCTGCAGCGGCACGGTGCGTTCGCCCCCGTGCAGCGCCAGATCGGCCATCGCCATCACCGCGTAGCGGCCCTTTGAAGTTAAACGCATGCGCGCCCTCCAACACTCTCGCGCGCTCCGAACTTATCGTGCTAGAAGCGCGCCCCTTCGGGAGCGCCTGCCGGGTGCGCCGCGGGGCAGTGGTTTCTATACCCTAGTAATTTGGTCAAGAATTATCCCTAGGTCAAGGAGGGGCCGCCGGACGGCGCGCCCCGGGATGCTCACGCAATGCCAGAAGTGATTTTTCCCGGCGCCGCCGGACGGGTAGAGGGTCGCTATTCCGAGCCGCCGCGCGAGGGCGCGCCGATCGCGCTCATCTTGCACAGCCACCCCAAGGCTGGCGGTTCGATGCAGGATCGCGTCAGCGTGCTGCTTTACAAGCTGTTCGCCGATTTCGGGTTTGGCGTGCTGCGCTTCAATTTCCGCGGCATCGGCAGGAGCCAGGGCATCTTCGACAACGGCATGGGCGAATTGTCCGACGCCGCCTCGGCGCTCGATTACCTTCAGGGCATGAACCCCAATGCCGAGCAATGCTGGGTCGGGGGCTATTCCTTCGGCGCCTGGATCGGTCTGCAATTGCTGATGCGCCGCCCGGAAATCGACGGCTTCATCGCCGTGTCGCCGCCGGCCAACCACTATGACCTTTCTTTTCTGGCGCCGTGCCCGGCCTCGGGGGTCATCATCTATGGCGGTCGCGACAGCGTAACGACCACCGCGGACATGGAGCGCGTGATCAGCCGCATCCGCACGCAAAAGAACATCAAGGTCGATGGCGCGGTTGTTCCTGGCGCCGACCATTTCTACCGCGGCCGCGATCCTGGCGAGGATCATTTGGCGGAAGTGGAAGCGCACGCGCGCGCTTATCTGGAGCGTCGCATGGCCGCGCCGCCGCGCCCGCCGATGCCCTCGAAACGCTGACTCTTATTCCTGCCGCAGGAATGCGGGGCGAGGGCCGGTGGAAAAGCCCGCGGGACTTTCGTCCTCGCGCGCGCCATCACGTTCGCGCCCGCCCTCGCGCGCCGGCTCGCGGGCGTCGCCTTCTTCGCCTTCACCGCCGCCGGGACGGAATCTGGTGCGCCGTCCCCGCCTGCGGCGGAATTCGCCATCGGTGCGCTCGCCCTGCTCAGCGGGCTGTTGCTGCTGCCGGCTTGGGCCAACGGCCTCCGCCTGCTCCTCGCCGCCGCGCTGTCTGCCATCGTCGCCCGCTTCGTTCTCGGGGGCGCCTTCATCATCGCCGTCGAACTCGCCGTCGTTCATCGCGCGCTCTTGCGGCGGCGGCATCGCCGGCTGCATCGCGCGCAGGAGCCGGAAATAATGGTCGGCGTGCTGAAAGAAATTTTCAGCAAGCACGCGGTCTCCCGAAGAAGAGGCGTCGCGCGCCAATTGCAAATACCGCTCGTAAATGAGCGCGGCGGGACCGCGCACTTTGCCCTCCGGCCCATTGCTCTCCATCGTCCTGTTGGGCTGGTGGTGGCCATGGCTTTGATGGTGCCCGCCGCCGCCGGGTTTGCGGCCACGACCACGCTGACGCTTCATCGAATGATTATTGTGCATATGCTTGTCCGTGGAGGCGCGCCCAGCGCGCGTTTCAACCTTCAGGTCTGTTGTCCCTTTTGGGGGCGCGGCATTGACCGCTCGTTCCTGGCCTCATGCTGAGGAAACGCGGCGCCAACATTCAGCGCCGATGGAATCACCGCCGGCTCTGCCCCTGTGGCTGGCGATTCCAAGAGCCAGCCTAATACCTAGCGGTGTCCGTTCCAAGGCCTATTTCAGGTGTGGGCGCGCCCAAACACCACACGGGGGATGCCGGCCAGGTCCGGCCGCGGCGGCGCCGGCGCGAGGCCAACCGCTTCGGCGAGCCTGACGACATCGCCGGCCTGGCCGCGCCCGACTTCCACTGCAAACGACCCCCCCGCCGCCAGCAGCCGGGGAATTGCCCGGAAAATCGCACGATAAGCGTCTAACCCGTCGGCCCCGCCATCAAGGGCCAGCCGGGGTTCGCGTAGGAGTTCGGGGCCAAGGACGGCCATTTCTGGTTCGGACACATAAGGTGGGTTGCTCAGCACCAAGTCAAAACGCGCGTCGATGCCCTCGGCCCAATCGCCAAAGCGAAACTCGGCGCGCTCGGACAGATTGAGCGCCGCGGCATTCGCGCGCGCCACCTCAAGCGCGGCGGCGCTCTTGTCAACGCCAACGCCGCGCGCCAGCGGGCGCTCTGAGAGCACCGAAAGCAGAATGGCGCCGGCGCCGACGCCGAGATCAAGCACCCGCGCATTCCGCGCCGGTTCGAGCAATTCGAGCGCGAGTTCGACCAGCAATTCTGTCTCCGGCCTTGGGATCAGAGTCGCGGGCGAGACTTTGAATTCCAGTTTCCAGAACGCCTTGCGCCCGAGAATGTAGGCCAGCGGCTCGCGCGCCGCGCGCCGCGCCGCAAGCGCATCGACCGCGTCGATCTGTTCAAGCGTGGCCGGCCGGCGCGGGTCGGTGACGATATCGAGCCGCGCGACCCCGGCGCCCGCCTCTAGCAACAGCCGCGCGTCAAGCACGGGGGTATCAACGCCAGCCGCCTCAAGGCGCTTGCGCACGCCGGTCCAGAGCGAGACGAGCGTTGGCGCGGACGCTGATTCGCGGTCGCTCACGCTTCGTCGCCTTCCAGCGCCGCCAGCTTGCGCGCCTGATCCTCGGCCGCGAGCGCATCGAGGATGGGGTCAAGTCCACCCCCGTCGATCACCTCCGGCAGATTGTACACGGTCAAATTGATGCGGTGGTCGGTGACGCGACCTTGCGGAAAATTATAGGTGCGGATGCGCTCGCTGCGGTCGCCGGAGCCGACCTGGCCCTTGCGTTCGGCGGCGCGCTCGCGCGCTTGGCGCTCGCGCTCAGCATCGTAGAGTTTCGCCTTCAACACTTTCATCGCATTGGCGCGGTTCTGGTGCTGGGATTTTTCCTGGGCGACGACGACGATTCCCGACGGCATATGGGTGATGCGCACGGCGCTGTCGGTTTTGTTCACGTGCTGACCCCCGGCGCCGGAAGCGCGCATGGTGTCGATGCGGATGTCCTTGTCCTCGACGACGATATCGAGATCGCCTTCCGGCTGAGGCAGCACCGCCACGGTTGCCGCCGACGTATGGATGCGCCCGCCGGCCTCGGTCTCCGGCACGCGCTGCACGCGATGGACGCCGCTCTCGAAGCGCAGCCGCCCGAATACGCCGGCGCCAGTGACGCTCGCCACCGCTTCCTTCACCCCGCCCAGCCCGGTTTCCGAAACGCTCTCCAACTCGAAGCGCCAGCGCCTCTGACTGGCGTAGCGTTGGTACATGCGCAGCAGGTCGCCGGCGAACAGCGCCGCCTCCTCGCCGCCGGTGCCGGCGCGCACTTCGAGGATGGCGGAGGCGCTTTCGTCCTTGTCTTTCGGCGCGAGCAGAACCAGCGCCACCCGCTCCAAGCCTGGCAGCCGCTCCCTCGCCGCACTCAGCTCGGCTTCGACGAGTGCGACCATCTCGGCGTCGCCCTCCGCGGCCATCGCCTCCAGGCCGGCGATTTCCGCGCGCAGCGCCTTCACTGCGGCGACCGCGTCCACCAGCGGCTTGAGTTCAGCGTGTTCTTGGCCGAGGCGCACGATCTCGGCGCCGTCGGTCGCCGCGCCGAGGCGGGCCTCGACGCGTTCAAAGCGATCGGCCGCCTGCGCCAGGCGGCGTTCCAGACGGGCAAAATCGCTCATGGCAGCTACATCACGTCGACAAAGATTTCCGGCTGCACTTCCGAAACCTGCGGGGCGTCGAAAGCGATCTCGGTGACTAGCCGGGCATAGGGCACGATCACTTCCACCGCGCGCCCGTTGGCGCCTTCGATGTGAAAGCACAGCGCCGTGGCGCCGTCGCTGCCGGCGCGGCCGTCGAACACCAAGCCAGCCGCGATCAAGCCATGCTCGCCGTCGTCAGCGCGAAAGCCCGCGATCAGGCCGGAAATATGGTCGGCGGGGGCCGATTGCTCGATCGCCAAATCGACATTGGTGTGGATCTGCTCGCCACTCTTGCGGATGCCCGCGCCGAAAGGGGCAAACGAAGTCCCTTCACGCAACGCCCGGTGCGCGGTGTCAAACAGATATTGGTATGTCTCCTGCAGATGCTGCTGCAGCATGGGGCCTCCAGCGCCCCATATGGGCGATTGGGGGAGGCTTGTCGACCTTCAGGCGGGCGCGGTCTCGCGAAGGCGGGCGTTGCGCCCGCGCCGCCCACTGCGGCGTTGCGCCCACGCCTCGCCCGCGGGCCGTTGGCCGCGTCTAGCGAAAGGCGTGGTTTGAAATCAGGGCAACTCCCGGATGCGATGGCCGTCCAGATCAAGCGTCGTAAAGGCGCCGCGCCCATGATCGGGTAGCGCCAAGATGCGCGCCGCGAGGCCGACAGCATCCTCATCAGAAATCCTGTCGACACGAACCAAAACAACACCAACGCTTGCGCGGGCCTCCTTGAAGATCAGGGCGCCGAAATCCTTGTCTTCAGTAAGCACTACCTGCGAGGCAGTGTGGCCTGCGGCCAGCACATCGGTATCCGGGGCGCCAGCAGCAAGCTCAGCCGCCGAAGCAACCTCGGCGCCGGACGCCAGAAGAGCCGCAACGATACGGCCATCAAAGCACTCGTCCGCGTAGAACCGCACCTATTCCGCCGCGACCGTTGGGCTTTCGTCGTGCCGCATGGGCTGCATCTGGTCGGCGGCAAACGCTAGCGCAGCCGCCACGTCCTCACGCGCAATCGTCGGGTACGCGACCAGCAGCGTCTCGATATCGGTTCCCGCCGCCAATTTCCGCAAAATCAGGTCCACCCCGATCCGCGTGCCGGCGATGCGCGGCTTGCCAACCAGCGTGTCGGCGTCAATGGCGATGCGCGGATGGCCTGGGACTTGGGGCATGGGGGGATTTTAGCGCGATGTGAGTTGGGCGTCCATGCCCGAAGGACGTGGCGGAGGCAGCGCGCGTCGAGCGCCCGCCTCAGATTCGCCGGGAGTGGCCTTTGATGGTATTGGGCAAGATGCCTTTAACGTCGCTGAGCGCCGCCGAACGAGAAGTGATCCGCAGAGCGATAACGGCGACATTTGAGTATTTTGACTGGGATTTTCAGACACGCCTTGGCGTTTATCCGGACACTATGCGTCAGCTGCTGAGCGCTTGGCCAAGCGTTGATGACACTCCAGAGACAGATGCTTTTCTCGCCATCAACAACGCGATGAACGACTTGATTCATGGCGTCGGCATCAGCGATGCCAAGGCTTTTGAAGTAACCGGGGTGGACCGAGCCGAGAGGCGCCGCATCTACATTAAGTGGGCGGGCGAACGAGGGACCGGCTTACTCTAGCGCGGGCGGCTGGAGAGGCCCACTCACTCCCTCCTCATCTCCCCGCATCTCCCGCGCCCTTTCCTCCACCAGCGCCACGATATGCTCCACCATGTCGGCGTTTTCGAGCTTATGATCCTGCTTCCCCGCCACGTACACCATACCCGCGCCCTTGCCGCCGCCGGTGAAGCCGAGATCGGTCATCAGCGCTTCGCCCGGCCCGTTCACCACGCAGCCGATGATGGAAAGCGTGATCGGTTCGGCGATGTGGGCGAGGCGGCGTTCTAGTTCGTCGACGGTGGCGATCACGTTGAAGCCCTGCCGCGCGCAGGAGGGGCAGGCGATGATGGTGACGCCGCGCTGGCGCAGGCCCATGCTCTTCAGCAAATCGTTGCCGACCTTGATCTCCTCCACGGGGTCGGCGGCGAGCGACACGCGGATGGTGTCGCCGATGCCGGCCCACAGAAGCGAGCCCATGGCGATGGAGGATTTCACCGTGCCTGAGCGCAGCGCGCCTGCTTCGGTGACGCCGAGATGTAAAGGCGCGTCGGTGGCTTCCGCCAGTTGCTGATAGGCGGCGGCGGTGAGAAATATGTCCGAGGCTTTGACACTGATCTTGTACTCGCGGAAATCGTGCTCTTCGAGCAGGGCTGCGTGATAGAGCGCGCTCTCCACCATCGCCTGCGGGCACGGTTCGCCGTATTTTTCCAGCAGGTGATTTTCCAGCGAGCCGGCGTTAACGCCGATGCGGATCGAGCAGCCATGATCCTTGGCGGCCTGGATCACGTCGCGCACGCGTTGTGCGTTGCCGATGTTGCCCGGGTTGATCCGCAAGCAAGACGCGCCCGCCGCCGCAGCTTCGATGGCGCGCTTGTAGTGAAAGTGGATGTCGGCCACCAGCGGGACCTTCGTTTCGCGCGCGATTTTGCTGAACGCCGCCGTGGATTCCTCATCGGGGCATGACACCCGCACGATGTCGGCACCGGCTGCCTCCAGCTGGCGGATTTGTTCGATGGTGGCCACCGCATCCGCGGTCGGCGTGTTGGTCATCGACTGGACGCTGATCGGCGCATCGCCGCCGACTTCCACCGCGCCGACGCGTATCTTGCGCGAGCGGCGGCGCTCTATGCGTCGCCACGGGCGGATGTGGTGAAGATCGGCGTGCGCGCCGTCCATGGGAGCCTCTTATGGACCGCCGGCGTCCCGCCGGCTGGCCAACACTGCCGGCGAGGACGCCGGCGGTCCATAGCCCTAACTGCGCGGCGGGCTCAATTGCGCCTGGGTGAGCGGCTGCACGTTATCGATCGGGCGCCCCAGCACCGGCATTCCCGCCGTCCCAAGCAGGCCCGCCGGCGCGCCGTTGACGTAAAGCTCGAAGGCGCCGCCATCGCGCGCGTGTAGGGTCCAGCCCGGACTGGGGTCGGGCCGATACACATCCCCCGGCTGAAGGGTGCGGTAAAAGAAGACCGTACCGTCCGGGCCGCGCGCTTCCAGCTGAGCCTGCGCCAGAGCACGGATTTCGACCACGCGCGCCTCCTCGGCCAGCGAGGCGGGGGCGGCGGCGGCTACATTCGAAGCATCCGGTGCTATGGCCTCGGTTACCGCCGCCGGCTCATCGGTGCGTTGCACCGCGCGCCAGACCACAAATCCCGCCGACAGCGCCACCAGAACCGCCGCCGCCATCCAGGGGCGGTCGCGACGGGGCTTCGAGGCAGGCGCCCTGATCTGCCTGGAGGCGTCCTCGCGCGTCAGCGCCGATTCCTCCTGGAACTGGTCGACGATTGCGCGTTCATCGAGGCCAAGCTCGCGAACATAGGAGCGCAAGAACGCCAGGGCGTAGGCCCGCCCCGGCAGCAGCTTCATGTTCATGTCCTCAAGCGCTTCGAGGAACTCGCGGCGAACGCGTATGCGCTCGGCCACTTCGTCGAGGCTCCAGCCGCGCTGCATACGCGCTTGCGCCAGCTTGCGGCCCGCGCGCCAGCCAGCGTCGATCAGAGGCGCCGGCCCCGGAGCGCTCTCCTGGCGAACCTCGGCCGGGGTGGGCTGTTCGGTTTCGTTGGGAATCGGCTGCAGCATCAGCGCTCTGGCCCCTCCTCAGGAACCAAACAATGTTTCGAGAAACGCATCGAAGGCAAGTTTTGAGCCAGCGCTAAAGTGTAACCCTGAATCAAAGCTTACTCAACGCGGCGTGAGCGGCATTTACAGCGAAACGTTGTGCTCTCCGGCGATTCTTGCGATCTCTTCGCGCAGGCTGTCGGCGTCGCTGTCGAGCAACGGCTCTAGTTCACGCGCCAGCGCCCGTGCGTTCGCCGAGAGTATCAATTTTTTCACCGGTCCTATCCCCGACGCAGGCATCGAGAGGCGCCGGTATCCCAAGGCAAGGAACGCCACCGCTTCAAGCGGGCGGCCCGCAGCCTCGCCGCAAATTGAGATTTGCAGCCCTGCGGCGTCGGCGTCCTCGCGTATGCGCCTCAGAAACTTGAGCGCCGGGGGACTCAAGACATCGTAGCGCTCGGAGACACGGGGATTGCCGCGGTCGGCGGCAAAGAAATATTGCATCAGGTCGTTGGTGCCGATCGAGAGGAAGTCAGCCCGCCCTTTGAGCATCGGAATGGACCACGCCAGCGCCGGCGCCTCGACCATGACCCCGACTTCAACTTTCTGCGGCATCGCTCCGCCGAGGGCGTCCTGACGCTTCAGTTCGCGGCCCACCCAAGCGCGGGCGCGATCGAACTCGCTGACCGTGGTCACCAATGGGAACATGATCCGGAGCCGCTTTCCCCCGGCCGCCTTGATCAGCGCCCGCAGCTGGTAGCGGAGTAGCCCGGGCCGATCGAGCCCGATGCGGACCGCGCGCCAGCCCAGAGCCGGGTTCTCCTCGCGCTCGGCGGTGACGTAAGGCAGCACTTTGTCGCCGCCCAAATCCAAGGTGCGGAAGGTGACCGGCCGTTCGCCAGCGTGCTCAAGAACGTCACGATAGAGAAGGGTCTGACCCTGCAGACCCGGCAGCGTCTCCGACACCATGAACTGGAACTCGGTGCGAAACAGGCCGATTCCCTCGGCGCCGACATCGTCCAAATGATGCACGTCAAGCGCGAGGCCCGCGTTCAACAGCAGCGTCACTCTCTGCCCGTCAATGGTGATCGCGGGGGTATCGCGCAGCCGGGCAAACTCGGCCGCGCGCGCCGAACGCAGGCTGATGCGCTGCCGGTAGGCGGCGACGACCGCTGCTTCCGGCCGCAGCCGCGCCTCTCCGCGCTCGCCGTCAAGGATAAGCGCATTGCCCGCCTCCACGCGTGACAACAGGCCAGGCAGCAGTCCCACCATGGGGATGCCCATGGCGCGCGCTACTATGGCGGCGTGGGCGGTGTTGGCGCCGGCTTCCAGCGCCACGCCCTTCAAGAGCGCGCCGTAATCCAGCAATTCAGCTGGGCCCAGTTCGCGGGCGACGAGGATGGCGCCCACTGGCAAGGCTTGCGCCGCGCCAGTGCTGACGCCGGCGAGCGCCCGCAGCAAGCGGTTGTCCAAATCCTCCAAATCATGCAGCCGTTCGCGCAGATAGGGGTCGCGCGCGGCATTCAGCTTGGCGCGGTGTTCGCCGCGAATGCGCTCGACGGCCGCGTCCGCGGAGAGGCCCGCGCGCACGCCGTGCTTGAGCTTCGCTTCCCAACTGGGGTCGCTGGCCAGGAGCTCAAAGGTCTCAAGCACCTCGCGCGAAGCCCCGGAAAGACGCCCCGGGTCGCCAGCGATCAGCTCCGCGAGCGCATTGCGGACTTGCGCCAAGGCAGCATCGAGGCGCGCTTCTTCCTTGACCGGATCGTCGGCAATGACCCGTCCGAGTGGGGCGTGCGGCTCGTGCAGCACCGCGACACCGATTGCGAGCCCCTCAGAGAACGAACGGCCGCTCAGCACCTCCGGCTTGCTGGGGCGGACCTCGACTTCGCCAATTTCGCCCAGCGCGCCGAAGGCGCCGGAGGCGACCATTTCGGCCAGCACCATGGCGATGGTCTGCAACGCCTCGACCTCGTCCTCGCCGTACAGCCGCGAGACGCGGTTCTGCACCACCAGCACCCCGAATGTGCGTTCCGAACGCACGATGGGGACGCCGAGAAACGAACTGAGCGCATCCTCACCGGTCTCGGGGCGGTAGGAAAAGCGCCCATGGTGGGGGGCGTCGGCAATGTTGAGCGGCTGGGCGGTCTCGGCGACCAAGCCGACCAAGCCCTCGCCGATCTTCAGCCTCGTGCGGTGAACGGCGGCGCGGTCGAGCCCCTCGGTGGCGAACAATTCGTGCGCCGCCCCGCGGGTCAGGTAAATGGAGCACACGTCGGCGACCATGGTCGATGCGATCATAACGACGAAACGGTCCAGCCGCTCCTGCGCCGAACCGCCCGCCTCCATGATCTCGCGCAACTTGCGCAGCAGGATCCTCGACCCGCCGGTGCTCGCAGAACCGACCATATTTGTGTGCGCCTCCCTGGCTCTACGCCGCGTCGAGCCCATAAGCGGTGTGCAGCGCGCGCACCGCAAGCTCGGTGTAGGCCGCGTCGATCAAAACCGAGATTTTGATCTCCGAAGTGGCGATGGCTTCGATGTTGACGCCTTTTTGGGCAAGGGCGGCGAACATGGTCTTGGCCACCCCGACCTGGCTTTTCATGCCGATGCCTATGACCGACACTTTGGCGACATCGCGGCGCACGTGGATATCCTCGACCCCAATCTTCTCGCGCACTTTGTCGATAGCGTCGACCGCGCGGCCGGCGTCGCGGTCAGGGCAGGTGAACACCATGTTCTGACGGCCCGGCTGGCGCGCTTCGGCCTGCACGATCATGTCGACATTGATGTTGGCGTCGGCCAGCCGGGCAAAGATTTCCGCGGCGACGCCGGGGTGATCCTCCACGCCCAAAAGCGTCACCTTGGCCTCGTCGCGGGAATAGGCGACCCCTGATACCACTTGCTTTTCCACAATCTCTTCCTCTGAGCACACCAGCGTCCCGGGATTGTGCGCCCCCGGCTCCACGAAACTTGAAAGCACGCGCACCGGCACGCGCTGCGCGAACGCAAGCTCAACCGAGCGTGTCTGCAGCACCTTGGCCCCAAGCGAGGCCATCTCCAGCATTTCCTCGTAGGAGATTTTCTCCAGCCTGCGCGCCTTGGCGACAATGCGCGGATCGGTGGTGTAGACCCCGTCGACGTCGGTGTAGATGTCGCAGCGTTCGGCCTTGAGCGCAGCCGCCAACGCCACCGCGGACGTATCCGAGCCGCCGCGCCCTAAGGTGGTGACGCGCCCGGCGCCGCTGACACCCTGAAAGCCGGGCACAATGGCGACCTCGCCCGCATCGATAGCGCGCCCAATCTCCGTGGTTTCGATATCGGCGACGCGCGCCTTGGAATGGGCGTCGTCGGTGCGGATCGGCACTTGCCAATTCTGCCAGGAGCGCGCCGGCACGCCGATGCGCCGCAGCGCCAGCGCCAAGAGCCCGGTCGTGACCTGCTCGCCGGCGGCGACGACGACATCGTATTCGTCGTTGAAATCGTCGGCCGGCGGCGGCGCGCCATTGCCCGCTTCACCGGCCGCACCGCGGGCCAGGCTCACCAGACGATCCGTCTCCCCCGACATTGCCGACACAACCACCGCAAGTCCCCGCCCCGGCTTGCGCTCGGCGGCGACCAGACGCGCCGCGCGCGCGATGCGCTCCACGTCGCCCACCGACGTGCCGCCGAATTTCATGACCAGACGGGACATTTCGGGCGCGCCATAGCATGGGCCTCGCCAGGGCGATACTGCTTGACCGGGCCCGTTTCTAAACCGATCTGAAAGCCATGGCTGCATCGACGCTCGACCCCGCCGAGATCGCTAAATTCAGCGCCTTAGCCGGGCAATGGTGGGACCCGAAGGGCCCATTCGGCGCGCTGCACCGGCTCAATCCGGTGCGGCTGCGGTTTATTCGCGATGTAGTGCTGCGCTCTTCGCGCGCTCCCAGCCCCCCCGCCAGCGGGGGAGCAAGAGGGCCCCTTGCCGGACTCTGCGTTCTCGACCTCGGCTGCGGCGGAGGGCTGGTCTCCGCCCCACTCGCGCGCATGGGCGCCAAGGTGACCGCGATCGATGCATCCCCGGAAGCGGTAGGCGCGGCGCGCGCCTATGCGGCGCAAGCAGGGCTTGAGATAGATTTCCGCTGCACCAGCGCCGAAGCGCTCGCGGCGGAAGGCGCCGCGTTCGATCTGGTGGTCGCGCTGGAGATCGTCGAACATGTTGCCGACGTGAACGCGTTCCTCGCGGCGGCGTCCGCTCTGCTGAGGCCCGGCGGGCTTATGGTGCTCTCCACCATCAACCGCACGCCAAAAGCGCGCGCACTCGCCATCGTCGGGGCCGAGCGCATTTTGCAATGGGCGCCCGAGGGCGCCCACGATTACGACAAGCTGGTCACGCCCGAGGAAATCCGAGCGAGCGCTCCGGGACTGAAGTGGGATGCGCCTGTTGGGATTAGCTACAATCCGCTCGGCAAGGGGTGGTCGCTGTCAGCCGACACCGACGTGAATTATCTCATTGCCGGACGGAAACCAGAGTTGACTCGATCACCCGCGTAACGCGCAGCTCGCGCTTGTAGGCGCCGAGGTGACCGAATTGGCCGGGCGCGCTCAATTCGCCCTCTATGACGATGTGCGCCTCGCCCCAGGGCGAACCGGCTTGGCTGAACGGCGCGGTTAGTTGCGGCCAGCTGTCGCCCTCGCCGGCCAACCAATACGGCCCCTCGCCCGCGTCGGTGACAAACGCGCTGGTCTCGAAATGAAAATCCCAGTTTCCCGAGTAACGCTGTGGGCCCGCTGGCGCGCTTGCGCAAGCGGCCAGGGCCAGAAGCCCGGCGAGAAAAAAGCTTCTCATCCCGCTCCCCTGCACCGCACCAGCGGCAAAAACGTGGCGGGTCCGGACGCAACCTGATAGGTGCGGGCGGCAGGAGGAGGTACACCCCATGTTTGTACCAATCACGGCGCTTTACGCCGCCCCGCTTGGCTTTATCGGCTTGGTGCTGGCCGCCCGCGCTGGCGCGCTGCGCGGCAAACTCAAGACCCCGTTCGGCGACGGCGGCGACACGCAATTGCACCAGCGCATGCGCGCGCACGCCAATTTCGCGGAATATATCCCGCTGATCCTGGTGTTGATGGCGCTCATCGAACTGAATGGCGGCGAAGCGACATGGCTCCACGGCCTGGGCGCCAGCCTGTTGGCGGCGCGCATCGCCCATCCCTTCGGCATCGGCAGCGTCGCCAGC
Organism: Hyphomonadaceae bacterium; assembly: GCA_021731005.1. Lineage (GTDB taxonomy): Bacteria > Pseudomonadota > Alphaproteobacteria > Caulobacterales > Aquidulcibacteraceae > Vitreimonas. The sequence continues at coordinate 17,689 of JAKFYF010000030.1, forward strand.
CCAGCGCGCTTCTTCGGCGCGGCGGTGACGGCGCTGGTGCTGCTGGCGTGTGTCGTGCTGCTGGCATGGCAGGCGTGGAGCGCGATGTAATATAAATCCGTAGCGGACCGCCGGCTTCCAGCCGGCAGGTGGCGCTTAAAGTTCAACAGGCCTGGGGGGTGCAAACACCGCATGCCGGCTGGAAGCCGGCGGTCCGGGGTCAGTTCAGCTTCTTCAGCGCCACAACCGGCGCCAATTCCGGCGGGAGTGGCGCTGCTTGTATTCCCTCCTCGGCCAGCTCGCGCGCCTCTTCAGGCGTCGCTTCACCCCAGATCGCGCGCTCTTCGCTTTCGCCAGCATGCATCTTGCGGGCTTCGTCGGCGAACTTGTCGCCGACATAGTCGAAATTGTCCTTGATGTGCTCGCGCACTTTCGCCGCCATCGCCATGGCCACGGCACGCTCCTTCTGCGCGTCCTTTGAACGGCCGGTCACCACCGCCGGCGCCATCGGCGCTTTCTCCACGTGCTTGGAGCCGCAATGCGGGCATTCGACCAAGCCTGCCTCGGCCTGCTTGTCGTAATCGGCCATCGAGCCGAACCAGGCTTCGAACTCGTCGCCATTGGCGCAGCGGAGATCGTAGCGGATCATTTCGGTTTCTCAGGCGCCTGGAAATCCGGACCACCTTGCCACGCGGGAATCTTGGCGCGGGCCTCGTCTACCTGATCCAAGTTCAAGTCCGCCACGATGAAGCCCGGCTCGTCGTGATCGAGCATGGAGACGACTTTGCCCCACGGGTCGACGATCATGGAGTGACCATAGGTGGCGCGGCCGTCCTCGTGCCGCCCGCCCTGAGCCGGGGCGACAATGAAAGCGCCCGTCTCAATCGCGCGCGCGCGCAGCAGCGTTTCCCAATGCGCCTGGCCGGTGGGCACGGTGAAAGCGGAGGGCACAGCGATGATCTCGGCGCCCGCTTTGGCGTAGGCGGTGTAAAGCGGCGCAAAGCGCAGATCATAGCAGATGCTCAGGCCGATCCTGGCGTCCATAGGGCCGGCTACGAGCACGGCGCGGGCGCCTCCCTCCACTGTCTCGCTCTCGCGATAGGTCTCGCCGCCGCCGAGGGTCACATCGAAGAGATTGATCTTGTCATAGCGCGCCGCGACCTTGCCCTCTGGCGTGAAGAGGAAGGAGCGGTTGAACACTTTGCCATTGCCGGTCGCAATCGCGGCCGAACCCAGCAGCAGCCACACGCCGAATTCCTGCGCGATGCGGGCCCAGGCGGCGAGTTCTCCATCGCCCTTCTCCGGCCCCGCCGCGGCGAGCGAACGCTCGCGATTGCGATCGAGCCGATAAGTGTTCTCTGGCGTGGCGATGAAGCGCGCGCCCGCTGTGGCGGCTTCGCGAATGAAGGGCAAGGCATGGGCGCGGTTGGCGCCTGGCTCGATCCCGCAGCGCAATTGCACCGCCGCGACGCGAAGTTTGCGCATCAGGCGGTCCGCAGCAGCGGGTCGAGCCCGCCGCTATGGTCGAGTTCGTGCAAATCGTCGCAACCGCCCACGTGGGTGTCGCCGATGAAGATTTGCGGGAACGTTCGCCGGCCCGAGCGCTTCACCATCTCATCTTTCTTGTGGTGATCGAAAGTGGCGTCGATTTCGGTCACCGCCGCGCCCTTGCGCTTCAACAGCGAAAGCGCGCGCGTGCAATAGGGACAGAAAGCGCGGGTATAGACCGTGACTGCTGGCATCCGACTCAACCTCTCCTCAACTGAGAATATCGGTTGGCCGCACCACGCGCGCCAGTGTCAGGCCATGCACTTCTGCAGCCCCAGCTTTACGCAATGCACGGGCGCACGCCTCCAAAGTCGCCCCAGTGGTGAAAACATCGTCCACCACGACGATGATTTTGCCTTCGAAACGCGCCGAGGCCCGGATCGCCCCACCGACATTGCGGCGCCGTTCGGAGGCCGAAAGACCCGCCTGGCTTTTGCGCCTTTTCACCCGAACCAGAGCCCCCGGCCTCCAGGGCTTGCCTGCCGACCGCGATAATTCTTGCGCCAGCCAGGCCGCCTGATTGAACGAGCGGACGGCGAGCCTGGTCCAATGCATGGGCGCTGGCGCTAGAAAGTCGGCGCGCGCCAGAGCCTCGCGACCGGCCGACGCCATCCAGCGCGCGAACACTCCTAGCCCGTCGCGGCGGCCGCCGCGCTTGAGGTCAAGCACCAAGCGCCGGGCGTGGTCGTCATAGGCCAAGGCCGCACGTGCGGTGTCATAGGCGGGAGCACGCGCCGCGCAGGCAGCGCAGACCGCGTCAAGCCCCTCATCGCTCGGGAGCGGAAAACCGCAGCGGCCGCACCAGGGCGCATCGAGGAAGCGGAGCTCCGACCACAGCCCCGGCTCGATCGCGCCGGGGCGATCCACGATGGCTTCGGAAAGCAGCGAGCGCGGCGGCCAGATAAGGTCGGCAGCCCAGGAGACCACGCCACGCGGGCGGTAAAGGGACGGCGAAGTGCGCGGCATGGCGTTGGCGACCGAGCCACGACGCGGCGCTGAGCGCAAGTCTTACCTGTGCCGATTTCGGACACGCGTTCGCGCGGCGCGGCGCGCGCGATTTTGGACTTCGCCTGGTTGACGGCGCGCCGTGCCGGGATGGTGAAGAAAAGGTTGGCGCCGGCCCTGCACTCCTTGCCCTCCGAATTGAGAGGGGACTGATATGCGTAATGTGAAATTTGGCTTGGCGGCGGCCGCATTGTTGCTCAGCACGACTGCGTTGACCGCGCCGGCCTTCGCCAACGGAAACGGCAACGGGCACAATAACGGCAATGGCCATCATCACGATGATGACGGCGGCCAGAACGGCATGAACGGCCTCAATGGCATGAACGGCTTTAACGGTGAGAACGGCCAGAACGGTCTCAACGGCGCTAACGGCATGAACGGCTACAACGGTGAGAACGGCCAGAACGGTCTCAACGGCGCCAATGGCATGAACGGCTACAACGGTGAGAACGGCCAGAACGGTCTCAACGGCGCCAATGGTTACAATGGCGCGAACGGCTTCAACGGCGAAAACGGCCAGAATGGTCTGAACGGCGCGAACGGTTTTAACGGCGAAAACGGCCTGAACGGCGCCAACGGCCTCAATGGCGCTAATGGTCTCAACGGCGAGAACGGTTTCAATGGCGCCAACGGCGTGAACGGCTTCAACGGTGAAAACGGCGCTAACGGGCTCAATGGCGCTAATGGCGTAAACGGCTTCAACGGCGAGAACGGCGCTAACGGGAACAACGGAGCTAACGGCGCCAATGGCGCGAACGGCTTCAACGGCGAGAACGGCGCCAACGGTCTCAATGGGGCCAACGGCGTCAATGGCGCGAACGGCTTCAACGGCGAGAACGGCGCTAACGGCGTCAACGGTCAGAATGGGGCGAACGGCGCAAACGGCGGCAACGGTCTCAACGGCGCCAATGGCGCAAACGGCGCCAACGGCTTCAACGGAGAGAACGGCGCCAATGGGGCCAACGGTCAGAACGGCGCAAACGGCGGCAACGGCCAAAATGGCGCCAACGGTCAGAACGGCGCGAATGGCGAAAACGGAGAGAACGGCCAGAACGGCCAGAACGGCGAATCTGGACGCGACGGCCGCGATGGCCGAGACGGACACGCCACCAGGATCCCGGTTTCGACCGCCTACGCCGCACCCACCATCGCCACCGAGGACACCTGCATGGGCTCGAGCTCTATCGGCGCGCAGGGTCTGCGCTTCGGCCTCTCGCTCGGCACCACCTGGCAAGACGACAATTGCCGCCGCCTCAAGAACTCGCGGCAATTGGTGTCGATGGGCTTCGACCGTGCGGCCATCGCGCTCCTGTGCGTCGACGAAGACGTGCGCGACGCCATGAACCAAGCAGGCACGCCCTGCCCGGGCGCGCCGCAAGCAGCGAGCGCGCAGACCGCGCCAGCGCCGCAGCAAAGCGAACGCGCAGCGGCCGACCAACCGCGCGTGTTGCGCCTGAACCGGCCGCAAATGGGCCGCTGAGCCACGCAATAAAGCAAAGCAGAGAGGCCGCCTGGAAACAGGCGGCCTCTTTTGCGTTTGCCGATGCCCGCCTAAGGATGGCGCGTGACCGCCGGCCCCTTCGACCCAAAACTCGTTCGCGCGCACAAAGCGCGCGCGAACGCCCGCTTCCGCGAGGTTGCGTTTCTGCACGTGCGCGCCGCAGACGACCTGACCGAGCGACTCGAAGCGATTCCGCGCCATTTTACGCGTACGCTTGCGCTCGGTGGGGGCGGGCTCGTGTCGCAAGCGCTGGCGGCGCGCCCTGCACTCGCACAGCGCCTGGGCGCCGTCATCGAGGCCGATGTCGCCTCCGGCGACGTCGTGCTCGACCCTGGGTTCTTGCCCTTCACCGCAGGCGCCTTCGATCTCATCGTCTCGCCGCTGACACTGCATTGGGTCAATGATCTACCCGGTGCGCTCGTGCAGCTGCGCATGGCGCTCAAACCCGACGGCCTTTTGCTGGCCTCTCTGTTCGGCGGCGAGACGCTGCACGAGTTGCGTTTCGCTCTGCTGCAGGCAGAGAGCGAAACCAGCGGCGGCGCCGGGCCGCGGGTGGCGCCGTTCGCGGACGTGCGCGATATCGGCGCCTTGCTTCAGCGTGCGGGCTTTGCGCTGCCTGCGGTCGATCGCGATGTGGTGACGGTGCGCTATTCCGACCCGCTGCGCCTGCTCGCCGATCTGCGCGCCATGGGCGAGACTTCCGCGCTCGCCGACAGGCCGCGCGCGCTGACCCGACGCGTGCTGTTTCGCGCGCTGGAAATCTATCGTGAGCGCTTCGCCGACCCCGACGGGCGCGTGCGCGCCAGTTTCGAAATCATCACCGCGACCGGCTGGGCGCCGCACGCCAGCCAGCAAAAGCCACTGGCGCCGGGAAGCGCCAAGACGCGACTCGCCGATGCGCTCGGAGTGAACGAACGCGGCGCCGGAGACATGGGTACGCACCCGGCGAGGCTTTCAATTACCCACAAATCCGGCTGCTCCGATTTCCGCGCCAATCTCGATATCTGTCAGCCTTGAGAGACCGCGCCAGATGACCACATTTCCTGGCGGCGGATCCCCGGTGCGGGCCAGGTAGCCT
>JAKFYF010000246.1 GCA_021731005.1 Hyphomonadaceae bacterium
CAAGGAAAAACGCCGCGCTGGCCTTCTGCAGAAGGCCAGCGCGGCAGAGCCAAAACCCAAGTCCTGATCATCATGGGGGGGCATTTTCAATGTCGCCAAAGGGGGGCGTTTCCGGTGTCGCTTGACATCTGAGGGCGGCTACGGCGCGGTGCGCCGCTACGCACGCGGCTGGAGCAAGCGCCGTGGTGCGGCGACCGCTGTGGCCTTCGTGCCGTTGACGTTTGACGTTTGCGCCCTGCGAAGCGTTCCAGTTTGATCGGAGCGACGAGATTGCGGTGCTGGTCGGCGCCACGGCGACGCTCGATGTTGCCCATGTGCGGCTTTACCATTCGCGCATTGTATGCGCGCGCTTATCAACGCGACAGCCGCGCTCACCTCGCCGACCCGCTGGCGCCTCTGCAAGCGTTCCTCGTCGGCGCGTCGCGCCAGCTATAGTCAGCAGGTTAGGGTCGGTAGAGTCTTTTGTAGAACGATTACAACAAATTAGAACTATTTCCTGGCGGACAGAGAGGGATTCGAACCCTCGTTAGACTTGCGCCTAAACACGCTTTCCAAGCGTGCGCCTTCAGCCACTCGGCCACCTGTCCGGCGAGGGCGGGTTATGGCGGCGACCGCGTGCGCTGGCAATCGGGGCATTGCGGCCTCATTTTGAAAATTGCGCCCCACACGGATCGCTTCGGCGCCTGCGGCGCAGACGGAAACATCAGGCGCCCCGGGGCCTCGCAACCCGGGAGATGCGCCAAGCGTAGAAGCAAGGCGCAACCTCCCCTATGTTGGCGCACGAGGAGTTCTTCATGGCCAAGCTTGCCGCCATCCCCACGCCAGACCAGGCCCTTCCAGGGCGCGCCCAGCCCATCGCGACAGCGCAGACCCACCATGTGAGCGGCCACCCTTTGCATCCGCCCTACCCCGCGGACATGCAACAAGCCGTGTTCGGGCTGGGCTGTTTCTGGGGGGCGGAGCGGAAGTTCTGGCAAACGCCAGGCGTGTGGACGACTGCGGTCGGATACGCCGGCGGGGCCACGCCGAACCCCACCTACGAGGAGGTGTGCTCCGGCCGCACCGGCCACACCGAAGTCGTGCGCGTCGTCTTCGACCCCGCACAGGTGAGCTACGACACGCTGCTCAAAGTGTTCTTCGAGAGCCACGACCCCACACAGGGCATGCGCCAGGGCAACGATGTCGGCACCCAATATCGCTCGGCGATTTACACGACGAGCGCCGCGCAAAGGCAGGAAGCGGACGCGGCGCGCGCGGCCTACGACGCAAAGCTCCGCGCCGCCGGCTACGGCGCCATCACCACCGAAATCCGCGAGGCGCCGGAATTCTACCACGCCGAGGGCTACCACCAGCAATATCTGGCGAAGAACCCCGGCGGTTATTGCGGGATCGGCGGCACTGGCGTGAGTTGCCCGATTGGGGTGGCGGCGAGCTAGGCGGGCTGCGGGGCGTGGCGCTAGCCCGGCCAGCGCAGGCCAACGCGGCGGCGCTGTTGCAGCGTTTGCTCGGCGCGTTGCAGCGCGCGCAGCGCGACTTCGGCTTGCTGCAGCGAATCCGTGGAACGCAGCGCGTCCATGGCCAGCTTGAGGCGGGCGGCGCCCTCTTCCAGCTTATCGCGCGCGCCTTCGCGTTCGCCGAGCGCAGTGAGCGCGCGGCCGATCTCTTGTTGCGCCGCACCCCAGGCGCCGGGGTCGGTAGTGCGGTCGACCTTGTCGAGATAATATTGGCGCGCGTCGAGCGACTTCTGCAGCCACTTCACGTGCCCGCCGCGCTCGCCCAGGCTCAAAGCGCCGGAGGCGAAATCGGAGAGAATCTCAAGTTGCAGCCCTTCGCTCAACTCGCTGCCGCGCGCCTCAACCATCTGGTCGAGCGCTTCGACAATTGGATGCAAGCGCTCAGGCTTGTAGTCCTGCGGACGGTGCAGAACCGGACGCGCCTTGCGCGCCAGCGCGAAGGCGAGCGCGCGCTGCACCAATTCATCCGGCCGCCCGGTTTTCCAGGCGAGCTCTATTTCCTGCACCTCGTGCGTGCGCCCGTACGACGGCAAAGTGAGAATGCGCAGATCAAGGCGTCCCGACCAGCTGCGCTTACCCCAAACGATGACATCGGCCGCCGAACGCTCGAGCGCGGCGGCGGCTTCAACCGCGAGCCGCCGGCGCGGCTCGGGATGGGCGGTTGATGGCAGCGTCTTGAGGCGCAGCGGAAACAGATCGACTTGAACATTCTGCTCGAATGAGAACAGCCCGAAATTGTCCTCGATCGCTTCTTTCATCTCCTGGCGGAGCAGACCGCCTGCGCCCGCGATCTCGCCGATCAGCACCAGCGCGCGATGATCCTTGCCGCGCTTGAGCGCCTGCGCGCGCAGCGCCATGCGCGCGGCGGCGCTGGCCGCACCCATGCCGCTCAACATCCAGAAGACGCTGATGATCACCGCGGCCAAACCCATGGCCATGAACAGCATGAACACGTTCGGCGATTGCACGAACGCGTCTTGGAATTCCCCTGGCAAGAGACGCATAAGCCGCGACGCCCAATCGGGCGTTTGGGCCGCAGCTGCAAGATTAACCATGAATACGTCCGTGGCCCGCAGCGAGCCGTCAACTTTCTAGCACCGAGGCGCGGGGCCGCACAACGGGCGCCGGCGCCCAATCGGGCGCCCAGCTTTCGCCCCAATCATGCAAAGCCGTGGCTTAATTCCCGCCGCGCGCGTTGCGGAAAGCGTCGGCCATACCCTGGAGATTGTTCAAGTCGAGCACTTGCACCCCCGGCGGCAGCTCGAACTGGTCCGCGCTTTGGGTACCCCGTTCGACACTCGTCGTCTCCCAGACGGTGCGCCCCGAATCGGTGGCTGCAAGCAAAATGCCGTCGCTGGTGACGCATGCGGTTTTCACCGCGCCATTCTCGGTGCGGCTCCAAAGCGAGCCGTTCTCGCCTGCGGCCGAACACGCGCCAGTGCGGGTAGCGTTCGCGGCCAGTTCCGCACTCCAGGCGGAGGCAGGATCCTTGAATTGCTCCATGTTAGTCATGCGCATGGCGACCTGGCGGCCTGCGGCGTTGGAAATGATGAAACTCTCGCCGGTTTCGCCGTTGGTGACGATCGTCGACGCCCCCTGGGGCGCATTGACCTCCATGCGGAGTTTGGGGCCCGAGCGGATCATTACCATTGGAATGGTGCGTCCATCGTCGTCGCTAATGGTGGCTTCCGCGCGGTAGGAGGCATTGGCCAGGTTCGGAAACACAGCGTCGGCGCTCTGTTCCGTCCGCGGCGCTGGCGCGCTAGGGTTGCAGGCGGCGAGGGCGAGAATGGCGATGACGGCGAGGGCGGCGTTGCGCATGGGGCGGGCTCCTGAGGGCGAAGACCTTTGTATCAGGCGCCGCCGTGGGAGCAAATGCGCCTTCCGCCCGTCGCAAATACTCACCCATCCCTCTCGCTAGCGCTTTTGCCGCTTGCCGAGGTACGCTTTGAGCGTCCAAAATTGCCGCCAAGCCAAACCGCAGCGGCCGCCGGGCCCGGTGTGATCGCTTCCCAGGAGCTGTTATGAGAACCCATGCCCTCGCCGCCCTTCTGCTCGCCACCACCTCCATGACCGGCTGCGCCACCGCGCCGGCTGGCGAAGGCGCCAGCGCCGCCGCGACTTCCCCGGCTTACGCCGCCGCCCAGGCCGAAGTCGCGCGGCTAGCGGCTCAGGCGAATGACAATGTGCTGATAAAGCCGTGGAGCGGCCCCCATGACGGCGTGCCGCCCTGGGATCAGGCCAATCCAGAACTCATGCCCGCCGCGCTCGAACTTGGAATCGCGCTGCAGACCGCGGAAGTGAACGCGATCGCCGCCAATCCGGCGGCGCCGAGTTTCGACAACACCATGGCCGCGCTGGAAGACGCCGGCCGCCATCTCGGCCGCGCGACAACGATCTTCGGCGTGATGACCGACAACATCAGCAACGAGGCCATTCAAACGCTCGAAGCCGAATGGTCGCCCAAGATCACCGCCGCCTTCGACGCCATCACCTTCAACCGCGCCCTGTTCGCGCGCGTCCACGATCTCTACGGGCGGCGCGCCGAACTTGGGCTCACACCCGAGCAAATGCGCCTCTTGGAACGCACGCACGACCAATTCGTGCGCGCGGGCGCGGCGGCCACGCCTGAGCAGCAAGAGCGGCTCGCGGCAATTAATGGCGCGCTGTCCTCCAAGTTCGCCGAGTTCGGCCGCCGGCTCCTGGCCGACGAGAACACCGCGATCTTCATTACCAGCCGTCGCGATCTCGCGGGGTTGCCGGAAAATCTGCGCGCGGCTTACGCCGCCGCCGCCGCCGAGCGCGGCCATCCCGGCCAATGGGCGGTGGCGAACACGCGCTCCAGCGTCGATCCTTTCCTCACCTTTGCGTCCAACCGGCGCCTACGGCAGCAAGTGTGGACCGCGTTCAAGAACCGCGGCGACAATGGCGATGCCAACGACACCAACGCCATCATTGCCGACATCCTGCGCCTGCGCGCCGAGCGCGCGCAAATACTGGGCTTTCCCACCCACGCGCACTACCGCATGGCTGATACGATGGCGGTTGATCCCGCCCGCGCACAGGACCTGATGGAGCGGGTTTGGCGTCCAGCGGTTGCGCGCGTGCATGAAGAAGTGCGCGATATGCAGGCAATCGCGCGCCGCCAGGGCGCTCGCATCACCGTCGAGCCATGGGATTACAATTACTACGCCGAGCAGGTGCGCCGCGAGCGGTACAATCTCGATCAGAATGAACTCAGGCCCTACTTCGAACTCGGCAACATGACCAACGCCGCATTCTACATGGCCAACCAGCTCTATGGCCTGTCGTTCAAAGAAATCACCGGGACAGTGTCGGTGTTCGAGCCGAGCGTGCGGGTTTGGGAAGTGACTGACCGCGACGGCTCTTACGTAGGGCTGTTCTACGGCGATTATTTCGCCCGCGCCGGCAAACGCTCGGGCGCCTGGATGAACACCTACCAGTCGCACGAGACCTTCCGCGGCGCGCGCACGCCGATCGCCTCGAACAACAACAATTTCGTGCGCGGGGCCGAAGGCGAGCCGGTGCTGATCTCGCTCGACGACGCGCAAACGCTGTTCCACGAATTCGGCCACGCCATCCACTATCTCGTCTCGACTGTGAGCTATCCGAGCCTCGGCAACACGCCGCGGGACTATGTGGAATATCCGAGCCAAGTGCACGAGCATTGGGTGCTGACGCGCCCGATCCTCGATCAGTTCGCACGCCATTATCAGACCGGCCAGCCGATGCCGCAGGCGCTTGTGGACCGCGTCAACAACGCCGCCACCTTCAACCAGGGCTATTCCACGGTGGAATATCTCTCCTCGGCGCTGGTCGACATGGCGCTGCACAACCGCGCTCAGCCGGTTGCCGATCCCGATGCGTTCGAGCGCGAAACGCTCACTGCGCTCGGCGCGCCACGCGAAGTGGCGATGCGTCACCGCCTGCCGCAATTCGGGCACCTGTTCTCGAGCGATGGCTATTCGGCGGGCTATTATTCGTACCTCTGGTCGGAAGTAATGGATGCCGACACCTGGGAGATGTTCGAGGCCAGCGGCAACGTGTTCGATCCCACCGCCGCGGCCGGCATGCGCAACATCATCCTCGCGCCGGGCAACACCACCGACCGGGCGGAAGCCTACCGCCAGTTCCGCGGCCGCGACCCCGATGTGAACGCGCTTCTGCGCGTGCGCGGCTTCCCAACCGGAGAGGCAGCCGGGGGGACCAACTGAGAGTAACGCCGCAGGCGGAGCGCGATTGGCTATTCAACGCGCTCCGCTGGTTTGCTAGCTTGGGGCGGCAAATCTGGCGGAGGGTGCAGTATGGCGGAAAAAGGTGGGATCTGGGGTCCGATCGCGGCGGTAGGCTCGCTGGTCGGCGGGGTCGGCGCGATCCTGGCGATCGTCTGGCCAAAGCCGGAGCCGACGCCTCCCCCGATCGTCCCCGCAGCCCAGACTGCCCCGGTGGCGTTGATGGCCGACGCGCCTTCGATGATGCGTCAGGCTACCGTGACCGACCAACAGGAAATCGAGCTGCGCCAGCTGGTGGGCCGATATCTCGACGCTACGCAGAACCAATATGGCGCCGGCATGGTTGCCGCGCCCGGATTTCAGGACGGCATCGCCGATCTGCAGCCAGGCGGCGATGCGCGCTGGCAGCTGCACTTGCAGGCCGGCACGCCCTATCGCATCATCGGGGCTTGCGACAATGAATGCTCGAACGTGGATCTGGAACTGATCGACGCGAGCGGCGCTGTCGTCGCAAGCGACGTGCTGCCTGACGATTATCCCATCGTCGACCACACGCCCGCAGAGGCAGGAATCTACCAGATCAAAGTGATGATGATGACCTGCACGCTGGCCCCCTGCTATGCCGGCGCGCGAATTCTAAGCGGGACGCCAGCGGCGGCGAATTAAATTAATCACTGGAGCGCCGGCGCCCTCGCCGGCATCGGCGCCTGCTACCCGCTCAAACACTTATTGTACTATACAAGACACTATGCCGGCGAGGCGCCGGCGCTCCAGGTCAGCCCCGTGTGCGACCGTAGGGATAGCAATTTTCGCGCTTCAGCTCGAGGTTGAAGTGCGCGCCCAGCGCGGCGATGGCGGCGGCGTGCTCCGCGTAAGGATCGGAATTGTCCAGCCCCACGATAATGATGCTGAAACCCGCCGGCTTTGCCCCGCTCGGAGGCAGCATCGCGGTGGCGAGACCAGATCCATCGTCGGCGCGCAAAGTCAGAAACAACGGCATCGCCCGCGCCACATGATCCTTGAGGCCGATCGCTTGTTCGAACGAGGCGACACTCGCGGGCGGCGTGTAGCTTTCCCGGGCGGCGGCTTCGCAGCTGCTAAAATAGCGGTCGACGGCGTGGCGCATCAAGGCCGCCTCCGCTTCGGCCTCCGCTTCCGTTTCCAATCTGAACCAGGTCGCCCCGCCGGGCGCATCGCATAGGTATCTCATGACGCCAGCATAACATTGCGGGCGGTCGGAATTGTGGAGAAGCGTTCACCGCGCTGCGTGTCGTCGCGCGCTGTTGTCAGCAGGGCACGTCTACCGTGACATAACGGTTGGCGTAGCGATCCCATTGCCGCTCGCGGCGGGTGCACTGAGGGCGCTGGGGGCCGTAATCGCGCTCGTAAGCAGACCCTTCGTCATATTCGGGCCCGCCGCGATAATAGCCCGGTGGCGGGTCGCAACGCTGGTAATTATCATAGCAACGCGCCTGCGGCTGTCGCGGCTGGCTGGTGGCGGCCGCCCCGAGCGCCAGTCCCAGCACCAAGCCGATGACCCCCGCCGCGATGGCCTCATCATCGCCGTTGTCCCGATGACGGCGGTGATCGTAATAGCGGCGATCATCGTAGCCACGATGACGGTAGCCGCCGCCATGGTCGTCATAGCGGCCGTGGCCGCCACGATCACGCTCGTGGTAACCGCGCCGGTCCTCTGCTTGTGCGCTGGGGGCAAGCGCTGAGAGCGCCAGTAAGGCCGCGGCGGTCATCGATATCAGTTTGCGCATGGAAACTCCTCGCGGAGGAGCTTGAGCTTCAGCGTCTGAATCCAGGCTGAACGGGCTATTGCTCGCGCAGCGAGCGCCACAACGTCTGGTTCAAAGGTTCAAGCAGGTATTGCAGCGCGGTACGCTTGCGCGTCGGCACCACCACCTCCGCCGAAAGTCCCGCCCGCAGCCGGCGGTTGCTGCCGCTGCGGAGCAATTTCTCCACTTCGTCCGGCGGCACCGCCACCTGGACCAGGAAATAAGGCCGCCCGGTGCGTTCTTCGGTGAATCGGTCGGCAGACACCTGCTGCACTTGCCCGTGCACAATCGGCATCGCGCGCCCGCCGAAGGCGGAGAAGCGGACTTCGGTGATTTGACCCTGCTGCAGGTCGTCGGCGTCCTCCGGACGAACCTGCGCCTCGATAATCAGATCGTTGCCCTCGGGCACAATGTCCATCAGGCTGTCGCCGGGGCGCACCACCCCGCCGACGGTATGGACCGCCAGCCCTACCACCACGCCATCGGCTGGCGAGCGCAGGCGTGTCTGCTCCAGCTGCTCGCGCGCACCGGCCATTTGCGGCGTCAGCTCCGCCAGGCGGGCGTCGACGCGGCGCAATTCCTCGTAGCGCTCTTGTTGCGTAGAGGCGATTTGAGCACTGAGTTCGGAGCGGCGGCCGTTGAGTTCCGCCAAGGCCCGCTCAAGCGCACGCAACCGGGTTTCAGGCGCGAACTCCTCGTCGGCCAGCGCGCGCATGCCGCGGATTTCTTCTTGCAGCAATGCCTCCTGACGTCCGATCGACGAAATTTCGCCGCGATAGCCAACGATGCGGGCGTCATAGGCGCTCCACGCGCCGCCGCCGCCGACTTCGCGCTGGTGACGCTCGAAAGCGGCGTCCGCCACCTCCATGTCGCCTGGATCGAACGCCGCCCATTCCGGCGGCCGCACCAGGGTGCGCTGCCCCCCGCGCTCGGCGGTCAAGCGCGCCCGCTGCATCTGCAGGTCGACCACCTGGGACAAGAGCGCCCGCTCATGGGCCACTAGTTCCGGGGCGCCGAGTTCGATCAGCACCTGGCCGCGCACGACCCGGTCGCCTTCCTTGATGGCGAGACGCGAAATGACGCCGCCGTCGCGGTGCTGCACGGTCTGCCGGTTTCCGGAAACGACCACAACGCCCGATGCGACCACCGCGGCGTCGAGCGGGGTCACTGCCGCCCAGCCCACGAAACCCAAAAAGAACAACCCGATAGCAAGTAGCCCGGCGCGGATTTCGCCGCCGCCGGAATCCTCCCTGGCGCGATCTTCGTCAGACAGATCGGCGGTGTCGATAACGTCGACGCTCATGGCCGCCGCCCCGCCGGTTCATTGGTTGAAACAACCACCGGGCGCGGACCGGACGGCGACGCGAATTTCGCCGCGACCTGATCTCGAGGCCCGAAGGCTTCGATGCGCCCATCCTGCACCACCATGAGCTTGTCAGCGATGTTCATAAAGCCCGCCCGATGGGCGACCACAACGGCGGTGGCGCCGCGCTCGCGGGCAGCCTTGAGCGCGGTGATCAAGGCCACTTCGCCATCGGCGTCGAGGTGGGCGTTGGGCTCGTCCAGGACGATGAAGATCGGATCGCGGTAGAGCGCCCGCGCCAGCGCCACACGTTGCGCCTGCCCCGCCGAAAGCCCGCGTCCGTTGGGGCCGATTTCGGTGTCGTACCCGCGCGGCATCGCCAGCACCATCTCGTGCACGCCGGCGTTCTTGGCGGCGGCGATAACGGCGGCGTCGATCTCGGATTGGTCATAGCCGAGCTTGGCTTCGAAACGCGAAATGTTCTCGCTGATCGTGCCCATGAACAGGCCCACTTCCTGGGGCAAATAGCCGATGTGGCGGCCAAGCAGGTCCGACGACCAATCGCTTAATTTTGCGCCGTCCAGGCGCACCGCCCCCTGCTCCGGCGCCAAAGCCCCTGCGATGACGCGCATGAGCGTGGTTTTGCCTGCCCCGCTCGGGCCAACCACGCCGACGATCTCGCCGGGCTCCACTTTGAAGTTCGCGCCCGCCAGTAGAAAGCGATCTCCCGTCGGCGAGCGCACCGCCACGCCCTCGACCGAGAGCGCGCCGCTGGGATCGGGCAGCTGGGTGTGCTCGCGCGCCGATTCTTGGGTCTTTAGAACTTCGCGCAGCACCGCGTAGGATTGGCTCCCCTGCTCGAATTGGCGCCAGGCGCCGACAATGAGTTCAAGTGGGGCAAAGGCGCGTGCTGTGAGGATTGAGGCGGCGATAATGCCGCCGGGAGAAATTTCTTGCTGCAGCGCGAGGTAGGCGCCCAGTCCCAGCGAAGCCGATTGCAACAACAAGCGGAAGAACCGGGTCGTGGCGGAGTAGAGTGCGTTGGCGCCGCTGGCCTTGGTCATCGCTTCCGACAAGGACACGCGCGCCTGCAATTGCCGGCGCACCAGCGCGCCCTGCATGCCGAGCGCGCGCGCGGTCTCGCCCTGCTGACCGTCGGCCATCTGCATCGAATACATCGCGCCGGTGGCCTGGTCGTTGGCGCGCATGGCCCGGTGGATCGATTGCTGGTTGATGAAGGCGATGATGACCAGCGTTATGCCTCCCCCGAGCGCCAACATGCCGATCCAAGGATGGATGAGGAAACACACGGCGATATAAAGCGGCGTCCATGGGGCATCGACAGCGGCCAAGGCAGGCGGGCCGGTCAGGGCGCCGCGCAGTGTATCGAACTCGCGCAGCACATGGGCCTGCCCGGCTGCCTTGCGTCCCTCCGCCTGCATCGCGCCCGCTAGCACGTGGGGGGCGATCAGGCGGTCGAAACGCTTGCCCATGGCCGCCAACAGCCGTGCGCGCACCGCGTCCAGGAAGGAGAGCACCGCCAGCGCCGCCAGCAACACCGCCGACAGGTAGAGCAGAGTCAGCAGCCCGCCCGAGGTCAGCACCCGGTCATAGACCTGGAGCATGTAGATTGACGGGGCCAGGAACAGGATATTCAGCGCCGCGCTGAACAGGATCACGAAGGCGATGTGGCGCCGGCATGCCGCAAGCGCCGCGCTGATAATGGAGGCGCTCGCCGCCGGCCGTCTCTTGCCCATGCCCGTCCCCTTGCTCCTAAAGGCCCAGCCCGCCCCTTCATTACATCAGTGCAAAGGCTTTGCCAGGGCGCCTAAGCAGCGATCCCCGACGACCTGACGCCTAAACGCCACACACTGCCTGGCCAGCCCAGCGGCGGAATTTGAACCAGTCGGACCTGTGGCCTGACAATACAATCTGGTCGCCGAACAGCGTCAAACCGCTATGGGCGCCTTCTGCTTTCCGGCACGGCGTCGCGGCGCGCCATGCCGAGTGAGGTGCTGCAGGTTTCCTCCGGGCTCAGCAATTGCGGGCGCATCGGATCGCTTTCGAACGCGGCCTGCACGCTGGTCACGCACTGATCCCAGGCGCGGATGTCTTCGGTCCTTTCAGCGCGCGAGCGCGGGTCGCCATTCGGCGGAGGGATCTGGCGTTGCACCTGGCCGGGAACGACGATTTCGTCTTCGCCGGAAGCGCGCCGTGGCGGAGGCGCCGCCGCTACACTGACATTGGGAGCAGCGACCGGCGGCGACGGCGGAGGCGCCGTGTCAGGCGCCGTCTCGGCCGCAGGCGCCGTGATTGCGGGCGGTGGTCCAAGCGGCGCATCAGCGTCAGAGGCGTTCCGCCCCGCCGGCGCAATCCCCGCACACGCTGCAAGTCCCAGAGCGCTTCCTAGAGCGCCCGCCAGCATTCCAACGCGCACCGCCAGATGAACCACCATTAGCCGCTCCCTCAAAACAGCGTACTCACCCAAACACACAATTGCGGCGCTCTCCAGGGTAGGCGTCCGAAAATCTCCCATCTCAAGCGATTTCTCCGGCGCCACATTACGTTCTGCTCATTCACGCCAACAGCGATGACACTTGACGCCCCGCGCTCGTTGGGGTTTGCGAGTGGCGGGGGAACGCAACAAGGAGCGCTAGAAATGCGCATTGCCGCCATCTTCGCCGCCGCTGCGCTGGCGCTTGTCGCCACGGCCTGCGCCAACCGCACCGGGGACATGACCATATCGGACTGGTGCGCCGCCGATGCAGGACGCGCCAACACCGACATCTGCAAGCAACACGCCGACACCGAAAACGTCCGCAGCAGCCTTGGCGACCGCATCGCTGGCGCGCTCGGCATCGCCAATCGCGCGCAATCGACCGCCGACCAGGCGATGGGCCGCAACATGGTATGCGTGACGCGTACCTTAAACCGCACCCGTACTGGCACGTGCGACCCCGGCTACACGCTCGCAGGCTGCACGCAAACCCGATACGGCGCGCAGGCGGGCGGGCTTGCGATCATGCGCTCGATCAGCGACACCGAGTGCCGCTTCAACGCACGCGTGCTGGAGGTGCAGGTGCGCTGTTGCGCAATGGGCCCCAATCCGCCGCCGGCGACGCAAGTGCGCGCCACCCAGCCGCCACAACCCGAAACGCCGCAGCCCAGGCCGGTTTCGTAGCCCCTAGCCTCGCAACTTGTATTCCGCTTCGAGCCTGTAGAGGCTCGGAGCATTGCGGCGGGCGAAGCTGGAATAAAGCCCAAAGCTCTGGACCGCGAACGGCCGCGTTTCAAACAGCCCGAGGCGTGCTTCGAACGCCTGCACGCGCTCGAGCGGCGCCGTCGCCAGATAAGCGAGCGTCACGTGCGGCGAAAATCCGCGTTTCTCGGGCTTGAGCTTGGCGCGCCGGGCGGCGCGCTCACACGCGGCGGCGAGCCTTGCGAGCGCGGGTGTCTCGCCTGCGCCAATCCAGAGCGCATGCGGATCGGCCCCGCCAAACGAACCCGCGCGTTTCAGCTGCATTTCGAATGGCGCGCACGCTTCCGCGGCGCTTGAAAGCTCGGCATCGATATCGTCGGCGACCGGCTCGGCCACTTCCCCGAAGAAACGCAGCGTCAGGTGCAAATTCTCACGCGGGCGCCACTTGGCGCCAGGCACCCCTTTCATCAAGGCCACAAGGCGGTCGGCGACATCGTCAGGAAGTGCGAGTGCGGCGAAGAGACGGAGGGACATTGCAGTTGCCAATAGGCAATCGGCGGTAGGCAAGTGGCAAGTGGACAGTGGCAAGTGGACAGCGACCGAACCCAGATGCATGTACACTGTTTGTTCCCCAAAACAGCACCACACGCTGAAACGTCGCCTGACGCCGGCCGACCTCGACCTGCCCGCTTCTCTGCGGCCCAATTGCCGCGCGGTCATTGTTTGTCGAACGGGAAAACATCGCGCGCGCCGTAGCCCAGGTGTTGTACGCTGCTAGAGCTTTGCGTCACGGGAACCGGCGTGCTCACGCCAATGTTTTCCGACGCCGAAATGAAACACCCAAAGCGCGAAAGAATCAAGTGAAGAATGCTGTCTTGCGGCGTGTTCAAGCCGTCCCATCGTCAGGCTGAATGCGAAGCCTCAATCGCGTGAGATGGCGATGGCGCGCGCTTCGCAAACGCCAGCACGCCGTCCTCCACCGGGCCGAACCGCAACGCCAGGATGTCGCGGCCGTAGTTTTGGTTGAGTTTCCAGGGCGCGGTGTCGGTCTGTCTCGGAAGCAGGTGCGCCACGCGCTGAAAATAGCCGGAGGAAAAATCGACAAAGGGGCGCACGTGCGCCTCTTTGCCCGGCGCGCCCGGGGTGACCTGCGCGAGGCCGTATTCGTCCATGTAGTTGATGATGCGGCAGGCGTATTCGCTGATGAGGTCGGCCTTCAGGGTCCATGAGGCGTTGGTGTAACCGAACACCGAGAAGAAATTAGGCACGCCCGTGAACATGGCGCCGCGGTAGATGGTGAGGTCGCCGCTCTCGATCTTGGCGCCGTCGACAACAATCTCAACGCCGCCAAACATCTGCAGCGCCAGCCCGGTTGCGGTAACGACAATGTCCGCTTTAAGTTCGGCGCCGGATGTGAGCTTTAGCCCATCCTCCGTGAACGTGTCGATGGTGTCGGTGACGACCGAAACCTTGCCCTCCTTGATGGCCAGGAACATATCGTTGTCCGGCACCAGGCAGAGCCGTTGCTCCCAGGGATTGTACCGCGGTGTAAAATGCCGCGCCACTTCCTCGACGCCAACCTGCTCCTCGATCAGCTTCAACAGCCGCTCGCGCGTTTTCGCGGGACGTGTGCGCGCGAGGTGGAAGAACACTTGCTGAAGCACGGTGCGCATCAGGCGCGTGACATCGTAGGCGAATTGGGCCGGAAGCATGCGGCGCAGACCGTTGGCAAACTTGTCCTCCGCCGGCATGGAAATCATGTAGGTCGGCGAGCGTTGCAGCATGGTGACGCGGGCCGCCTTGTCGGTCATGGCCGGCGCCAGCGTGACCGCCGTTGCGCCGGAGCCGATTACAACGACGCGCTTGCCGGCGTAATCGAGACTTTCCGGCCAATGCTGAGGATGAACGATGCGGCCTTTGAACCGTTCGGCGCCTCTGAACTCGGGCGTGTAGCCAGAATCGTAATCGTAATAGCCGGCGCAGGACAGCAGGAAGTCCGCACTGAAGCGCCGCGTTTGGCCTTCATGCTCGGCTTCGATGCGCCAAGTTTGGCTTTGCGAATCCCACGACGCTTTTTTCACCTTGTGCCTGAAGCGGATGTGGCGATCGATCCCATATTCGCGCGCGGTGTCGTTCACGTACTTGCGGATCGAAGGGCCGTCGGCGATGGCCTTGGCCTCAGTCCATGGCTTGAACGCATAGCCGAGCGTGAACATGTCGCTGTCGGAGCGGATGCCGGGATAACGAAACAGGTCCCAGGTGCCGCCGATCGCGTCGCGATTCTCCAGGATGACATAGCTCTTGCCCGGACAGCGCTTGCCCAGATGCACACCGGCGCCGACGCCGGAGAGGCCCGCGCCGATGATGAGGATGTCGAAATGTTCGCTTTGGGGTGAATGCATGCCGTCCATGGCTGCGCATCATGGCGCAGGCCGCGCGCAAAACAAAGCCGGACCTAACGGCATGGCTAGCCGTGAGCGGACGCCTTTTTCACCTTGACCAAAGACAACGCCAGGCCCAGCAGCAGCGCCGCCGAAAGGGCCCAATTGATCCAGAAGCCAGCTGAGACCTGCCCATCGCCAGAGCTGAGAATCGGGTTGATCAGCGCAATTCCCTTGCGCCCGACCTGCTCAAGCGTGACCGCCAGGATCATGAGCGGCAGCATCGCCCGGTAACGGATCAGCGCCACGATCGAGAGCAGCGCGAGGATGAGCAGGCTTAGCCCCCAGGAAGCGAACATGAACACGACGACGGAGGCGCCGTAGGCAGAAAAGCCGTCGAGCGGGACGCCGTCTGCGGTCTGCAGAATGTATCGGCTCGTGACCCAGGGATTGAGCCCCGCCACGTTGAATCCCATCACCGTTTTGAGCAGAACGACAGGCGCAAACAGCCAAAGCGCCAGCACGTGGCCCTGATACTGGTTGTCGATCGTACGCGGAAAAAGCCGAGAGAGCATGACCAAGACTCCGGTGCTCATGCGAGAGCGGGCTTTGGACTGTATCGCCGCGACAGGCGGACATAGAGCATCCAGAAAAGCAGGAACGGCAGCGGCGCGAGCGCGGCCACGTAAAGGACAGGCGTCGCGCGCAGCCATTCCGGAAACATTTGCATCTGCCCGAGGAACAGCGACCCCGTTGCCACGAACAGCCCGAAGCACATGCGCCAGACATGGCGAGCGACACGCTGCGCGCCTGAAATTCCCCGCCGCAGCACGACCTTGAGATCGCCGAGCACCGCAATCGTGCTCACCAGCACGAAGATGTAGAAGCCCTGAGCCGGCGAGCCGTCGAGCGTGCCGTCCGCAGTCTGCCGGGCCATGTATGTGAGTGAGTAGATGCTGGCGGCGCCGACGATCGCGATCATCAATCCCAAAATCTCGATTGCGCCCACACCTGTGCGCCTCCGCGCCGTCGCCCAGCCGGTGGCGATGAGATAGAACGTCATCAGGCCAGCAACGGTCGAGAGCCTGTCGTTCAGGAACGGCGCCACCGCGCCGCCTATCCCCGACATGATCAGCATGGAAACGAGAAAGATGCGGCCGGCCAGGCGGTGCAGTTCTGCGCCTTTGCGCGCGAGCAGTGCCGTTGCGCCTGAGATGAGCCCCACCGTGCCGCCGCCGATGTGGAGGGTGAGCAGTGCGTCGGCCCCAAACCGCATCCACCAGGGCGCGCTTGACGCCACTTCCAGGCGATCGGCCCAAGCCGGGCCGGCGGCCAGCAGCGCCACGGCGAACGCCACCGCGCTGCAAAGCGCCAGCATGCGCCTGCGTATGGATTCGCCGAAAGCTCGGTCAAGCCAGCTCACAATTCAGCCCCGAGCGGCGACGCCGCGCGCCTGAGGTTTGCGCCTGCAATCAAGAGCCAAAGCCCGGTCGCCACTTCGGCGATCCCCAGAGGCAACATGGCGGCCATCTCGAAGCCCGACAATCGATCTGGGACGAGAACAAGGGCAAACGCCAGCACCCCCAAGAGCATTGAGGCGAGCATTCCGAAGCCCGACAACAGGCGCGGAATGTAGCGCGCCCGGAAAAATAGATAGAAGAAGAGCGTGGAACCAAACGCCAGGCACGCAAACGCAATATTGGTGGCCGCCTCGATGGCGCTGAACATCAGGCGATGCAGCGCCTCGCGCCCGACCAGGTCATCGCCAGCCGCAGCGTAGTTCGTCAGCGCGGAAAAACGCACCATGACCGTCACGCCCATGAACACCGCCTCCGCCGTTCGCAACGCCAGCGCGATCGCCGCCAAGCTCGGGTCGACCGTTCGCAGCAGGGAATAGAACGTCCCGCTCAGGAGAACGATCGCGACCACGCCTGCCAAGGAAACGCCGAGGCTGATGCGGTACAGCGATTCCGCTCCCACCACATTGCGCGCCGTTTGCGCGAAGTCTCCGGGCGCGGCCAGTGAACCGATGATCACGAATGGAATGACGAAGGCCGCCATCACGAAAAGGTAGAGAAAGCCCGCAAGCCGAGCATAGGTCTGGAGCACCTTATCTGTTGGAGCGTTTGTCATCTCAACTGACCTCCGTCCGAGAAAAAGGCCCCTCGCGCTTGCTCGCGCCACTCCTCTGCATTGACGCCCATGATCAAAATCCAGAACGTGAACAACGCCTCACCCAAGCCGCTTACCGGAAGGAGCGCGCCAGCAATCGAAAATGAGGGAAAAAGCAGGCTCGTGGCGGCGCCCACCAGCCAGCCAACGCCTGCGAGCGCCAGAGGCACACCGAGCCACCGAGGTAGGAAGCGCGCCTTGAACGCCAAGGTGGCGAGCAGCAGGCAATAAAAGCCGAAGAACAGGAGCGCGACAGTGTTGCCGGCGCCCGCCGCCCGCAGAGTTAGCCGGGCGAGCGCTTGCAGTTGTTCCCGGTTGAAAGCCGCGAGATAACTCGCGTCCCCCAGAAAATGGAGCGCGGTGGCTTGGCCGATGCCCGTGGCCGCCCCGACCGCGCATCCCGTCAGCCCGATGAATGCAGCGATCGTCGAAAGCGTGGCGCCTGCGGGCTTCATCACCGCGAAGAGAATGGCAATCACCGCAACATAAGCGCCGTTGGCGAGCAGGATCGCCACGAATGCCGAGCGGAACAGCGGTTCCGCGGCAAGAATGTTCTCCGCCGTTCGCGCGGCGTCGTTGGCTACAAACAGCCCGTTCGTCGCCACAAGCGCAAAGACGCTCGCCGCGATGTTGAACATGTAGAGTAAGCCGGCCACGCGCGCCCAGGTCTGCGGTGAACTCATCTCGGTTTCCGGTGCTTGCGTCCCATTGTGCCTACTTCTTGAGCGCCGCCCGATGCGGGCGTCTCCACGCCAAGGATCAAACCATGAGCGCGCGCCGGATGCCGGCTACTCGACGATCTTATCGAATGCCGATATAGTCCTATCGGACCAGCGGGGTGCCCGAACATGACCCCCGGCGCCAAAAAATTGATCCCAGGCGACGGAGGAGCGCCCGAACTCCATGGCGAACGCCACCATCTCCGCCGGGTATCCCAAGGCGCTTCTAAGCTTTGCGGTCGGCAAAGGCGCGGAGCGCACCGCGCTGCTGGCCGGCGCCGACCTCAGCGAGGAAGAGCTTGGCCACCCCGACAATCGTGTCTCGGTCGAGCGCTATGTCGCGCTGATCAGGGCCGCCGCCCTGCTCACCGGCGACCCCGCCATCGCTCTCAAATTCGGCGAAGCGGTGCGGATGCAAGAGATTTCCATCGTCGGCCTGATCTGCGAGGCCTGCGAAACCACGATCGATGTCGGCCGCGAACTGAACCGCTACGCAGCGCTCGTGCTCGACGACGACCGCGGCGAACCGGCCACTCTCATGCGCGGCGTCTGGAAGGATGATGGCGTCTGGATCGAGGCGCCGCACGACCTGTTCACCGCCAATCCGCTCATTGCCGAGGCCGAGTTCGCGCGTCTGGTTTGGAATGGGCGCGTGATGTTCGCCAACTCGCCGGAATTCCAGAAGCTGAAATATCCGCGCGTCATCCACTTCATGCATGCCGACCCCGGGTACGCCGAGGAATACGAACGGGTGTTTCAGGCGCCAGTAGTGTTCAACAGCCATTGGAACGCCATGCAGATCGACGCCGAGTTCCTGACGCTCAAGCAGCCGCCCGTGAATCGCTACGTATTCGGCGTGCTTAGCGAGCGCGCGGACGCTTTGCTGAAGAGCCTGCAGGAAGCGAAAACCGCACGCGGGCGCTTAGAAAGCCTGCTCCTGCCGATGCTGCACACGGGCGACGTCAGCATGGATGCGATCGCCGATAAGCTGGGACTCGGCCGGCAAACGCTCTACCGGAACCTGCGCCGCGAAGGCGTCACCTATGAGCAGGTGCTCGACGAATTGCGCCACAAGATGGCGTTAAACTATCTGGGTGCGCGCAAGGTCTCCGTGAACGAAACCGCCTATCTCGTCGGCTTTTCCGAGCCGGCGGCGTTTTCACGCGCGTTCAAGCGCTGGACCGGTCAGAACCCAAGCGCGCTGCGCAGGGGCTGATTCCACGCGCACTTCCCTCTCGGTGCGCGTCTGCTACACCCACCCCCATGATTATCGCCGTCGATGGACCAACCGCATCTGGCAAAGGCACTGTCGCGGCGGGGCTCGCTGCCCTTTACGGCCTGAAGCGGCTCGATACTGGGGCGCTTTATCGCGCTGTCGGGCTGGCTGTACTCGATGCCGGCGGCGATCCCGGCGATGAAGCCGCGGCGGTGGCGGCGGCGCGTGCGCTCGATCTCGCGGCAATCGACGAGCGCCGCATCCGCTCTTCCGTCGTCGGGCTGGCCGCCTCCAAGGTCGCGGCCATGAGTGCGGTGCGGGCGGTGCTGCGCGAGACTCAGCGCGCGTTCGCCGCCGATCCCGCCGGCGCCGTGCTCGACGGGCGCGACATCGCCACGGTGATTTGCCCCGACGCCGACGTAAAGCTCTACGTCACCGCCGCGCTGCCGGTGCGGACACAGCGGCGGCTCAACGAATTGCGCGCGCGCGGCGAGCAGATCGGCTTCGACGAATTGCAGGCCCAGATCGCCGAGCGTGACCGCCGTGACATGGAGCGCGCGGATTCACCGCTGCGCCAGGCCCCGGATGCGCACTTGCTCGACACCACCGATCTTTCTATAGAAGCCTCCGTGGAGGCCGCCCGGCGTATTGTCGAGGCGGCGCTTTCGCGTTGAGACTATCGGAGACGGCCCCATGGTGGGGCCGAGACCGCCGGAGCCAACCGGCCGGCCTTTGTGAATTTGGAGCTGCAATACAAGATGACGTCTACCCAATCCATGAACCCCACGCGCGACGATTTCGCCGCGATGCTGGACCAGAGTTTTTCTTCCCGCGGCATGATCGAGGGCCGCGTCGTGCCGGCGACCGTGGTCGCCATCGAAAACGACTTCGTCGTCGTCGACATCGGCCTCAAGACCGAGGGCCGCATCGCGATGCGCGAGTTCATCACCGATGACGGCGCGGGCGCGCCCAAGGTCGGCGACATCGTCGAAGTCTATCTCGACCGCATCGAGAACGCCCTGGGCGACGCGGTGCTATCGCGCGAGAAGGCTCGCCGCGAAGAAGCATGGACAAGGCTTGAGAAGAATTTCGCCGCCGGCGAGGCGGTCATGGGCGCGCTGGTTGGGCGGGTGAAGGGCGGCTTCACCGTCGAGCTCGGTGGCGCCAACGCCTTCCTTCCCGGCAGCCAGGTCGACATCCGCCCGGTGCGCGATGTCGGCCCGCTGATGAACATCACCCAGCCGTTCGCGATCCTGAAGATGGACCGCCAGCGCGGCAACATCGTGGTCTCGCGCCGCGCCGTGCTTGAAGAGAGCAGAGCTTCGGAACGCGCCGAAATCGTCGGCAATCTGAAGGAAGGCGAAGTCCGCGACGGCGTGGTCAAGAACATAACCGATTACGGCGCCTTCGTCGATCTGGGCGGCATCGACGGGCTCCTTCACGTCACCGACATGAGCTGGAAGCGCATCTCGCACCCAAGCCAAGTGCTCAATGTCGGCGACACCGTGAAAGTGCAAATCGTCAAGATCAATCCCGACACGCAACGCATCTCGCTCGGCATGAAGCAGCTCTTGACCGACCCGTGGGATGCGGTGGATGCCAAATATCCCGTCGGCGCCAAGTTCACCGGCCGCGTCACCAACATCACCGATTACGGCGCCTTCGTGGAGTTGGAAGCGGGTGTCGAGGGCTTGGTGCACGTTTCGGAAATGAGCTGGACCAAGAAGAATTTGCATCCTTCGAAGATCCTCTCCACCAGCCAGGAGGTGGACGTACAGGTCATCGATGTCGATGGCGAGAAGCGCCGTATTTCCCTTGGCATCAAGCAAGTGCAGGCCAATCCATGGGACGCGTTCCTGAGCGCCCATCCGGTCGGCTCGATCATCGAGGGCGAGATCAAGAACATCACTGAGTTCGGCCTGTTCGTCGGCCTCTCCCCGGAACTCGACGGCATGGTGCACCTGTCCGACATCGCTTGGGACGCGCAAGGCGAAGAAGCCCTCGCCCGCTACAACAAGGGCGACATGGTGAAAGCCAAGGTGCTCGACATCGACGCCGACAAGGAACGCATCTCGCTCGGCATGAAGCAAGTGCAGTCCGATCCGATGGGCGACGCCGACTTCCGCAAGGGCCAGATCGTCACCGTGGAAGTGCTCGACGTGGCGACTGGCGGCATAGAAGTGGCGTTTGGCGAAGGCAACGCACTGCGCTCCTTCATCCGCAAGTCGGATCTTTCGCGCGACCGCTCCGAACAGCGCGCGGACCGCTTCGCCGTGGGCGACCGAATCGACGCCATGGTGACCAGCTTCGAAAAAGGCAGCCGCAAGGTTGCGCTCTCGATCAAGGCGATGGAGCTCAAGGACGAGAAGGAAGCGATCGCGCAATTCGGCTCCTCGGATTCGGGCGCCTCGCTGGGCGACATTCTCGGTGCGGCGTTGAAGGAAAAGAACAAACCGTAAGCTCGGTTAAAGTCAGTTCAAGTAGGGCCCGGCGCGCCGCGCTGGGCCCATTTTTTTTCGCACTTTCAAGCCGATGGGCATTGACGGGGGACGCGCTTGGTCCTCTATCCTAAGCCGTCTTTAGAGGAAAAGGCGATGCTGCGCTCTGAGCTGGTGAGCCGGCTGCAGGAAGAATTTCCAACCCTGCGCCCGGCCGAAGTCGAGGAAGCGGTTGATGTCGTGTTGGACGAAATCGCCAGCGCGCTCGCGCAAGGAGGCCGCGTTGAGCTGCGCGGCTTTGGCGCATTCTCGGTCCGCCGTCGCGACGCCCGCACCGGGCGCAACCCCCGCACTGGCGCCACCGTGAAAGTGGCGGCCAAGCGCGTGCCGTTCTTCAAGCCTGGCAAGGAGCTGCGGCTCAAGGTAAACGGCGGCGAAGAGCCGTGAAGAAAGTTAGTAGAGAACGGTCAGTAGTCAGTAGATTTTCGCTCCCCCACTGACTACTGACTCCTCACTATTGACTCACCTCGGGAGCGTCCATGTCCATGCTGAAAGAGTTTCGCGATTTCGCGATGAAGGGAAACGTCGTCGATCTCGCTGTTGGCGTGATCATCGGCGCCGCCTTCGGCACAATCGTATCATCGCTGGTTGACGACATCGTCATGCCGCCGATCGGGCTGCTGCTCGCGGGCATCGATTTTTCGACGTTGAAGCTGGTGATCCAGCAGGCGACCGCCGCGGTCGGCGCTGAAGGCGCGGCCGACTATGTCGCCGCCAAGCCGGAAGTCGCCATCGCCTACGGCAAGTTCATCAACGCCGCGATCAAGTTTGTAATCGTCGCCTGGGTTCTGTTCATGATCATCAGGGCCATGAACTCGTTGAAGAAGGCCGAAGCCGCCGCTCCCCCGCCCCCGCCAGCGGAAGACATCGTGCTGCTGCGCGAGATCAGGGACGCATTGAAAAAGTAGGAATGGCCGAAGCCAAGATCTGCGGCATCAGTGACGCCGCCGCGATGGACGCGGCGCTTCGCGGCGGCGCGCGTCTGGTCGGCCTCGTGTTCTACGCCAAGAGCCCGCGCAATGTGAGCGTCGAAGCCGCCGCGTCGCTGGCGGCTCGGGCGCGCGGGCGGGCGGAGATCGTGGCGGTGACGGTC
>JAKFYF010000079.1 GCA_021731005.1 Hyphomonadaceae bacterium
GTCTGATGCAGGATGATGAACAGCATCTCGTCATGCTCGCCAGTCTGCGGCGCCTGGCAGGCCAACAAGTCCGGGAGCTTGAGATAGCCGCCATAGGAAACGTCTTGGGTCATCTGCCCCTCACACCGCCATATTGTCGATCAGCCGCGTCTTGCCCAGCCATGCCGCCGCCAGCAGGCGGGCGGGGCGCGACAGGTCCACGGTTTCCGCCAAAGTGTCGGCGTCGCGCACGGCGAAATAGTCCACGATGGCGAATCCCGCCGCGGCCAGACGCTGCTTGCCGCTTTGCTCGGTGTCGGCGATGGTCGAGCCCGCGCGAATTGCGGCGATGCTCTCGCGCATGATCACGTTGAGCTGAGCGGCGATGCGGCGTTCGTCGGCTGTGAGATAGAAGTTGCGCGAAGACATGGCGAGGCCGTCAGCCTCGCGCACGGTGGGGCGGCCGACGATCTCGACCGGGACGTCGAGGTCGCGGGCGAGGCGCTTGATCACCAGCAATTGCTGATAGTCCTTTTCGCCGAACAGCGCGCAATCGGGCAGGCATTGCAGCAGCAATTTTGCGACGACGGTGGCGACGCCGCCGAAGAAATGCGGGCGGAACTCGCCTTCGAGCGGCGTTGAGACATTGGAGACGATCACATTGGTGGCGAAGCCGTCGGGGTACATCGCGGCGCGGCCAGGTGCGTAAAGCAGGTCGCAGCCGGCGCCCGCGAGCAGGGCGGCGTCGCTTGCCTCGTCGCGCGGGTAGCGCTCGAAATCCTCGTGCGGCGCGAATTGTTTCGGGTTCACGAACAGGCTGGCGACAACGCGGCTCGCGCGCGCCTTGGCGGCGCGCACCAGCGACAAATGCCCTTCGTGCAGAGCGCCCATGGTCGGGACCAGCGCCAGGCTTTGCCCGCCGCCGCGCCAAGCGGCTACCGCCGCGCGCAAGCCGGCGACATCGCGAACAACTGGAAGGCGCGACGCACTCATGGCCCTCCGCATCGTCTTCCGCGCCGCCGGGGTCAAGTGTCCTTAAGCGCCCCTTAACCTCGTGCGCGGATGATTTAACAATGTGTTTCCGTGCATCGTCTTCTCCCAAGACGACGCCGCCGCCTTGCTTGGTCGGGGCGGTCCGATGACGCTTGCCTACGCTTATGACGCCCCGCCCGCGCCGCGCCGGGCCCATGTCGTGGTGGTCGGCAACCAGAAAGGCGGCGCCGGCAAATCGACCGTGGCGATGCACTTGGCTGTCGCCCTCATGCGCATGGGCAGGCGCACTGGCGTGCTCGATCTCGATGTTCGCCAACGGACGCTCACGCGCTATGTCGAGAACCGCGTCCGCCACATTTCTGCCGGCGCACAGCTGCCGTCGCCGCAGATGCTTGAAGTTACCGAGAGCCGCGCACGGCAATTGGATGCGGCCGAGGCCGAAGAGGGCTCTGTGTTCAAGGCCGCACTGCGCCGTCTCGGCGAGACCTGCGGTTTCATCGTCATCGATTCGCCGGGCGGGGATTCTTACCTCTCGCGCCTGGCGCACGCCTGCGCCGACACGCTGATAACGCCGCTCAACGACAGCTTCGTCGATTTCGACGTGCTCGGCGATATCGATTCTGTGCGCGAGGATGTGATCCGGCCGTCGGTCTACAGTGAGATGGTCTGGGAAGCGCGCAAGAGCAAAGCCGCCACATTACGCACGCCGATCGACTGGGTGGTGCTGCGCAACCGCACCTCGACCAGCCGGATCGAGGCCAAGAACAAGCGGCGCGTGGCCGACGCGCTCAAGACGCTTTCCAACCGGATCGGGTTCAGGCTCGTCCCCGGCCTCTCAGAGCGCGTCATTTTTCGCGAGCTGTTTCCCCAGGGGCTCACCTTGCTTGACCTCGACGCGCCGGGCGGAGCAGGCGAGATGCGCCTGAGCCACCTCGCCGCACGACAGGAGCTCCGCGATCTCTTCGTGACGCTGAAGCTGCCGGGGCTCGAAGGCGAGCCGCTTCGGTTCTAAGCTCAAGCCACATGCTGCCAGCGCTTGCCCTCGTCGCCATCGCGTTCACGTTTTTGCTGTTCGTGCGTGTCAGCGGCGCGCGCCGGCGTATGTTGATGCAACGCTGGCCCAGCCTTTTGCTTGCGGCGGCGGCGCTCTTTGCCTTGGCGCGCGGCGCTTTGGGGCCAGCGCTTGCCTTGGCGGCGCTGGCGGGGCTGGGCTGGTACGTTTTTCCCGCGCTGTTTGGCCGTGCGCCGCAACCGCCGGTCGCCGAAGACCCCCAAGACGCCGAGGCGCGCCGCATCCTTGGCGTTGGCGCGGACGCTACCGAATCTGAGATTCGCGCCGCTTATCGGCGAAAGATCGCCAGCGCCCATCCCGATCGCGGCGGCGCGCACAACCTCGCTGCCCGGCTCACCGCGGCGCGCGACCGTCTGCTGAAACGTTGAGGCCGGCTTATTCTTGGGTGGCGCTCGATTGATCGCCTTGACCGATGAAGTCAGCGGGTGCCGGGGAAAGCGTTTCAACCACCATGCCCTGATACGTGGCGGCGGCGGCGCTTGTGCTTCCCGCGGCCAACGCGTTCGGCGCCATCTGCATGTCGAGCCGGTTCGAAGGCAGGCTCGCATAAGTCGCTGATGGATTTTCGCGAAGCGCGAATTGCTGGTAGGCGCCCTCGATCAGATAGGCGACCTGAGCATCGCGGGCGGCCGCTGTCTCTCCGCCCAGTACGACGACAATAACACGCCGCCCATTGCGCTCGGCCATGGAAGCGAGGTTGAAGCCCGACGCGCGCGTGTAGCCGGTCTTGATCCCGTCGACGCCTTCCACTTGGCCGAGCAGGCGATTGTGATTGCGCCCGCCGCTGCGACGCCAGCTGAAGCTGGGGGTCTGGAAGTACGAATAATATTCAGGGAAGTCGCGCCACAGCGCCTGGCCGAGCAGAGCCATGTCGCGGGCGGTGGTGCGGTGGCGATCGTCGGGCAGGCCGCTGGCGTTGGCAAAGCGGGTGTTGGCCATGCCGAGTTCGCGGGCGCGCGCTGTCATCGCCGCTGCAAAGCGCGCCTCGCTTCCCGACAGCCGCTCCGCCACCATCACCGCGGCGTCATTGGCCGATTGCACCACGAGCGCGCGGATGCTCTGTTCGACGGTGATGGAATCGCAGCCGCGGCGGCGCGTGCAGCGTACGCCGAGCTGGGAAGGAGGCTGCGCCACGGCGTGGCGGGAAGCGACAAGGCGCGTGTCCATGCTAATGTCGCCGCGCTCGAGGGCTTCAAACAGCAGGTAGAGCGTCATCATCTTGGTCAGCGAGGCCGGGTAGCGCGCCTCATCGGCTTGGTCCTCAAGCAGCACCTCGTTGCTGCGGGCATCCATGACGATGGCGGCGTAACGGTCCTCATCGGCCAGCGCCGAACTGGCCATGCCCATGGCCAGCAGCGCCCCGCCAAAGGCGAGGACCTTCCCGAGCTTTGAAAATCCCACAGACTTCATCTTGGTCCCATCCCGCAAGATCAGGGATAAAATCAGGCAAATACTGTGCCGCGTAACTTACAGTTTCATTAGCAAGCGTTAAGGGCGGGTTTAGTTAACGGGTAAACGCGGGAATTTTCCACTTTACGCTGCAGTGCAGCAAAAAAATGGTTGACTTCGCACTTGCAGCATAACATATAGGGTCCTGCAACACCGGCCCCCCCCGCGGCCAAATCTGGAGACCTTTAGACAT
This sequence comes from Hyphomonadaceae bacterium, assembly GCA_021731005.1. Taxonomy (GTDB): domain Bacteria; phylum Pseudomonadota; class Alphaproteobacteria; order Caulobacterales; family Aquidulcibacteraceae; genus Vitreimonas. The sequence continues at coordinate 3,687 of JAKFYF010000079.1, forward strand.
GGCGACGACCAAGACAGCCCGTTCAACCAAGTCAGCGACGGACGCGTTCGAGCAGGTTACTTCTGCTTCGACAGATGCAGTGCGTGAAAATTTCGACCGTGGTGTGGCGGCTCTTGCGGAAGTTTCTTCCTTCGGCAAGGAAAACGTTGAAGCTGTGATCGCCTCGGCCACGGCCACGCAAAAGGGCCTCGAGGCCCTGTCGGCGCGGACGGTCACCTTCTCGAAGCAAGCGATGGAAAGCCACGTCAACGCCGCCAAGGCGCTGATGACGTCCAAGAGCGTGCAGGAATTCGTGGAAAAGCAGAACGCCTACGCGAAATCTTCGTTCGAGGCCTATGTCGCCGAATTGGCTGGCTTTTCCGAGCAAGCCTCTGGGCTCGCCAAGGACATGTTCCAGCCGCTGAACGAGCGCGTCAGCGCCGTCGGCAACCTGATCCAAACTGGCGTGTCGCGCTAAGCAGCCAGATCGACAGAGATCAAGACGGGCCCGGCCTCTGGCTGGGCCCGTTTTTCGTGCGAATTCCCGCGCACTACCCCCGCCCGCCTAAAGGGGGGTGAAGCGCTCTTCCCAAGTTGGAGCGCGCGCCTCCTGGCGCGCTTCGTTTTGACCCCGGCGCTATGGCGAAATGCGGGGCAGGAGCCCCGCGCTCCAAGCCGGATGGAGCCGCGGCCCTCGCCCCTGTCCCGGCGCGCGATAACAGCCTTGCCCCTTCCATCGCGCCCTTCAATCCATAGATTGGTGGGCTCGGGCGGGAGTTAGGGCGATTCCCTTGGGCTGAAAGCGCTGTGCGATGAGCGACCCATCCTGGAACGACGATGACGATCCGGGCCGCGAGGGCGGGCTCGGAACCCAGACGCTCACCCGCACCAAGAAACCGTCGCTCTACAAGGTGCTGCTGCTAAACGACGATTACACGCCGATGGAGTTCGTGGTCTTTGTACTGGAGCGGTTTTTCTCCAAGTCGCGCGAGGAAGCGACCACGATCATGTTGCATGTTCACCAAAATGGGGTTGGATTGTGCGGCGTGTTCTCCTTTGAGGTGGCGGAAACCAAGGTAGCCCAGGTGCTCGATCTCGCGCGCCAGCATCAACATCCGCTGCAATGCACGATGGAAAAGGAATAGGTTTCGATGGCGACATTCTCACGGACGCTCGAGCACACCCTGCGGCGGGCGCTTTCCTTCGCCACCGAGCACCGCCATGAATTCGTGACGCTCGAGCATCTATTGCTGTCGCTGGTCGACGATGACGACGCCGGCCAGGTGATGCACGCCTGCAAGGTCGATCTCGACAAGCTGCGCTACAATCTGACTTCGTATCTCGAAAACGAACTCGACAATCTCGTCATCCCCAATCGCGATCACGATGAGCCGCGCCCGACCGCCAGCTTCCAGCGGGTGCTGCAGCGGGCGATGCTGCACGTCGATTCTTCCGGCGGCCGCGAAGTCACCGGCGCCAATGTGCTGGTGGCGCTGTTCTCCGAGCGCGAAAGCCACGCCGCCTATTTCCTGCAAGAGCAGGATATGACCCGCTACGATGCGGTGAATTACATCTCCCACGGCCTGCCCAAACGCGCGGGCGCGGCCCAGCCCCGTCCGGTGCGCGGCGCCGGCGAGGAAGACGGCGAACGCGTGGTGAAGTCCGGCCAGGAAGCGCTGGCCGCCTATTGCACCGACCTCAACAAGAAAGCCAAGGAAGGCAAGATCGATCCTCTAATCGGGCGCGAGGCGGAAGTGCTGCGTTCGATCCAGATTCTCTGCCGCCGGCAAAAGAACAATCCGCTGCTGGTCGGCGATCCCGGCGTCGGCAAAACCGCGATCGCGGAGGGGCTGGCGCGCAAGATCATCGAGCGGCAAGTGCCCGAAGTGCTGGCGGACGCCACGATTTTCGCGCTCGACATGGGCGCGCTGCTCGCCGGCACGCGCTATCGCGGTGATTTCGAAGAGCGCCTGAAAAGCGTGATGAAGGAGCTGGAGAACCACCCCAAGGCGATCCTTTTCATTGACGAAATCCACACCGTGATCGGCGCCGGCGCCACCTCGGGCGGGGCGATGGACGCCTCCAACTTGCTGAAGCCGGCGCTGCAATCGGGCCACATGCGCTGCATGGGCTCGACCACCTACAAGGAATATCGCCAGCATTTCGAAAAGGACCGCGCGCTGGCGCGGCGTTTTCAGAAGATCGATGTGAACGAGCCTTCGGTGCCGGATGCGATCAAGATTTTGATGGGGTTGCGCCCCTACTTTGAAGATTATCACAAGGTGAAATACACCGACGACGCGGTGAAGGCGGCGGTGGAACTGTCCTCGCGCCACATGGCCGACCGTAAATTGCCCGACAAAGCCATCGACGTGATCGACGAAGCCGGCGCCTCGATGATGCTGCTGGCCGCGACGCAGCGCAAACAGATCATCGATGTGGCGGAGGTGGAGGAAGTGGTTTCGCGCATGGCGCGGATCCCGGCGAAGTCGGTGTCGAAGAACGATTCCGAAATGCTGGCGTCCTTGCATGCGGACCTGAAGCGCGTCGTCTTCGGTCAGGACGACGCCATCGACCAGCTCGCCGCCGCCATCAAGATGGCGCGCGCCGGCTTGCGGGAGCCGCAAAAACCGATCGGCTGTTATTTGTTCGCGGGCCCAACCGGAGTCGGCAAGACCGAGGTGGCGCGCTCGCTCGCCAATGTCATGGGGATCGAACTGCTGCGCTTCGACATGAGCGAATACATGGAGCGCCACACCGTTTCGCGGCTGATCGGCGCGCCTCCCGGCTATGTCGGCTACGACCAGGGCGGGCTGTTGACTGATGGCGTCGATCAGCACCCTCATTGCGTGCTGTTGCTTGACGAGATCGAGAAAGCGCACCCGGACCTGTTCAACATCCTGTTGCAGGTGATGGATCACGGCTCGCTCACCGACGCCAATGGCAAGAAGGTGGATTTCAGGAACGTGATTTTGATCATGACCACCAATGCCGGCGCGGCGGACGCGGCGAGGCAGGGCATCGGCTTCGGCGCCGGCAAGAAGGATTTCATGAACGAAGAGGCGATCAAGAACTTGTTCACGCCCGAATTCCGCAACCGGCTCGACGCCTCGATCCATTTCAACGGCCTGCCCCCTGCGGTGGTGCGCAACGTGGTGCAGAAATTCATCATCCAGCTCGAAGGCCAATTGGCCGAGCGCAATGTGCAGATCGAAATCACCGACCGCGCCGCCGATTGGCTCGCCACCAAGGGCTATGACGAAAACTTCGGCGCGCGTCCGCTCGCCCGGCTGATCCAGGAGAAAGTGAAAAAGCCGATGGCCGACGAATTGCTGTTCGGCAAGCTGAAGAATGGCGGCATCGTCAAAATCGACCTCGACCCCGCCGACAAGGACAAGCTGAAATTCAGCTATTCGCAAGAAAGCCGCGGGCTGCTCGCATCGTTCGGGCGCAAGCCGGAGAAGGCGTGAGCGCTATGGACCGCCGGCGTCCCCGCCGGCAGCGGCGTTTCAACGAACACTGGCCTGTGACTCTGCGATCGCCGCTGCCGGCGAGGACGCCGGCGGTCCATGCTGCAGCTCTTCTGCTGGCCAGTTGCGTAGCGGCCTCGGCGCAAGTCGCGCCGCTGCCGTCAGCGCTGTGTGCGGGCTGGCAGGGCGAACCAGTGTGCGAGCGCCTGCACGAGGACGCGCAAGTGCGTATTCTGCGCTGCACCTTTCCGCCGGGTATCGGCCACGAACCGCACTACCACCCACCGCATTTCGGCTATCTGCTGGGCGAGGGCGGCGCGATGCGCATCACCAGCGCGGCGGGAGTGCAAGACCGTGTGTTGGAGGCGGGATCATTCTTTTCCAACGATTCCGAAGTGCGCCATGAAGTGCTTAATATCGGCCAGACGACGGTGCGCTATCTTATCGTGGAGAAGAAATACGCCGACACGCGCGCGCAGGAAGCGATCGCGCCGGGCTTGTGTGCGGCGGGGTAGTTCTCAGCGGCGTCCGGGCTGAGGCGGGCGCGCCCGAAATTGCGTTGACGCAATAAACCTGCGTCCTAGTATGTTTGCGGGACGGGTGACGTGGGCGGGCTTATTGGGACTTCTTGGCTGACTTTGGCGGCGCCGGCGGTCACCTACATGCTGGGGTACGCGTATTTCGTCTCCTATTTCGGCTGGTTCGGCCTCGGCGTGCAAGAAATTCCGATCGAACAAGTTTTCAGGCAGGGCGCCCTTAGTTTCCTGATCGCGCTGCTCCCGGAGGACTTTAGTTTCTTCCTGTTCCTGCCGCTGCTCAGCACCATCGTCCTGGTGGTCCTGGTGGTCGCGCCGTTGGGCAAGTTCGAACGGTTTCGCCCCCTCATCGCTACGGCCGCTGTTGTATGTCTGCTTCTAAGCGCGGCCCCGGCGGCGTTCCGGCAGGGGCAGGCGGACGCCGACAATGTCATCCACACGCCTCCGGTCTATCTGGCTTTGGCCGAGATTCCGGGCATGGCGGTCCCTGCGCCGGCGCAGGAGCACTCCTGCCAGCAGCTGGAGGCAGGTGCGGCGGAGGAGAACCCAGCCGCGCGCTGGAGCGCCCGCGCCGCTGCGCTGACGGCTGCCAACGAGTGCGGCAATATCCGGCTCATCTGGCAAGACGGCAACGCCACCACCGTGGGCGCCCGCTCCTGCCGGCGCGTCGGCGGCGGCCAGGAATGCGGCTGGCAAGTTTTTCGTGTCTCCGCCGAACAAGTTGCTATAACCGCGATCGACAGCAGACCCAGGCGTGGAGGATCCCAATGACAATGCGCAGCGCAATCGCCCTCGCCGCGCTCGCCGCGGCGGTCATGGCGCCGGCGGCTTACGCCGACCAGGAACCGACCATCGTGGCCGTGGCGCAGCAGCAGGAGACAGCACCCGCAACCGAGATTGCACCCGCCGAGCAGCCCCAAGCCGCCGCGGTCGTCGAGGTTTCGTCGAGCGCGCCCGCCCCGGCGCCGGAGCGCACGAACGGGTGCAACGCACAACGGCCGAACCGCGAAGGGCTGGCGCTGGTGCTGGTGCCCTTCGATTTCGGCCGCCAGGCGCTGCGCTCGCTGCGCGGGATTTTCGTTTCCTGCTGATGGCAGGCGATGCGTCGCCATCGCTTCAAAGCGCCGCCGCGATCTCCTTCGCGATCGCCGCCAGTTCGGCGGCCTCTGCCTTTTTCCCCTGTCCGTGGCCCGCGAGTTGCACACCTTCATAGCGCGGGATCACGTGGAAATGCAGGTGAAAGACGGTTTGCCCCGCGGGCGCGCCGTTGAATTGCATGATCTGCACGCCGTCGGGCTGCAGCGCTTTTTCCACCGCGACCGCCACACGCTGAACCCGCTCTAGATAGGGGCCGATCCGGTCGCGCGGCAGCTCCAGGAAATTGCGCGCGCTGACGCCTTTCGGCACAACCAGAACGTGCCCGCGCGATTGCGGGAAAATATCCATGAAAGCGAGCGCGGCATCGTCCTCGAACACCTTCACGCAGGAGATTTCCCCGCGCAGGATTTTGGCGAACAGATTGTCGGGGTCGTAGCTTCCGTGCAGGCTCATTAGGGACCGCTCCTCACGCCGGCGATTGCAGATTGTGCACCATGCGCAGAAGCGTCGCGCGCGGGATGAACTTGCCGAAGCCGGCGATGAATTTGTTGGGCAGGCCAGTCACCACTACGCGCTGATTGCGCGTGAAGCCCTCATAGCCCATGCGCGCAACTGGCGCTGACGCCATCGCCGCGCCTGCGTTCTTCGCAAGCCGGGTCTTGCCGGTGCCGGCGCGTTCGCGGAATTTCGACACCGTGGGCCCGGGGCACAAGCAGCTCACATGCACGCCCGTGCCGCGCGCTTCCTCCCAGAGCGCTTCGGAAAACGAGAGCACGTAGGCTTTCGAGGCGTAATAGTTCGCCATCAGCGGCCCGGGCTGAAACGCCGCCGTTGAAGCGACATTGAGCACGCCGCCGCGTTTTTTAACCAGCATGCCGTCCCAGAAATGGTAGGTCAGCTCCACCAGCGCGCGCACGTTGAGATCGATCATGCCAAGTTGGGTGGCGAGATCGGAGGAGGTGAGCGCCCCGGCATGGCCGTAGCCGGCGTTGTTGACAACGACGTCGACCTCAAAAGCCTTGGCCTTGATGGCGTTCGCGAGCGCGCTTCCGCCGCCGATTGCACCGAGATCCTGGGGGATAGCGTGCGCCTTGACGCCGTGCGCTTGCGCCAGCCGATCAGCGAGCTCCTGCAGCGGACCCTGGCTGCGCGCGGTGAGAATGAGGTCGTAGCCATCGCGCGCGAAGCATTCGGCGAGGTCCACGCCAATGCCCGCCGAGGCGCCGGTCACCAGCGCAATCTGCCCTTGTCCTGGTTTCTGTCGCGGCATGTGCGCCTCCTGGTTGCGCCGCGACGATACGCGCCGCACGCTTCGCTTCCAACTCCCCACGGCGGGCGTGCTAGGATCGGACGATGGCCAGCGAATTCCGCCTCAACCCCGACGAAAAGCCCTTCGACCCCCCCGATGGGTTGAAGCCGAAGGCCGACAAGCCCCGCGACGCGGCGACCCTCATCTTGGTGCGCGGCGGACGCGAGGTGATGATGGGCCAGCGCGCCAAGGGCCACGTCTTCATGCCGGACAAATGGGTTTTTCCCGGCGGTAGGGTCGATCCGGGCGACGCCAAGGCCAAGGCCGGAGCCGAGTTGACGCCCGAAACCGAGGCGTTGCTGAAGTTGGGCGGCGCCGTGCGCAGGCCCCCGCGCGCGTTCGCCCTGGCGGCTGTGCGCGAGACCCGCGAGGAGGCGGGGTTGAAGCTTGGCGGTCCAGGGGGGCCCGATCTGTCCAAACTGGCCTTTGTCTGCCGCGCCATCACTCCGCCCTATCGCACCCGTCGCTTTGACGCCCGCTTCTTCCTTGGCCACGCCGAGGCGGTGCTCGCTGACGATAAGCCGGAGGCGGGCGAGGAATTGTTGCATACGAGGTGGTTCGCCCTGGACGAGGCCGAAGCGCTGGACTTGCCCTCGATCACCCGCTTCGTGCTCAAGGAGGTGCGCGCCCGGCTCGCCGGTGAGGCGCTCGACCCGCCATTCTTGCGCTGGAGCAGGGGTGCTCACACCATGGAGCGATTGAGGTAGGGCTGAGACGGCGCTTTGGACCGCGGGTCTCCGGACCCGCACCGGGTCGAGGCGGGCTGGCGCGTCAGGAGACGCGCGGTCCAGGTTGACTTTGCCACGCGCCCCCCTATTTTCGCGCGCTTCCTTGAACCCTGAGAAATACCGAGCCCGTCATGGCCAAGCCGACCGTCATCAAAATCCGCCTGAATTCATCGGCGGACACGGGCTATTTCTACGTCACCAAGAAAAACCCGCGCACCAAGACCGAAAAGCTCAAGTTCAAGAAGTACGATCCGATCGCGCGCAAGCACGTCGAATTCACCGAAGGCAAGATTAAGTAGGATCGCCCGCCGGCAGGCCTCGCTCGTCGGAACGCGCGGCGCCCAGCCGCGCAGGCGCTAGCGACGGTGACGCGCTCAAACAGCACGTCACGCGGGAGTTCCCTGGCGGCAAGGATGCATTTCCGCCAAATGTGACCCTTGGATTTCTCTGACCTGGGGGAAAGTATGCCGACAGCGCTCACAAATTATCAGCGCGCCCTAGTTCTCACCGAGACCGTCGCGACCGCCGGGATATTCCCCTCTCAGAGCGGGGGCGGCGACGGCATGACGTTAGGCATGTTCCATACCTATGCGTTCAACTTCGGTTTGGCGGGCGCACCCATCGCCAACGGACAGATCCTCAACATTGCCAGCAACACCGCCTTGTTCTCGCTTCTGGGCACCAATTACGGCGGCAATGGCCAGACCACGTTCGCGCTTCCCAACCTTGCCGGTCGGACCGCTGTCTCCGATGGCCAAGGTCCCGGATTGAACAACATTGCAATCGGTCAGCAAGCGGGATCAGCCGCGGCGGTTCTTGCTGTGTCGCAGATGCCGGCAAGCCATGGGGGCGCTTCCGCGCCGGTAGACGAGGATCAGCCCGAGCTTGGCGTACGGTATCTGATCCGCACCACGGGCATATTCCCGACGCAAGGAGGCAGCGGCAGCAGCCTTGATTTGATTGGTTCCGTGGTGAAGTTCGCCGGCAATTTCACGCCTTCGGGTTACGCGGCGTGCAACGGCCAGCTGCTTAGCATCGCCGAAAACGATGTGCTGTTCGCCATCATCGGTACGACCTATGGCGGCGATGGCGCCACCACCTTCGCGCTCCCTGATCTGCGCGGGCGCACGATTGTCGGCGCCGGCAACGGGTTGACGATCGGCGAGGTGCTCGGGCAGGGCCCGGTTACAGTTTCGCAGGCAAATCTTCCCGTCGAGATGGGTGGCGCCGGCGCGCCGATCCAGAATGTCGACCCCTCGCTGGTGTTAAACTATGCAATCGCGCTGACGGGCATTTTTCCGTCCGTAAACGGGGGCGCCGACGGGTTCGATCCGATGATCGGCGAAATCATCGCTTTCGCCGGCAATTTCGCACCGAGCGGGTATGCCCTGTGCCAAGGCCAGCTGCTTGCGATCAGTCAGAATCAGGCATTGTTCTCGTTGCTCGGCACCACCTATGGCGGCAACGGCGCAACCACTTTCGCGCTGCCCGACCTGCGGGGGCGCACCGCCCTTGGATCAGGCGGCGGTTTCAACGCAGGCGACGCTGTCGGCTCGGACACAATTACGCTGACGCTCGACAACATTCCCGACCTGAATTTCTCAGGTACGGGCGCGGACGAAAGTCTCTATGGCGGCAACGGCGCGGACACGATTAACGGTCTTGGCGGCAGCGATATTTTGACCGGCAATGGCGGTAACGACCTGCTTGACGGCGGCGCCGCCAACGACACGCTACGCGGCGGCGCGGGCGCCGACACGCTGCGCGGCGGGGCGGGAGCGGACGCCCTGGCTGGCGGCGCCGACAACGACATCGCCGATTACTCGACATCCGGTTCCGGCGTGACCGTCAATCTACAAACGGGCGCCGCCTCCGGCGGCGCCGCGGCAGGCGATACGTTCGTCTCGATCGAGGGTATTACCGGCTCGGCGTTCAACGACGTGCTGACGGGGCGCGATCTTGTTTTCGATGCGCTCAACGGCGGTGACGGCAATGACACGCTTTCAGGCGGGATCGGCAGCGACTCCATGAGTGGAGGGGCGGGCGTCGATACGCTCGACTATTCGTTGTCGCCAAATGCGGTCGATATCCGGTTGTTTTCCGGCGCTGCGTCCGGCGGCGCCGCCAATGGCGACTTCTTCAGCGGAATCGAGAATATCGTCGGCTCTTCGAGGACGGACACGCTCGTTGGCGACGATGGTGTGAATTTCATCTGGGGCGGCGCGGGCGCGGAAACCATCACCGGTCGCGACGGCGCAGACCATCTGTTCGGCGAAGCCGGCAACGATGTGCTGCTTGGAGGATCGGGGGACGATGTTCTCATCGGCGGAGCTGGCGCCGATTCGCTTGGCGGCGGCGTGGGCGCCGACACCGCCGATTATTCCGCCTCGGCGGCCGCGGTGAACGTCAATCTACAAACCGGGGCAGGCGTGGGCGGCGATGCGCAGGGGGACGTCTACTTCTCGGTCGACAACGTGATCGGAACTTCCGCCGCGGACATGATCGTCGGCAGGAACGGCTGGGACAATGTCCTCGACGGGGGCGCCAGCGCCGATGCCATGAGCGGCGGCACCGGCAACGATGCGTTTGTGTTTCGCGCGGGCCAGGCCAATGGCGACGCAATCTTCGACTTCAGCTCTGCGGCCGCCGGCAATAACGACAGTCTATTGTTCGTCGGCTATGGAACCGCTGCCGCGGGCGCTACGTTCGTCCAGCTCGACGCTACGCACTGGCAAATCAATTCGGCGAACGGGCTGATTCACGACACGATCACCATCGCCAACGGGGCTTCGATCACTGCGAGCGATTGGGGTTTCGGCTGACGGTTCATTTCCGTTGCTTCCGCCTCGCGTGGATGACACCGCGGATTGCGACCCGATCCTTGGAGCCGCGCTCCATGTCAGTTCTGATAGAGCAGCATCTGCGTGCAGCGGAACAGGGCGATGGTCTTGCCAGCCGCTTCGTCCTTTGCCTCGGCATCCCACACTTGCGTCGTGCGTCCCCCGTGCGCCAGGCGCGCCTCGCACGACACCGCGCCGCCACGCACCGTGCCCAGGAAATTGCATTTCAGCTCGATGGTCGTGAACCCAATCGCGGCGTCCGGCTTGGAGACGACGCAGCCATAGCCGCACGCTGAATCGACCAGCGCGATGACGCTGGCGGCGTGCAGGAAGCCGTTGGGGGCCATGTGGCAGGGATTCACCTCGAAGCGCCCGCGCACGAAGCCAGCGCGCGCCTCCAGCCATTCCAGGCCCAGAAGATCGGGCAGGTGGCCGGACTGGCGTTCGGTGAGGGCGGCGACGTGGTCCATGCTGAGCTCCTGTCCGCCTTCTTAGCACGACCGTCATTCCGGGGCGCGCGGCGCGCGCGAACCTGGAATCCAGGGGCCAGCGCCATGCTCTACGATCCCCTGGGTTCCGGGTCTCGCTTCGCGATCCCTGAATGGCGCTTGCATTCGTTCGAGCGCTACTCCCAACCGCTCATCGCCGCTATCATGCCTCCATGACGCAAATCCAAGTCAAAGCCGCCGTGCTGCTTATCGGCGACGAATTGCTCTCCGGCCGCACCCAGGACGTGAATTTGCAAACGATCGCCAAGTTCCTGGCCCCGCTCGGGGTGCAGGTGGCCGAGGCGCGCGTGGTGGGCGACGTTCCGGAGCAAATGATCACCGCCATCAATGCGCTGCGCGCCACGTACGATTACGTGTTCACCACCGGGGGCATCGGCCCCACCCATGACGACAAGACCGCCGACGCGGTCGCCGCCGCGTTCGGCGTGGCCATCGATGTGCGCGAGGACGCGCGCGCCATCCTGCAAGCGCATTACAAGAGCGCCTCGCCCCTGAACGAAGCGCGCCTGCGCATGGCGCGCATTCCCGATGGCGCGACCTTGATCGCCAATCCGGTTTCGAAGGCGCCGGGGTTCCAACTCGGCAACGTGTTCGTACTGGCTGGCGTGCCTTCGATCATGCGCGGCATGCTGGAAGATGTCGGCCATCGCATCGAAGGCGGTGCGGTGATGCGCTCGGTCACCGTGCGCGGCAAAGGCGTACGCGAAGGCGATATCGCCAAAGAGCTCGCGGCGCTGGAAGCGGCGACCAACGATATGGTGGCGTTCGGCTCCTATCCGTGGTTTTCGCCGCCCGACAGCTTCGGCGTGCACCTGGTCGCGCGCTCCGCCAACGCGGCGGCGCTTGAGAAAGCCGCCGCCGACCTAGCGCGCTTGATTGAAAGCCGGGGCGTTGAGCCAGAGCGATTGGAATAATAGGGTGGGCCGAGAGCTCGGATGCGTGTTCGCGCACTATCGCTGCTAGCCGCCGCCGCGCTTGTATCGCTGTGTCTATATTTTGCGTTGAGTGCGCGGCAGGTGATTTACCTTCGGGAGCGGGAGCGGGAGCGGATCGAGGAGGGACTTTTTCCCATGCTCCCGTTCGAACTCCCAATGCCCGCGCCGCGACCCACGACTGCGCCCCGGACGCCGGCGGCGCCTTCGCCCGCGCCGCTCGCGCCCCCGTCAACTGTTCCGCAAGTGATCGATGTTGCAAACCCGGTCTGGCTCGCGCTGCCGCGCCATCCTGAGCGCCGCTATCCGCGCGAGGCGTTCGCCGCCGATATCGAAGGCGTTGTGGAGTTGGATTGTATGGTGGCGCTGGATGGGCGGCTGACCTGCATTGTCGCCTCGGAGGCGCCCCCAGGCTGGGGTTTCGGCGAAGCCGCGCTGGCCTTGTCGCGCGACCACATCATGGCCCCGCTGACCTATCAAGGCGCGCCCGCGCGCGGGCGTTATCGGATGCGCATTCCGTTCACGCAGTCGGGCTCGTAACTTCAAAGTGATCGCGCTCTCGCAGCCGTGACTTGGCGGTTCCGGCGCCGCGGCGAATGCTGCCTTGCGAAGGAGGGGCGTTCCCATGGCGGCGAACAAGCGGGCGACGTTTTCGATCAACGCCGATCCCAACATTATCCCGTTCATCGATGTGCTCTTGGTGCTGCTGGTGATCTTCATGGTCACGGCGCCGAAGCCGACCACGGATTTGCGCGTCGATCTGCCCAGGGAAAATCCGAGCCTGCAGCCAGTCATTATCGCGACAATCGTCGAGCTGCGCAAAACGCCGGCGGGGTTCGGCGTTTTCCTGGGCCGGCGACAAGTGGAGTTTACCACGCTCGCAGCGCATGCATTAACTCAGGCCATGCTCGTGAACGGCATTGACGACGCACGTCGTGCGTTGGCGGAAGCGCCTGTCATCGTGCGCGCCGATCAGAACATCGCCTATGCCAACGTGGTCGCGGTGATCGAAGCGCTGCAGTGCGCCCGCTTCAGAAAAGTGAGCGTCACCGCCGTGCCCGATCGTGAAGCTCGCGCAAGCGTGATCGATCTCGCGCAGGCGTGATTGGCGCGGAGCGGGATCGCTTGAGATGCTCGCCAGAAGCGGACGATTCAACGCCGCGCGATGGGAGGATCACATGGCTCGAGTTCTTGCAACGCGCGCGACATCGTTGGCGGCCTCGAGTTTGTTGCTTGGCGCGGCGGGGCTGGCTGCGCTAACCGCTTCCACCGTGATCGAGAAATTCTCCTTGCCCGACCGGACGCCGGTAGAGTCGATGCTCGGGATCGTCGACCCTCCCGCGGCGCCCGAGCCGCGGCGGCGCACCGAGCCTCTCGACGATCCTGCCTTCGAGCTTCCCTTGCCGCTGCCGCACCAAGCCACCCTGCCCGAGGCGGCGCCAAGCAGCGCTGTATTTACGGTCCGGCAAGCCGAGGGGCCGGTCCTGATCGAGCGCCCGCGCTGGGTGCGGCGGCCGGTCGCGCTCGACCGTTACTACCCGCGCCGCGCCCGGGAAGCGGGGATGGAGGGGGTGGTGCAGCTCGATTGCCTGGTCTCCGCCCAGGGGGCGCTGCGGTGCGCGGTCGAGGCAGAATCCCCGGCGAATTGGGGGTTTGCCGCGGCCGCCTTGCGGATGGCGGGCGACCACCAAATGGCGGCCGCTTCCCGCGATGGGGTAGCCGTTGAGGGCCGCTATCGCATGCGCATTCCTTTCCAGCTGGACTGATTGCAAAGCGCGCCAAGGCATCGCATTTTAGCCGCGTTTGGCCGGCAATGGGCGGTCGAGGGATTTTGCGCCGGGAGTTCATGATTATGAGAATGTTGGTTTGTACAGCCGTGGCGGCGCTATTTGTTTCAAGCGCCGCGCTGGCGCAGACGCCGCCGGCAGGCAGCGCGCCAGCGCTATCGCCCAATTGCGCCACCCTGCAAGCGCCCCCAGTCGCGCCTGACGGCGCCACCACCCCGCGCCGCGACATGGAAAGGGCGATTGAAGCCTACCGGGCCTGGCAAACCGGTTACAATGCGCAGGTGGAGCGGTGCCGGGCCGACATTAAGGCGCTCGAAGATCTCGCCGCGGCCAATGCACGTGTGTTCTCGGAAGCGCAGCAACCGTTTATCGCGGCCTCGCAAGCGTGGGTCACTGAGGTGGATGAGTTTAACGCACGCGCGCCACGCCGCGACCCGCGGGCCGCCAGGGTAAACTAGCTCGCTAGCCGTTCGCGCCATCCGAGTTGCGACTCCACAACGGCGTGAGCAGCGCCAGTCCCAGCGCGGCGAGGCCCAGCCCCGCGGCCGGGATCAAGGCTGCTGCGTGCGGCCCCATTTGCTCGGTGGAAAAACCAATGATCGCCGAGCCGATGGGCGCCCCGCCCATGAAACCCATCGAGTACACAGCCAGAACCCGGCCCAGAAAGCGGGGTTCGGCGGCGCCCTGGACGATGGTGCGGCTCATGGAGATGGCGATGCCGGCCGCAAGTCCCCAACCGACCGCGATGCCGATGAACGCGAAGAACGGCTTCTCGACCGCCAGCGTCGCCAAGGCGACCGCGCTCAAGAGGTGCGACACGATCATTGCGCGGCCGGGACGCCGCAAGGGTTTGAGCCGGCTTAGCACAACAGCGGAAACAAACGACGCCGCCCAAAAGCAAGCCAACAGCGTCCCGAGGCGTCCAGCCTGGGTCTGGGCGCTGCCGCCATATTCTTCGCGAATGATCAGCGGAAACAGCACCTGCAACGCGCCGACCACGAACACGCCGACATAGGCCGCAGACACCAGCATCGGCGCCATCAACGGGCTGCGAAAAGAGTAGGAGAGCCCATCGCGCATGTCTTTGAGCGCGCCATGGATGGTTCGCTCGTGACCCGTCGGCTTTGGCGCGCGCAGGCCGAGCGCGACCACGGCCCCCAGCGCGAGCACCCCTGCCTGCAACAGCAGAAACGGCGCGGGCGCATGGCCGGCGAAGCGCGCGACCAGAATGCCGGCGATCTGAGCCCCGATCTGCACCGCCGTCGTGGTCGCCGCGGCGGTGGCGATCGAGGTGTTGTGACCCAGAGCGGTTTCGCGCGCGACGACGCCATTGAGCGCTGCATCGCGCACCGGCATGAGGAAAGCCGCGCAGATGCCGACGAAGGTGGCGTATGCGATCAGCAATTCATAGCTAAGCGCGCCCGCCGCCACCACCCAAGCCAGCGCAAGCGATGCGCCGCAGAAGAGCAAATGCAGGCGCGCCAGCGCAATGCCCGCACGCGCGCGTTCGGCGAGCAGGCCGCCGAATAAGAGCAAGCAGAACATTGGCGCTGAAAGCGCCGACTGCGCCAGCCCCACGCCCGTCGCCGTCGCCTCCAGCAGAAACGCCGCCAAATAGGGGAACAGCACGAATTGCATGCCGAAGGCGAAGAAATACAACGCCACCAGCAAATAATAGGCGTAAAGCTCGCGGACCGCGATGGGGGCAGGCTTGGCGGCGGGCGGTTCCATCTTCTTGTTAAAGCTGGGCGCTGTCCCGGCGTCCAGCTTTTGCTAAGCCCAAGCCCGCCGCTTCGTTGACGGCAAGTTAAGGAGCTCATGCTCACGTCGGCGGCAAGATGGCCGCACCGATTCAGGTTCAATCCGGCGCCGATATGGCCGCACCTCTGGAACTCAATACGCGCCAAGGACAGGGCGCGCGCGCTGCGCTGGTGAAGCGGCTCTGCGAAATTGTGTCCTGGCCGGAAACCCGCATGCCAACGCAAGAGCGCCAACTCGCCGCCGACATTCTGATTTCCCTGCTGCGCACCGCCAGTTCCGACCATCGCCGCCGCTGCGCGCTCGGCTTGGTGCGGGTCCAAGACGCACCCAAGGCGCTGTTGCGCTACCTCGCTCGTGATGAGTTCCAAGTCGCCCAGCCTCTGCTTGAGGCGGGGGTTGGGTTCGATGATTCCGACCTCATAGCCACCGTGCGCGCCGGTGTGGCGGCCCACTGGCTCGCGATCGCGCGCCGGCGCGGCGTGAACGAAGCGGTGACCGATGCGCTGGTGCAGACCGGCGACATCGGCGTGATCGAGACATTGTTGCGCAACACGACCGCCAGGTTTTCCGCGCAGGGAATCGACATGATCGTCGCGCGGTCGCGGGCGGCGGTTGAAATTTCGCCCTTGCTGGTGGGTCGCTCCGAGGTGCGCGCGAGCCAAGCGTTGGTCATGTTCTGGTGGGTGGGATTTGACGTGCGCGTGCAAATCGTGCGGCGCTTTGCGGTCGACCGCAACACTCTGATCGGCGACCTGGGCGACGTGTTTGCGCTCGCCGCCGCCGAGGGATGGGCCGATGAGGATACCCGCAAGGCGCTCCAGGTGGTGGAACGGCGCCAGCGCAATCGCGCCGCGGCGCTGCGCAGCCCGCATGGCTCGCTCGAAGGCGCGATCGCAGCTGCCGAAAATGGAATGGACCGCGCCTTGATGCATGAGATCGGGCATCTCGCAGGCATCCGCCCCACAACGGCGGCGCAAATATTCTCCGATCCGGGCGGCGAGGCCATCGGCGTCCTCTGCAAGGCGGTTGGCCTGAAGCGGCCCATGCTGCTCGCGCTCTGGCGCGCGCTGCGCCGCCCGCCGGGAGATGCCGCTACCACCGATAATCCGTTGGGCCGAGCTGTGTATGTCTACGACACCCTCGCGACGGCGAAGGCGCAGACCATTGTGCGGTACTGGAATTGGTCGTTCACGGCTGACGCTGTTGGCGCCGACGGCCTCGCGTTCGACGATGTCGGCAGCGAAACGCCGCAAGCCCGGCGAAACGCGATGTTGTTGTTCAACCGCAACGGGTAAGGCCGATCGCGCCGAGCGTACCCACCCTGCTCCCCCGCAAGGGCGAATAGGCTCCAAAGACGGGGCCGTTTCTTCTGGCCATCACGCCTGCTCAAGCTGTGAGCAGCGCTGTCCGCACTGGCGAATCCATCTCCGCGGAGCTAAGCGGAAGCGGCGCACGCCTGCGGCGCGGGGAGTCGCGACATGCTTGATGGCGCTGCCATGCTGGTGGGCCTGTTCCTGCTGTGGTTGGCGGCGGTGGGCGTCCCTATTTCTGTGGATAAATTGGCGGCAATGGGCTTGGCGGTCGTCGCTGCTTCTATGGTCGCCGCGCGTCTTGGCGGCGTCGGCGCGGCTTTCGCGCAAGCGCCCGGAGGCGTTGTGTGGCTTGCCAGGTGCGGCGCGGCGCTGTTGGCGGCGGCGGTGCGGGTGCTGCGCGCCGCGCTTGCCGGCGAGGTCGTGTTGGCGCCGGCGCTGATGCGGGTGCGGCCGCACGACAATTCCGAGTTCGGCCGGGCTTTGCTTTCGGGGCGGATCAGCGCTCACCCCGGGATGGTGGTGGTGGAAACCGATGCGGAGGGATTGCTCGTGCACGTCATCAACGAAGACGAGGTCAATTCCGACCGTCTGGAATTGCAGGTCGGCAACGGGGCGCAGTTTTGATCGTCCTCGCCGCCATTGTTGGCGCGCTGGCGGCGACCTTGCTCGCGGCCGTCCGCTTGATTGGCGGCCCCACTTTGCAGGACCGCGTCTTGGCCGCGAACCTCATAATAATCTTGTCGGCGATGATGTGCGCAGCGTTGGCGGTGTTGCAGCGCGCCTCCAGCGGGATTGACGTCGCCCTTGCGCTTTTGCTGGGCGCGTATGCGATCAATCTGGCGGTGCTGAAGGTGTTCAAATTGGGCACCTTCCAGGCCGCGTTGGCGCGTGCGCGGGAGCCGGTTTGATGGACGCGCTTGTCGATCTCGCGCGCTCTGTCGTTGGCGCGGTTCTGGTCGCGGCGGGGATGTGCCTCATGCTTGGCGGCTGCGTTGGATTCTTGCGCTTGCCGGATTTCTACACCCGCGTTCACGCTGGGCTCGTGGTGATTTTTGGCGCGGTTGCCGCGTTGCTTGGGCTCGCTTGTGTCGCTGGCGACGCGGCGCTGGCGTTAAGGCTGCTGGTTCTCGCCGCGCTCACGGGCGTGCTGGGGCCGACGCTCTCACAAATCGCGGCGAATTCCGCGCACACAGGCGGCATCGCGCCCCAGGCCGGCCGCTTTGGCGGCGAGCGCGCGGACCGCAAAGGGCGCGCACCATGACGCAAGCAGCGTTCACACCGGTTTGGCTGGCGTTGCCGCTGATGCTTGGCGTGCTGGTGGCGGGTATTGCCGCACTGCTCGCGCGCTCGTTGTTCGTGACCAGCATCTGCGCCTGCGTCGCCGGCGCCCTGGCGAGCGTTCTCTTGGTTTTGCTGGGAGCGGCTTCGGGCGCGGTGACGCTGGCTCTTGTCGCTGTTGCATGGGCGCCGCTATTGCTGTTGGCGGCGCTGTTGCTGAGCAAGCGAACCGCCAAGGGCGTCGCGCGGCGGCCATGGTTCAGCATTTTCGCGGCTGCGGGCGCTGCGTGCGCGCTTGTCTGGGCGGGCGCTGCGATCGAACCAGGTTCGGGTTTGGCGCCGGCGCGCGCTAGCGCGGGCATTGCGTATTGGTTGGCGCTGCTTGTGTTGGCGCTTGCCGCGATGGGCGTCGGCCTGCTCGGTCCCGGCGAGCGCGGCGTCCTTGACACGGACGCGGCGCCATGAGGCCCAACGCGCACGCTATCGTTGCTGCCTCCGCGCGC
>JAKFYF010000183.1 GCA_021731005.1 Hyphomonadaceae bacterium
CTCCCCGCAAGGGGGAGGGGGAGCGTTCATGCGGAATCCGTCTCACTATTCCGCGCGGGCGATCCAGCGGGCGAGTTCTTCGCGCTGGGCGCAGCCATAAGCGCAGAGGCCATCGAGCCGCGCCAGTTGCGAGCGGGCGCGGTTCAGGTCACCCATCTGGATGTACAACTCGCCGAGATACTCGGTGGCGCCGAGGTGGTTTGGATCGAGCGCGAGCGCCTGATGGTAATAGCCGAGCGCGGTGTCGAGGCGGCCCACCCTGCGGCTGACGAAGCCCATGTAGTTCAGCACATCCGCGTGCGGGCCGACGGCTGCCTGCGCGCGCTCGAGTGCTGCGAAAGCTTCCGCGTAGCGCTCATGATTGATGAGCCCGACCGCTTCGGCATAGGCGGCGCGACCTTCCTCGACGCTGGGGAAGTTCCAGCCAGTGGTTGCCGGATCGGCGGCGGGCGCCGGCGCTTCGAGCGCGCGCGTCAGCTGATCGTGGGCGGCCTGCAATTGCGCGCGCCGCGCATCGCCGCAGGCGGCGTCGCACGCAGCGACCGCAGCTGCCAGCGCGGTCTGCTGAGCGACCGCTTGTTCGCGATGGCCGAGCTCGAGCTCGACCAGGCCGAGCTGCAGACGCGCGCCGACCGGAGCGGTTTCGTCGCGCACGGCGCGTTCGAACGCCTCGCGCGCTTCGGGTTTGTCGCCATTGCCAGAATAGGCGATTCCGAGCGCATAGTTGATCGCGCCGTTATTGGGCGCTGCGCGCCGCGCGGTGCGGAACTGGCGGATTGCTTCGCGGTAATTCTGGGTGTTGAGCGCGGTGACGCCGGCCTGGTAGGCGATTGCAGGATCCTGGCGCGGCGTCGCCGACGGCGCCGAGCCTCCCGCGGGCGCTCCACCCCCGCCGCCAGCCGCGAACGCGAGCGGGGCGGCGGCGGCGAACAGCGCTGCGGCGATGGCGAGTGGGGTCAGGATGCGCATGGGTACCTCCGTCACACCAGAGCTTAGGCCAAAGCCAGCGGGCTGGGGAGCCACTTTTTTGTGACTGCGCGCCGATGTTTAGCCAGCAAAGCCGCCAGCGTCGAGGAAGGCCTGCTCTTCCGGCGTCGTGGTCCGCCCGAGCGCGGCGTTGCGGTGGGGAAAGCGGCCGAAGCGGGCGATGATGTCGCGATGAAGGATTGCGTATCTCACGAACTCCGCGTCGCCGGTTGCTTCCATCAGCGCCACGCAGCGCGCTTGTGCGCTCAGGTTCTCGGCGTGCTCGAACGGCAGATAGAAGAAGATGCGCAGCGGCATCGCCGTAGCGCGGTCGTGGCCGGAATTCACCGCACGGTCGGCGAGCGCCTGCGCCAGCGGATCGGTCGCGAACGCATGCGCCGAGCCGCGATAGATGTTGCGCGGAATCTGGTCGAGCAGAAGCAGCAGCGCCAACGCGCCTTCAGCGGTCGGCTCCCAGGCAGCGTACTCGCCGCGCGCCGCGGCGTGATGGGCGGCTTCGAAGCGGGTGCGCAGAGTTTCGTCGAAGGCGGAATCTTTCTTGAACCAGGCGGCGGGGCCGGCGGCGGTCCAGAATTGGGTGATGTCGGCGGGGGTCATCATCAATCTTGGTTTGCCTCGCGAATGTGGTTGAAGTTGACGGCTTCCCGTCCGGAGCGCTGTGCAGCCAGGTAGAGGTCGAGGTCCGAGGTCAGAATTGGTATTGCATTGGGCTTCAGTTCAAGCAATGCGGCGTCGCTTAGGCCGAGCCGCAGGAATTCGCTGCGCCGCCCAGCGCTCGAACTCGCGACGTAAGCTTCCTCCGTCCTACTGATCATCTCCTGCATAACGCGGCTCACTAGGTCCCTAGCCGGCTGCGCGATTTGCCGCGCAAGGTTCGATGTTTCAGTCCACACGTTTGGGGTAATGACGATTGGCGAGTGCGTGTTCACGATGCTCGAAAGCAGATCGAAATCGGCGACGGAAAACTCACGCAGGCGCTTGTGCCTTGCCAGGAAGTCCTTCGAGGCCAAGCCGACCACGAGCAGCACCAGCAGATTGGTGTCGATGGCAAGCGGCCTCATCTCTTCACACTGGAGAAGGTAGAAGCGTGCGTTCCTTCACGGACTGAACCACTTTGTCGGCGTCCGAAATCTTGACAACTTTGTAAGATCGTCTCAGCTCGGCGGGCAGAATGCCCCCGTACCTGTTGGGCGAATCCCAGGGTCGGGAAAATCCAACGGTAATGGACCAGGTTTTGCTCTTCTCATCGAAGACGACCTCCTCGAGACCGAGGTTGTCTATTCTCTCATCGGCAAACAGATCGTGCACATATTGCTTGGCAAGGCTCACGGCTTCTTTCACTTCCATAGGGTTCTCCTTTCGCCCCTTAGGCGCGATCGTTCATCGCACCACAATAACATGGTGGCGGGCGCGTGGGGAGGCTAGGAAGGCTCAAACAAGGAGCCCCCATGTCCACACCGCAACGCCTCATCCCCTCCGGTTTCGGCGCGCGTACCGAGGCGAGCGAGGCGCTGGGCGGCGCGCGGCTCGACGGAAAAGTCGCCATCGTCACCGGCGGCTATTCGGGGCTGGGTTTGGAAACGACCAAGGCGCTCGCCGGCGCGGGCGCTATCGTGATCGTTCCCGCGCGGACGCCGGAGAAGGCGCGCGCGGCGCTGGCTGGGATCGCCAATGTCGAACAGGCCGCGCTCGATCTTGCCGATCCAGAGAGCATCGAGGCGTTTGCGCGTGAGTTTCTCGCCAGCGGCCGCAAGCTCGACATCCTGGTCAACAACGCCGCCATCATGGCCTCGCCGCTGACGCGCGACGCTCGCGGCTACGAGGCGCAATTCGCCACCAATCATCTGGGGCATTTTCATCTCACCGCGCTACTATGGCCGGCGTTGAAGGGCGGCGCGCGCGTGGTGTCGCTCTCGTCCATTGGCCATCGCATCTGCCCGCCTGACTTCGACGATCCGAGTTTCGAACGCGGCGAGTACAACAAATGGATTGCTTACGGCCGCGCCAAGTCCGCCAACGCGCAGTTCGCGATCGGCCTCGACGCGCGCGGCGCAGCGGATGGCGTGCGCGCCTTCGCGGTGCACCCGGGCGGCATCATGACAGACCTGCAGCGCTTCATGCCCGAGGAAGAAAAGCGCGCCATGGGCTGGATCGACGCGGACGGCAATGTCGATCCGCGCTTCAAGACGCCGAGCCAAGGCGCCGCTACCAGCGTCTGGTGCGCAACCAACGCGCAGCTTAATGGCATGGGTGGGGTCTATTGCGAGGATTGCGACATTGCCGAACTGGTCCCCGCCGACGACAAGGGCTTCCGCGGCGTGCGCCCTTGGGCAATCGATCCGGTAGCGGCGGATCGGCTCTGGGAGCTGAGCGAACGGATGACGGGTGTGCGCTTCGCGCTTTGAGCGGCGATGTTCAGCCGATCGCGTCGAAGCGGCCGGAGAGGCGGCTGAGCGCGGATTCCAGGCGTTCGCGCCAATCTTCGTCCGAACTCGCCGCCGCCAGATCGGCGAGTTGAGTAAGCGCGGTCGCGAGCTCGGCTTCGCCATAGGCGGCGGCGAGTGTGGCGATCGCGCGCGTGCGCGTCACAAATTGCCCGACCCCGTGGCGGGTGCGGGCGACGGTCGCGCGCACCCGCAACTGGCGCAGCGCCGCGCCGAGCGAGGGCGCGTCGTCGGCCTCCGCGCCCTGGCGCCGTTCGCCAAATCTCAGTGTGGGCCGCCGCCTGCGCCGGTCCATGCCGAGATAGCTCTTCTGATCGACCCAGCGCAACGGTCTCGTCCTCTCAAGCCCTCCACTAGCACCCGCTGGCGTTGCGAAAGCGTAAATTGACGCGATCACGCCAACCTGATCTCGCGCAGGCGCTCCATCAGGTAGTCCTGCGCACTGATCGGCTCGGGGTAGCGATTGGGGTGGGCGGCCTCGATGCAGGAGGGCAGGGTTTCGATCACATAGTCCGGCGCGAAGTGCAGGAAGTACGGGATCGAGTAGCGCGGCAGATGCGCGCGCTCGGGCGCGGGATTGACGACGC
This sequence comes from Hyphomonadaceae bacterium, assembly GCA_021731005.1. Lineage (GTDB taxonomy): Bacteria > Pseudomonadota > Alphaproteobacteria > Caulobacterales > Aquidulcibacteraceae > Vitreimonas. The sequence goes on from JAKFYF010000183.1 coordinate 4,019, forward strand.
GGTGCGTGGTTGAGCGCAGTTTGTGATTGGTCAGGCGCTGCAGCATGTCGCCGATGTTCACCACCAGCGCGCCCTCGGGCGGATTGACATCGATCCACGCGCCTTCGCGCGTCAGCAATTGCAAGCCGGCTTCCTCGGCGCCGAGCAGCAGCGTGATGACGTTGATGTCTTCGTGCGCTTCGGCGCGAATGCCGTCAGGCTTGGGCGGCGTCGGCGGATAGTGCAGGAGCCGCAGTATCGAGTTGCCGTCGCGCACCGTGGGCGCGAAGAAGCTCTCGTCGAGCCCAAGGAAGTGCGCGATTGAACGCAGCAGGTCGAGGCCTAAAGCATCGAGAGCCGAAAACAGCGCGTACACATCGGTGCGAAAATCCGGAATCTCCGCAGGCCAGAGATTGGCGGGCATCTGCGCCGCATAGCGGTGTCCAGCCGGCAGCTCGCGCCCGACATGCCAGAATTCCTTGAGGTCGACTTTTTCAGCGCCCTTGGCGGCTTCCACGCCGAACGGCACGTAGCCGCGCTGACCGCCCCCGCCCGCGACATGGTAGCGCCGCTTCACATCCTCCGGCAGTGCGAAGAACGCTTTCGTGGCGTCAAGCGCGCGCGCGATCATCGCGGCGTCGAGCCCATGGTCGGCGACGATGGCGAAGCCATAGCGCGCGTAGCTTTCGCCCATGGCGCGCGCGAACCCCTCGGGGTCGGCATGACGTTGCGACAGCGAAAGGGTGTGGAGGCTCATGCCCGCAGGATCGCGCCGAGCCCGGCTCTGCGCAATATCTTAAGCGCACGTTTACGATTCCAGGACGAAGCGTGCGGCTTCAATCCAAGGCGGTGGCCCATGTTTCTGTTCGGTTGGCATAAATGGCGCGGCGAGAGCCGGCAGTCCTATCGTTTCAAATGCGCCCTGACCAAGAAGGGCCTTCCCCATGAGGGCGTCGGCGGCATCTATGTGTTCGTGCGCCGACGCTGGGTGTTTTTTCTTGAGGCGCTTTATGTGGGCAAAGCTCATGATTTGCGCAACCGGCTCATGGGCCACGAGAAATGGCCGCGCGCGTTCTGGTATTACGGCGCCACCGAACGCTACATCCTCCATCCCATCCATGACGAGATCGACCGCCGCCGCGTCGAAGAGGACCTCATCCGGGGGCTCAAGCCGCGCATGAACGATGTCGAAATTCCGCAGCCTGACAAGGCGCCGCGCAAGCGTGTGCGCGCAGCCCGAGCCGGCCTCGCAGCGCAGCATGCCTGAGCCGCCCGGCTTGACCGGGGCGTCCCGGTAGGCGAGAGCGGCGGCGAATGAACGGTTCCACGCCTCCGCCGCCCAAGAATTTGGTCGGGCAAGTTACGGATTTTGTGAACAACATGGACGCCCGCGCCTGGCGCGCGTTCGCGGTTGCGGTGGGCATGGTGGTGGTGGCCGCGGCCATGCTGGTGGTTGGGCGGCTCTATTACGGCGCTGAGATCGAAGCTTTCATCGACAGCACGCTGGGCGAAGCGCGGCGCACCCATTTCGGGCTTCCAGCCACGATCCTGGTCTTCACGCTGACCGCTTATGTCGGGGCGCCGCAATTCATTCTGATCACCGCGTGCGTGGTCGCGTTTGGGCCCGAGGTCGGGTTCTGGTATTCCTGGGCGGCGACCATCGTCTCGGGCATCGTCACCTACTTCACCGGCTATCTCGCCAGCGAGCAGACCAAGAAGCGGCTCGGCGGCGCAACTGGCGGGCGCTTCACCCGCTTCATGGGCAAGAACGCGTTCCTGGCGAGCCTGATCGTGCGCAATCTGCCGACCGCGCCGTTCATCGTCGTCAACATGGCGTTCGGCGCGGCGCGGGTGAGCTTTTGGGCCTACCTGGCCGGGCTCACTTTGGGCGTGCTGCCGAAGACGGCGATTGTCGCCTTCGCCGGCGACGGCATTATGGATGCGCTTGAGGGCAAGCTCGGATCGGCCGCGCTGGCCGGCGCGATCGCCATCGCCATCTGGATTCTGGCGGTCGTTATTTTCCGCCGCTGGCTTCGCCCTCCCGGTGAGAAGGATTAGAATCATGCGGCGTGTTATGTTCGCGATGCTCGTTGCGCTTGCCGCTTGCGGCGGCGCCGCCGCGCCGGCGCCAGATGAGGGCTACGGCCCCGACCCCAACTTGCCGGCGCCGCAAGCGGGCGTGCTGCCGACCATCAACATCGCCCGCGCGGTGGGTTGGGCTGAGGGCGCGGCCCCGATTGCGCCCGCGGGATTTGCGGTCACCCGTTATGCGCAGGATCTCGGGCATCCGCGCTGGCTTTACCTGCTGCCCAACGGTGATGTGCTGGTGGCGGAGAGCGCCACGCAGCCTTCGCGCGGCGGCGGCCTCGAAGGATGGGTGGCCAACCGGGTGCAGCGCGATGCTGGCGCGTTCGCTGCCGGCGGCAATCGCATCGTGCTCCTGCGCGACGGCGATGGCGATGGCGATGTCGACGAGCGCCACACATTTGCTGAGAACTTGAACCAACCGATCGGCATGGCGCTGGTCGGCGGCCATCTCTATGTGGCCAACACCGACGCGGTGATCCGGTTCGGGTATAGTCCGGGCGCTGCGCACGTCGAGAATGGCGAGAAGGTCTTGTCCTTGCCCTATCGCGAGGGCGACAACGGCCATTGGACGCGCAACCTGATCGCCAACGCGGACGGAACCAAGCTCTACGTCGCGGTCGGTTCGGCCAGCAATATCGGCGACGACGGCATGGAAATCGAAGCGGGGCGCGCGGCGATCTGGGAGCTCAACCCCGATGGTTCGGATGCGCGCGTGTTTGCTTCCGGTCTGCGCAATCCGGTCGGCATGGATTGGGCGCCGGGCACGGGCGCGCTGTGGACGGCGGTCAACGAGCGCGACATGTTGGGCGACAATCTGGTTCCCGATTACATGACCAGCGTGCGCGACGGCGGCTTCTATGGCTGGCCGTATTATTATTTTGGCGAGCACCGCGACGAGCGCGTGCCCATCCCCGAGAACGTGCGCCTGCAGCGGCCGATCGCGCCCGATTACGCGCTCGGCGCACACACGGCTTCGCTCGGTTTGCACTTCTATCGCGGCGCGGCGTTGCCCGAGCACTATCGTGGCGGCGCGTTCGTGGGCCAGCACGGTTCGTGGAACCGGCGCGAACCGGCGGGCTACAAAGTGGTGTTCGTCGCGTTCGAGAACGGCGCACCTGCGGGATTGCCTGAGGATTTCCTCACCGGTTTCCTGAACGCACGCGGGCAAGCGCAAGGACGGCCAGTGGGCGTAGCCACCGACCGAACCGGCGCGATCCTGGTCGCCGACGATGTCGGCGACATCGTTTGGCGCGTCGCGGCCGCGCCTTAGAATCTTGGACCGCCGGCGCCCTCGCCGGCGTTTCTGATAACATACCCGTCCCCGGACAACGCGCGGCGTTTCCGGGTTCGCTTCATTTCTTGGCCCAACGCGAAGTTGGGAGAGCGGGGCGCGCGAGGCGCGTGAGCTCAAAGGTTTAGTCCGGTGGTGCGCCAAGCGCGCCCCGCGCGGTCTGTCTTGTACAACCGGCGCGGACGTGAAGCGTTCGAGCCGCGCCCGGAGGGCCATGCGTTGATGAGACGGGTTGGGCGAATGGCGAATGGCGAGCGGCGAATGGGGTTCGCTGTCGCCCACGCGTTTCGCTTTGTACAAGAGAGAGCAATTGGCGCGGGAATGGCATTTCGCCGTTCGCCACTCGCCATTCGCCTCGCTCGCGACCGGCCAGGTCTCTCGCCCGACCGATCCCCGCGACGCTGGGGTTCCGGTGCGCGTTTAGCGCCTTGTCCGCGTTCCCGGTTGACGCGCGGACGGAAACCAATTTCCCGCCCAGGCCCTCGGCTTTCTTTTCCTCGCCGAGGCAATCGCGCTCAAACCGCGTCTCCTGAACTGAACGGCTATTGGTCGACCGTAGCCTCCCGACAGGAGATGCACGCATTATCGATCGGCTTTCTCGCTGTGGGATAGATTTTTGTACAAAGCCGGCTTTTGCCGGGCGGGTGTGGTTTTTTTGCGGGGATAGTGGCGGACAAAATGCGGGGATAGATTCCGGAGCGCCGGCGCCCTCGCCGGCTCTTTTTTTGTTTCCACACACCCCGGACGTCGCGGTGGAAAAAATGCCGGCGAGGGCGCCGGCGCTCCAAGCGAGCGGCTCGGACGGCTCAACAGCGCGCTTGGCATGTCCACAGGAATGGCTGGACGGAGGGTGCGGCCCCTCCCGCTCAATCATCGCGCTGTCGCGCGCCGACAGTTCGCCCAGGGATCGCGAAGCGATCCCGTTGTGCAAGGGCCCGCTCGCGAAGCGAGCGGGAGGCGGGGGAGCAAGAAAGAGCCGGCGAGGGCGCCGGCGGTCCGGGGTAAGGCTCGCGGTCGGTGCTCTGCGCCTTAACGCTGCTTCACCATCTGCGTGCTTTGTTGGCGCCGGACTTGCTTGTTTGGGGAAATCCGCCCGCGCACCGGCTCAAATCGGGGCGCGGGAACTGTTTCGCCCGAAAGGCCCACCCATGAGCTACGCCATTTCCTCCCGGGGTCTCGCTCTGATCCGGAAATTCGAGGGCTTCCGCGCTGCGCCCGCGCCCTTGCCGGCCGGCGGCTGGCTTGTTGGTTATGGCCACGTTCGCATTGGCGCGGCGGGGTCGAGGCTAACCAAGACGGAAGCCGCCGAATTGCTGGCGTTGGATGCCGCGCCGTTCGAGCGCGTGGTTAATCGTGCGCTGACGGTCGCGGTCGCGCAATCGCAGTTCGACGCGCTGGTTTCATTTGCATTCTCGGTGGGCGAGGCCGCCTTCCTCGCTAGCGATGTGTTGCGTGAAATTAACGCGGGAAACGCGATCGCGGCGGCGCAGGCGATGGATGGCGGCGCTCGCGACGATGAATTCGCGCACGCGCTGGTGTCGCGCCGGGCCGCCGAGAAGGCCATGTTTCTGAAGGACGCGCCTGGCGCGGCGGCGCCATCGGCACTGGTCCGATCGCGGTGCAGCCCGGGCGAGCGGTTGAGCGCGATCCTGCGCGCCGAGCCCGCGACCCAAGCGTTGCTGCTGACGCAGCCCGCTCCACAATCGGGCGTGCGAGAATTGGCGAGCGGCCACGCCGCGCCGGTTGCGCGCAGGCACGGGCGGCACATTCCTCGCCTTGGCTTCAATTTCGGCGCGGCGAGCGAGAATTTTGGTCTGGCGGCGCTGCTCATGTTCGGCGGCGCGCTGCTGGCGGGGGGATCGTCGATCGTCATCGGGGGCGACGGCGTCGACCTGCTGGCGGGATCGGCGCTGGCGGCGCCCGGGCTGGCCGCCATTGCGATGGCGGGTTACGGCCTCTGGCGCGGCGGACCGCACGTGGAATCCGCCGACGCGTGAGCAAAAAAGGGCCGCTCCGCGCCGTCACGCGAAGCGACCCTCCATTGTCGCGCCTTTTGGGCGATGAAACTCAGCCGCTGGTTTGCCTGGAAGCAATCCAAACCTGCTTAATCATCCCCAACTGGTGACAATGAGACATGGATCACCTCCTTTTCTAACAACAACCAGCGCCAATCGCCGGAACCAGGAAAAGATAGGGGCGTTCGGGCGTGCTGCAAAGTCCTTGGCTGTATCAGGCGAGTGGGCGCGCGCGGGCGCGACGGTGAAGCGAGCTTTACGCTACTCAGGCGGGCCCGGGGTGTCGCGATCATAGAAATGGCCGGCAAAGCCGGCGGCTGACTCCCAGAACACGCAGGTCTGGCGCGCCGATCCGGAAAAGTGGCACAGCATCGGCGTGTTGCGGGCGCGCAGATCTTCGTAGGTGAGGCGGTCGAGCGTTGTCTGGCCTGGCGCCAGCAGGGACCATTCCGGCGCGGCTTCGGTTCGCGACAGTTCCGCCGCCGCCCAGCGTGCGAGAAACTCTTGCATCGCCTCGCGATCGTCGGCGGCGAACACCTCGCCAAACGCTTGCGCCAGCGGCGCGCTCCAGGACCAAAGCGCGGCGCCGTCCTCGGCTTCCAGCACCAGCACGCCCACGGCGTGGTCGCAGCGCGCGCCGAGCGTGCGCGCCACAACGCGCTCGCGCGCCTGCTCGCTCGTGAACGCTACGTCGTGGGCCCTTTCCATATCGCAGCGTTGCGGCTGCGCGCACGCAGCGAGCGCGCACAGCGCGGCGAGGGCCAATGCTCTCACGGGCCGTAGGCGACGAGCAGAGCCGGCGCGTTGGAGAGTGGATCGATCACCAGGCATTGCGAGGTCTCCGCGCCCCCGGCAAAGCAGGCCATCGGCAAGTCGCGGCTGCGCAGCATCTCATAAGCCTCGCGCTCGAAATCGGTGTGATAGGAGAAAGTCTCGCCACGAAGTGTGGGTTCGCCGTGGCGCCACTCGGGCAATTCGCCGGAATTCTGCATCGTCACATCGGCCCAATTGGCGAGAAATTCGGCCATCGATGCTTCGGGCACGTCAGGAGCGTCGCCGGACATGGCGCCATCCCCGGCGGTCATCGCGTAATGGGTCGAAGCAAAGGCCCACAACGGGTCGCCCTGCGCATCGCGGATGGTGAACGTGACCGCGGCTTGCTTGCAGCTGGGGCCATCGGCGCGCGCGGTTACAGTGTCGGGCGCGGTGGGGTTCGACCAGGTGATCTGGTGGCTCGCGCTTTGTGCGCAGCCGCTTCGGCTGGCGGATTGCTGTTGCCCGCAGGCCAAGAGCGCGAACGGCAGGATCAGGACGAGGCAGCGCATGGCGTCTTCCTTAGCGGGTGGCGACTTAGGCCGCTAGCGTTCGGAAACGCTACTCCGCCGCTTCGTAGGCGCTGGCTGGCGGGCGGGTGGCTGCTCGTGCGCTGGCCTGGAACAGCCCGTGGGGGCTCTGCAGTGCGGCGACCGCAGCCTCGTAGCCCGCCGCGACCGCCTCGTCGAAGCGTTTCCAGTCGCGCATGTCGATATCGGGCATTTCCGGGGCGATCAGCAGGTCGGCGCCGGAGCGCCCTTCCCAGGGATCGACCGCGAGTGTGGCCGCACGCATCAAGAGCGAAGCGATCGGGGGCGCTGCCTGCAGGCCGTGTGCGGCGACCCAGCCGAAGAAGCCCGGCGGGTCGCGGAAATCCTCGATGTCGATGCCGTCGCGACGGGCCACGTCGATGCCGATGATCGGTCCGCGGTGCATTTGCTTGAGGATATCGACCGGAAAGTTGCGCAACACCGCGCCATCGACCAGCAGGCGCTGTTTGTCGTCGACCACCGGCGGCAAAATGCCCGGCAACGAGATCGACGCGCGAAGCGCGCGCCACAATTGGCCGCCGCGGTGAATGTGGATGTCGCCCTCGACCAGATTGGTCGACACCGCGAAAAACGGCGCGTTCAGATCCTCGATCAGGGTTTCGCCGAAATGCTCGCGCAGCCGCTCCTCGACGCGCCGACCGCGAACCAGGCCTACGACGGGCAGCACGTAATCGCCGAGCGGATTGCTCTCGACGAACGCCTTGCGGATGCGGGTTTCGATTTCATTGTCGTCCCAGCCCATCGCCGCGCAGGCGCCGACGATGGCGCCCATCGAGGTGCCGCCGATGATGTCGAGCGGCAACCCCGCCTCGCGCAAAGCGCGGATGACGCCAATATGGGCGTAGGCGCGCGCGCCGCCCCCTGACAGCACCACGCCGATGGAGCGGCGCGCGATGATGCGCGCCAGGCGCGCGCAGTCGGCATCCTCCAGGCCGCGCCAGTGGAACACGCGCGCGGCCTCGCAGGAATCGCGCCATTCCGCCGTGGTGGCGGCTTTGCGGTCCATGCCGTGGTGCAAGAGCACAAGATCGACCAGCCGGAATTGCCGCGCGGGCGAGGGTTCCTCTGGGGGCAGCAACGGCAGGGACGGGCGCGCGTCGGCGCGGGCGAAGAACCAGATGCGGTCGGCCTGGCGCAGGCAGGTGCGAAACCAGGTGGTGTCGGCGATGGGCGAAATCAGGAAGACGGCGTCGTTCTTGCTCTCGAGCGCATCGAACCAGGCGCTATTCAAGCCTTCCCCGCTCATCGCCCGCTCGTCGGTCTCGCTGACAATGACGGCGCGCGCGCCGAGCCGCTGCAGCGCCGCCTGCAGAGTGCGCGCGCGCAGGGCGAGATCGATGGTGGGGGAGGTGGAGATGAACGCGAACACGCGCGGTTCGGCGCGCGGGTTGGTTCCCGAGCCGCGGGCGCGCGCCAGCATGATGCGGGCGATGTGGCGCATGAGCGTGGGGTGGGCCTGGATGAGGCGGTCGAAGGCGTCCGGCGACAACTTCAGCACCTCGCTGTCGCGCATGGCGAACACGCTGGAGGTGTGTGGTTCGCGGGCGATCAGCGCCATTTCCCCCACCGGCTCGCCCGGCCGGACGTAGCCCAGCAGATTGTGGCGGCTGCGTTCGGCGGGCCGGAAGGCGGCCAGCGAGCCGGTCACCAGGAAGTAAACACCCTCCGCTGGCTCTCCCGCATTGATGAGGGCCGCCCCCGAGGGCACCGAGAACCAGGCGGTTTCCTGGTCCAGCGCCGCGAGCAGGGCGGGCGCGGCGTCGGTCAAAATGGGGATTTCGGCCAGGCTGGGCTTCATGAACTCACACTTGCCGAGAGGATAGGGGGCCAGGGTTAAGGCGCAATGAGAGGGCTGCGGGCGGGAACAGGTCATGTTAGGGTTGTGGGCATGAACATTGTGCGCAAGCTCATGTCGCCGGACCAATTCCTCGACTGGCGTCAGGACCAGCCAGGCCGCTGGGAGCTGGACTCGGGTGTCCCCATCCAGATGATGGCGGGCGCCAAGCAGCGGCATGACCAAGTGGTGATCAATCTGATTGTTACGCTCGCGGGCCGCCTCAAGGGCGGCCCCTGCCGGCCGTGGAGCGCAGACATTGCCGTACGGATTCCGGCGGGGAATGTCCGGCAGCCCGATGTGACCATTGATTGCGGCCCGGTGCGCGGCAGCGCGCTGGATTCCACAGCGCCGACCGTCGTGTTCGAAGTGCTGTCGCCTTCGACGCGCACTTTTGACCAGATTCGCAAGGTAGATGAGTACAAAACCGTGCCCAGCATGCGCCACATCGTGCTGATCGATCCGGATCGGCCACGCGTGTTGGTGTGGAGCCGAGCCGATGCCGGCGGCGGCTGGGCTGACGTCGAAGTCACCGCGCCCGAGGCGAGTGTTTCATTGACCGCCATCGCGGAGCTGACAATCGCGGAAATATATCAAGGTGTGAACTTCGGCGCCGCCTAGCAGCCGGGGCTGGTTCCCCGCCCCCGTTGGCATGCTAAGGACACCTGGATGACCGTATTCCTCTCGCACGCGCCGGCCGACCGTGAAACCGCCCTCGCGCTGGAAAAGATACTCGAGCGGCGAGGCCAGTTCGTGGAGCTGGACGACGGCGAGACCGCCATGCGCCCGATCCAGGCGCAAGACGTTGTGGTAGCGCTGATCTCCAAGGATTTCGTATTCTCGCCCTGGCGGCTGCGCCACGAGCAGCGTGCGCTCGACGCGTGGGCCGACGGCAAGCTCGTGCTCGTCAAGCTCGATCATCATTTCGCGCCGGTAGGCTTGCGTGACCTGCCCGCTATCGACGCAAGTTTTGAAGCGCAGCGCGAATTCACCTGGATGAAGGTGGCCGACACGGTGCGCGAAAAGCTGAAAGCGCCTGCGCGCGAGCAAGCCGATGAGGCGTCGCTCCCGCGCGCGCGTCAGACCCCGCCGACTGCGCAGGCGCCGCGCGCGCGGAAGCGCAAGCGCGGCGGCGGTTGGTTGGACGCGCTGTGGGCCCTTGTCCTGCTGGCGCCCGGGATCGCTGCGTCTTGGGTCGTTGCCTCGATCTGGCTCGTCAACCGGATCGGGCCCACTCCGGGGACGTTGGACGATCTTCGCCGCGGGGTCGATCAATTCGGAATGCGTTACGGCGCGCCCGCTGGAATCACGGAATGGGTTTTCGCAGCCGCCATCGCGCTGACGCTCGTCGTTTTCACTTCCTTGGTTGCTCGTCTCATCGGCGGCGCGCTTCCCAAGCAAGCGCCCACCAAGCCCGAGGCCGCGGGTTCTGCGCCCGCGCCCGGCGCGCCGGCGCCCTTAGGCGGAGCGGTGGCAACAGGAGCGGTGTTCGTATCCTACGCGCGCGCCAATCAAGGCGTGGTGGTGCCCGTCATTGAAGCAGCCCAGCGCGGCGGCCGCAAATTCTGGCTCGATCAGCAAGGCATCAGCAGCGGCGATGGCTGGGCTGGCGAGATCGTGCGCGCGATAAAGGGCGCAACGGGCGTGTGCGTCATGTGCTCGAAAGCCGCGTTCGAGAGCGACCATGTCAAGCGCGAGGTCTATCTGGCCGATCGCTATCGCAAGAAGCTGGTTCCTGTTTATGTGGAACAAGCCGAAGCGCCGGAGGATTTCGAGTACTTTTTCGCGGGTGTGCAGATTCTGAAACTCTTTGAGACACCGGAAGCCGAGCGCCCGCAGGCGCTGGTGCGCGCCTTGGGAGTTGCGTCATGACGCTGGCGCCTGATGCCGTACTTCTCGACGTTTCCCCGGAAGGCGTGGGCGTGATCACACTTAACCGGCCGGAAAAACACAACGCCGTTGACGAATTGATGATTGTCGGGCTGAGCGAGACATTCGAGACGCTGAAGGGCGCAGACCACGTGCGTATTGTGTTCGTGCGCGGCGCGGGCGAGAGTTTCTGCGCGGGCGCCGACATAGACTGGGGCGTCCGTGGTGGAGCGCGCGACCTTGCTGACAACGAGGCCGACGCGATGGCGTTGGCGCGCATGCTGAAGCAATTGCGCGAACTGCCGCAAATCACGGTCGCGCAGATCAAGGGGGCGGTCAGGGGCGAGGGGGTGGGCCTGGTCGCCGCCTGCGATATCGCGGTCGCGTTGAAGGATGCAAGCTTCTGCTTTCCAGAGGTGCGCCTTGGCCTCACGCCCGCGACAATTGCGCCGTTCGTGGTTGAAGCCATCGGCAGTCGGTGGGCCAAGGCGCTCTTCGCGACGGCCGACAGCTTCGATGCCTGCCGCGCGGAGAAGATCGGCCTCGTCCATTATTTGGTCGAGAACCAGGCCGAGATGGAGGCGCTCGCCGAAAACCTCTCGGATTTGGCGATGGCGGCGGCGCCTGGCGCGGTGACCGAAGCAAAAACCCTGGTGGACTATGTCGGTGCTCACATGATCGATGAGGCGCTAGCCAAGGAGACTTCCAGGCGCACGGCTCAGCGCCGCGTCTCCGCAGAGGGCAAAGAAGGGCTCGCGGCGCTGCTAGCTAAGCGCCAACCCGCGTGGGACCCGTGAAGCTCGCCCGCGGCGCAAGCGGCCTTTGGGCATGGGCGTACCGGGCAAAGCTCGTGCGCGCGCCGATGCCGTTCTGGCGCGTGGTGGTGGAGGCCGCGCTCCTTGGCGGCGCGCGCCGCTGGCCGCGCGGGGCGCGCAGCGCAGTGACCTCGGTTCTGGCCTGGGCTCACACTATTGAAGAAGCAGAGGCGCTCGCGGTGCTGGCGCTGGAGCAGGAGGGCTTGGCGGCGCTTACCGCCGACGCGGTGAAAACCGCGCCTGCGGCGGCCCCCCGGCGCACGCCAGCAGCAGTCGCGCGCACCGAACTCGGCTTCGTGATGGGCGAGCCGGACGGCCATAAAGCTGGGGGCGCTTCGCGGCGGGGCGCGCGGGCTTGATTGCGGCCTTGATTGCGTGCCGCCAAAGCGGGAAACTCGACCCATGAGCGGTGAAATGGAAGCGGCGGGCGCGCTGACCACGGCTGGGCTCGCCGCGGGCGCGATAGAAGGGCGCGGCGTTACGAGAGCCGGCGAAGGCGCTTGCCTCAATTGCGGCGCGGCGCTGGCAGGGCGCTACTGCGCCCAATGCGGACAGGCCGGCCACGCCCATCGCACGCTGGTGCACATGTTCGAGGAAGTGCTGCACGGGCTCTTCCATTTCGACACCAAGGCATGGCGCACGCTGCCGATGCTCGTCGGCCGCCCTGGCACGCTCACGCGCAACTACATCTACGGCAAACGCGCGCGCTACATCAGCCCGCTGGCGCTGTTCCTGTTCATGATATTCCTGATGTTCTTTGTGTTCTCGTTTGTGGACGTGAATGTGTTTCAGTTCAACGAGACGCAAGATCGTGCGGAGGCGGCACAGGAATTGTCGGTCGCGCGCGCGGAATTGGCGCACGCCGAACGCGAACTCGCGACGGCGGAGGCCGCGCCGGCCGACCAGTACACGCCTGGCCTGGAGGTCAGGCTCGCGACCCAGGCGGTGCGATTGGCGCGTGCCGAGGTTGAGCGCCGCGAGCGGGCGCTAGCGCGCGCGGACGCCTCGAACGCTGCGTTATCACCCGGCGAGCCGAACGCTGAAACGTCAGCGTCGCCCGCCGCGCCAAGCGGAGATGCCGACCAGCGAACCTGGCAAGAGCGCTTGAGCGAGAAGGCCAAGAACGGCGAGGTCAATGTCAACACTGGCTTTCCCGAACTCAACGCTCGTATCGTCCACAGCCTCGAAAACCCAGACCTTGCGCTCTACAAGATCCAGCAAGCCGCTTACAAGTTCTCGTTCCTGCTGGTCCCGATCTCGCTGCCGTTCATGTGGTTGTTGTTTCTGTGGAAGCGGGGCCTGACGCTTTACGACCACGCGGTTTTCACGCTCTACTCGCTATCGTTCGCGTCGCTCGTCTTTATCATTGTGGCGCTGACCTCGAATGTGCCGTGGCTGGCGTGGGTGGGTGGAACGGCCTTCGGCCTGGGCATGCCCGCGCACATGTTTTTCCATCTCAAGGGCGCCTACGCGCTGGGCTGGTGGTCGACGATCTGGCGAACCTCGTTCTTGCTGCTGTTTGCGCTGATCGCGATGATACTTTTCGTCGTCATGATTGTGGTGCTGGGATTGGGCGGATGAGCGACCTCCTGGTCCTTGCCGCGTCCGCGCTTGGGGTGCTGGCGATGGTGGGGGCGGCCATGGCGCTGGGATTTCGCACCCGCGCGCGCCTCACCGAGTCCGAACTTGCGCGCATCGCCGCCGAAGAAGGGCGGACGCTGCAGGAAGCGCTGATCGCAGCGGACGCGCGCAGCGCTTTTGCCCGGCTCGCCGACGGCGCGGTGCTGGTCGCGCGGGCGCTGGGAGATGGGGTAAGCGCGCGCATTGCGCCAGCCAGCGGAGTGCGCGTGACGCTGGAGAAGGGGCGTCTGCGCGTGGCGCTGGCCGACATCGGCTATCCGCCGCTTGAATTGCGTTTGCAGCAGGCGCCGCCGGCCTGGGCCGCGGCGATGGTGCAAGGCGGCGGCGCATGAAGGCGCCCATCGCTCCCCCGTTCGAAATCCCCGACATCGTCACCTACGCGGTGCCGGGGTTTATCCTCTTGATCGTCGTGGAAATGCTGGTCGTGCGAGCGACCGGGCGCGGACGCTACCAGTTCGCGGATTCTGCTTCCAGTTTGTGGATGGGTTTCGGCAACCAGGTGGCGAAAGTGCTGCTGGGCGGTTTTGTGGTGGCGAGCTATTTCTGGGTCGCGCAATTTCGCCTGTTCGATCTTGGCTGGACTTGGCAGGTGGCGGCGGCCTGCTTTTTCGCCGAGGATTTGGTCTATTATTGGTTTCACCGCATCAGCCATGAGCGCCGCTGGTTCTGGGCCAGCCACGTCATCCATCACTCTTCGCAGCACTACAATTTGACCACCGCGCTGCGCCAGACCTGGACCGGCGCGCTTGGGCTCGCATTCATTTTCTGGCTGCCGCTGGTTTGGCTTGGGTTTCCCCCGGCCATGGTGCTGATGTTCCAGTCCATCAGCCTGGTGTATCAATTCTGGATCCACACCGAGACGATCGACCGCCTCGGGCCGCTCGAGTGGGTGATGAACACGCCCTCGCACCACCGCGTGCACCACGCCATCAATCCGCGCTATCTGGATGCAAACTATGCCGGCGTGCTGATCGTCTGGGATCGCCTGTTCGGCACCTTCGTGCCCGAGACCAAAGACGAGAAGATTCGCTACGGCATCATCACGCAATTGGGAACCTTCAACCCGTTTCGGATCGCGTTCCATGAATGGGCGGGCATCTGGCGCGATGTCACGCATGCGAAATCGCCGCGCGAGGCGTGGGGCTTTCTCTTCGGCCCGCCCGGCTGGAGCCCCGACGGTTCGCGCAAGACGAGCGCATCGCTCAAGGCTGCGTGGCGCGCAGGGCCACATGGACCGCCGGCGTCCTCGCCGGCAGCTTTGGGTCGCTCGAAAACAAGAGCCGGCGAGGGCGCCGGCGGTCCATAAGATGTACGTTCCCGAACACTTCGCCACTGCCGAAGCCGATGCGCTGATCGCGAGGCTGTCTCGCCGCTTCGCCGGCGTGCTGGTCACCATCGACGAATCCGGAACCCCGGTCGCGACCCACCTACCGATCCTTTGGGACGCGGACAAAAAGATCGCCATCGGCCACATCGCCCGCGCCAATCCGCAATGGAAGCTTGGGGACGGGCGTGGGCTGATCGTGTTGAGCGGGGCGGAAGCTTACGTTTCGCCGAACTGGTATCCCTCGAAGTCCGAGCACGGAAAGGCCGTGCCGACCTGGAATTACGAAGCGGTGCATTTGAGCGGGCGGGTGGAATGGTTCGACGAGCCGGCGCGGCTGGAGGGCGTGGTGCGCGGCTTGTCGGAGCTGCACGAAGGGCGGCGCGACAAGCCATGGAAACTCGAAGACGCGCCGCGCGCGTACATCGACGCGATGCTGCGCGGCATTGTCGGGATGGAATTGCACGCTGAGCGCATCGAAGCAAAGCAGAAGCTGTCGCAGAACAAAAGTGAGGTGGATTTCGCGGGTGTGGTGCAGGGATTGGCTCGCGAGAACGACGCAATTGCGCAAGGAGTGTCAGTGTTGATGCGCGAGGTTGGCCAATGATATGGACCGCCGGCGTCCTCGCCGGCAACCCAGGTACAATCACGCTACGTCATGCCAGCACAAACGCCGCATGCCGGCGAGGACGCCGGCGGTCCATAGTCGGGCCCGAATGACCATTCACATCCTCAAACTCTGCGTCGGCGCCGAAAGCATCGACGATCTGGCGGAGTTCCAAAAGCGCCAGATCAAGCGCCGCAAGCGGCCGGTGTGCGGCACGCGCATGTGGCCGAAGCGTGTGGACGACGTGCTTGCCGGCGGCTCGCTCTACTGGGTGATCAAGGGCGTCATCCTGGTGCGTCAGCGCATCGTCGAGATCGCGCAGGTGCGCGACGATCACGGCTTGCGCTGCGGGCTCTATCTCGACGCGGAATTGGTGCGCACCGCCCCGCAACCGCGCCGCGCGTTTCAAGGCTGGCGCTATCTCGATCCGAAAGACGCGCCCGCCGATCTGGGCGAGATCAAGGGCGGGGCGGATCTACCGGAGGATTTGCGTCGCAAGCTGGTGGAATTAGGGGCGTGGTGATGAGTGTCACCTCTCCCCCAGCGGGGGAGAGGTCGATTGCGATAGCAATCGGGTGAGGTGACGGCGCACTTCAGCGATGTCGCACCGGCCCCCTCATCCGGCCTTCGGCCACCTTCTCCCCCGCTGGGGGAGAAGGGACGCTAGTTGCCCAGCGCCCGCTTCACGCCCTCGCAGAGCGCCGTCACATCTTCCTCATCATGATACAGTCCCAACCCGATGCGCAGCACATCGTCGCGCGCGTCGGTGATGATGTTGTGTTCGAACAGTTTCGCTTTCCAGTGCGTGGCGTTGGGGTGACGCAGTGAGATGAAGCGCGCCTGCGGGCCGGCTGCGTTCGGCCGCAGCAATTCCGCTTCGGCGAGGGCGCCGGCTTTGCCTGACCCGATCGCGGCGCAGAGTTGTTCGCGCAGCATCGCTATGCGCACGCTGATCGTTTCGGTGCTTAGGCTTTCTCGCTCCAGCATCGCGCGCACGGCGTTGAAGCGGTAAACGCCTGTGGCGTCGAACGTGGCGCCGAGAAAGCGGGCGCCGTCACGCCCATAGGCGACCTCTCCTTGTTTGGCCTCGATGGCGCCGAAATCAGCGAACCAGCCGGTGTTCTGTGGGCGCGGGGCAAAGCCCGGCGGGGCGTGCAGAAAGCCCGCGCCTTCCCCGGCCATGGAATATTTGTAACCGCCGCCGAGCAAGAACACGCGATCTGCAACGGCGCCGAAATCGCACGGCATGGCCATGAACGAATGGTAGAGGTCGAGCACCGCCCACATGCCGTCCGGCCGCGCAAGCGCCGCGAGTTCGCGCGCACCGTCGAAACGCAGGCCGGTCTTGAACATGACGTGACTGAGGAAAGCGATGCCCGGTGTTTTCTCGGCGAGTGCGGCGAGAAAGCGCGCGGTGAACGTCGAAAACGGTTCGCACGGCACGATGCGCAGGCGCACCCGCCCGTCCTCGGCCCAGCGGCTGCTCTGGCGGCGGAAGGAGTGGAACTCGCCGTCGCTGCTGAGCACCTCCAGCGGGCGGTCCTCCGCGCGGGCTGAGAATATCCGCACCAAGAGCTCGTGCGTATTGGGCGCGAAACCGACCGTGTTCGGATCCGGCAGATTGAGTTCATTGGCAATGCTGCGCTGCGCCTCTGGGATCACGTCGCCGAAAATGCGCTCCCATTTGCGATCGGCCAGCAGGGCGGCGTCGTCCCACGCTTCCATGTGCCCTCCGTAGGAAGCGTCCGGCCACAAATGGTGCGAGTGCGCGGCGAAGTGGAGACGCCCCGGCGCCGCCGCGATCGCGCGCGAGAACAGGTGCTTGTAGGATTTCACAGCTTGGTCCTCAGCGACCAGATCTCCGGGAAGGCGCGGCGCGCAAGCGTTGTTTGCAGATAGCCGACGCCCTCTGTTCCCCCAGTGCCGCGCTTTCTGCCGATCACACGCTCGACCGTCAGCACATGCTTGTGCCGCCAAGTGAGAAAAGCGTCGTCGAGATCGAGCAGCTTTTCCGCCAGCTGGTAGAATTGAAAATGCTTGGCGGTGTCGCGGTAGATCTCGAGCCAGGCCGCTTCAACACTCTCGTTCGGCCGGTAAGCCTCGGCGCGCGGGCGGCTGAGCACATCGGCCGGGATCGCAAAGCCCGCATGCGCCAATTGTAGCAACGCATCGTCGTACAAGCTGGGCGCGGCGAGCGCCGCTTCGAGCATGGCGCGCTCGGGCGTGCCCTCGCTCTGGTGCTTGAGGTGCTGGCCTTCCTTGATGCCGAGCGTGAACTCGAGCACGCGGAACTGCGCCGATTGGAAACCGGAACTCGCGCCCAGAGCGGCGCGGAAGTTCATGTAATCGGCGGGCGTCATGGTGGCGAGGATGTCCCAGGCCGCGGTCATCACCGCCTGGATACGCGAGACCCGCGCCATGTGCTTGTAGGAGGGCGCGAGATTGCCGGCGCGCACTTCGCGTTGCGCTGCGCCAAGCTCATGGATCATCTGTTTCATCCATAATTCCATGGTCTGATGCAGGATGATGAACAGCATCTCGTC
>JAKFYF010000159.1 GCA_021731005.1 Hyphomonadaceae bacterium
GCACTGAACCACCCCCTTGGTTCCGCACCAATCAGGAGCAATGCAATTCTTGTGCACAATGGTCAAGGCGAACTCTCAGGCGAAGTGTTCGGCAATGGAGCGAAAAGCTCCACGCTCCGTGTTTCTTCGCCTCGCCTTAGCTCTACGGATTGGCGTCTCACCGCGGCAACGCGCCAGCCATCTTGGTAAAGATCGCCGCGCCGCAATCCGCGGCGGCGATTTTCCCGGTTGCGGTCAACGATCCAAGCAACAGGGCCGGACGCGCTTTGCTCGATCGCTGTGAGGTCGCGACGAAAGACCTCGGCAATGTCGGGCGGCCGTGGCGCCTCGGCAACGGATTCAACTGTGGGGGGAAGTACGAACGCAAGCGCCTGCAGGCGCTCGGCCGCAGCGCCCGCCATCTCGCCGCCATGGCGCGGCGAGACTTGCTCGGCCGCGGATGGCGCTGTTGCGCCATGTTGCGTCATCGCCGTCACCCATCCGAGGGAGGCGCCGCCAAAAAGCGCGGCCGCAATAGAAATCAGCGCACGCCGGATCATGGCGGCGCCTCGCGGATGAAAGGCACATGCGCGCTCATTGCGAGCGACTGCCCGCTGCCGAGGTCGCCGCTGACCTCTATCGAATCCACAACGAAGCTCAGATCCGATGCTCCGAGCGCGCGCAAAAACGCTAAATACCCTGCCCAATTGAAATCCGCGCGTAGCGTCAATCCGATAATTCCAACGCGTGCCCGCGGCGTCGCATCGCCGCCGGTAACCGCTTCCACGTTGACATTGGCAAGCCCCGCGCCGGCCGCCAACGATTCAAGCGCGGTCGTCGCTTGTACGCGCGCAAGCGGCTCCGAGGCGTCGACCACGGACGAGCGCCATGCTTTCCCCGCCGCCAACGCCACCTCTTCCTGAAAACTGGCAAGCCCAATGCGCTCCTGCACGGCGGCGATCTGCGCGCGGCTGCTCGCGGCTTCACCGGCGGCGATTCTGGCGCGCATTGCCCAGTCAAAAGTGGAAGAGGCCAGCGCCAGCGCGACAAGCGCGGCGATGAAGGCAAGCCCCACCCGCTCGCGCGGTGAAGCGTCCTTGAACCGGCGCGCGAGGGCTTGCAGCGCGTTCACCCGTCGCCGCCGCACGGCGCTTCCGCGCTCGTCACCCGCGCCCGAAACTCGACCATCCCCTCAAGGAAGGCAGGTTCCGCCGCACACAGGCTCGGCGCGGCCTCCATCGCGGCAATGATCTCGCGCACCGGCAATTCCGACACCCCGCCAGCGACCGAAGCGCTGAAAACTCCGCCGTTGACGCTCCAGCTTTGGGGCTCAAGTCCAAATTGAGCGAAGGCGGCGAGCCCCTCCGCGGACGCTCCTAACGCATCGGCGCCCGCGTGCACGGCTTGGTATGCGCTCAACATTCCCAGGCGTTCGCGAACGCGCTGCTGGGCCGCGTCCGCCGACATTCGCGCTTCGAGCGCGGCAACTGCACGCGCGTCGGCGCCGGCCGCTCCATCGTAGCGCAGCGCCTGGCCCGAGAAGAAGGCAGTCAGCGCCAGCGCACACAGCGCGACCGTGGTGCAGGCCGCTTCCCCGGTACGCCAGCTCAGCGGTTCGCCGATGAGATTGCGCCGCCAGTGCGCATCGCCGCGCCCGGGCGCTTCGAGCGCTGGCGGCGGGTCGTTCGGCGGGCGGACCGCGGGTCCCTCCACCGCCAGGGCGAACGCGGCCCATTGCTCGCGCGTAAACGGCGTGCGCCGCCAACTCGACGCCAGCAGCGCGCCGTCTTCCCAATATTGCGCCTCGACGCCCTCGTTGCAGGCAAGCACGCGCCAACCTTCCCCGTCGCTCCGCAACAACGATTCCGGGACCAGCAGGCGCGGCGGCGCTCCTGAATATGCCGCGGCCACCCGGGCCTGATCCCAGAACCATATCCCCGCACCCAATGGGGTGCGGACGATTAGCGAACCCGCGTCGTCGAAGGGTGCATGCGCCTGAGCGTAAGTTCGGGCGGCGCCCGCAACTTGGCGCCCGGACAGGCCGGGGGGCGCGCGAAAATGTCGGTACCTGCAAAGCGCGCGGCTGAGCACAACCGACCGCCCTGACGGGTGCTCGCCGGGGACGCTGTCTTCACGCAGTACATGTCTCATTTCATGGCGCATGAATGAGCGGGCTCGTGGGAAGCGTCTTAACATCGCCGCTTTGCCTGCCGCCATCCGCCCAGACATAGCGCGCCTCCCGCCAATAATAAGGCCGCTCCGCCTCCGCTCCGGCCAGCAACAATTGGCTTTCGATCTCGCGGCGCGAGGCGCCGGCTTCGAAAGCGACCACAAGCCGGAACGCGGACCCCGGTTCGGCAGCAAGTTCCACGCCAGCGGCGCCCGCGCGCGTCCCGGCTAGCCCTTCACCTTGGTTCATTAAGGACATGGACTGTCGCTCGCGTTCACGCAGGAAGGTTTCCACCTGCCGTCCCTCTCCCAAAGCGGCGCGAAGCACTGGCGCCGGCGCCGTGTTAATGTTGAGGGTTGCGCCCCCGTCGGCGACCGTGGTGAGCCGCCACAACGCTTCCGCACTCTGAAGATGCGCGGACCAGCCCAGAGCGCCGCGGGCGCTCCAGCGGTTAACCATGGTGCGGTTTATGGGCGGCGACAACCGGGCGCGGCGGTACTCGGCCTCTTCCGCGCCGTTGGCGCGGCTGAGATCGTCGGCGTCCACGTAATCGGCCAAGGCGGCCGCCAGCTGCTCTGATGCGCGCGCGTTGATGCCAGTTTGCCGGAGCAAAGCGGCAAGCATTAATTCGTCGCCAGAGTTCAGGTTGAAAAGCCCCGCCTCGTCCTGGACTGACACAGCAGCGCCCCCACCCGCGGCGTAGGACCGGCCGTCGAGCCTCAACTCACGCAAGTGCACGCCGGCGGCCGAACGCATCCCAGCCTGACCGGCGCCCGCTTCGACCCCTGCGCCGATCCTGATCGAGCGTGGACCAAGCGGCTCGGTCAGAAGAAGGAACGCCACCCGCGCCGCCAAACCGTGAGCGGCGCGGGCGCGCTCGCCGTCCGCGGCCTGGAGACGAAGCGCTGGCGAGAGGTCGCTCTGCACCCGCGCCACCGTCAGCAGCACCAGCGCCAACAACGCCACCACCACCGCCACCAGAGGCAGGATGTATCCGCCCGAGCCGAGAGAGCGCGGCAATTTCATTGCCCTAGCTCCGCCTGCACTCGGACAGGTTCTGACCAGCCAGCCCGCTCCGTCCAACTCAGCTGACCTTCGACAAGCTCGAACCGCACCAGAGGCGCTCTACGTGTTGCCGGGGCCGCGCCGCCTCGTCCGCGCTGTGCCGTCGCGGGATCGACCCAGGCGCTCGCCCAGGCGATACCATCGTCACTGTAGCTGAAGCGGCCCTGCCCTCGCTGCCACCGCAACAGAACAACCCGCCGTACACCCGCTTCGCAATAGAGCGCACCGCCGCCCTCGCCTGACGCCGCAGCCAGGCGCACCGGCGTCGGGGTGCTGGCTTCGACGCAAGCAGAGCCCTGCTCAGGCGCGGCTGCGAAATCAAAAGCAGCGCCGGTCCCATTGCCTGGCGCCCTCTCGTCCTGCACCGCTGAGTGCAGCAGCGCCCGGAACACCTGTTCGGCATTTGCTGCTTCGGCGGCCGCGATGGCGCGATCGGCGCGGGCAAAATTGCGGCCCGCGGCGCCTGACGCAAGCGGCAACAGGATGAGTGCAAGCAACGCGGTTATGGTCACGATGACCAACGCCTCGATGAGGCTCAAGCCGCGTTCGCCGGCTCGCGGTTCACGGGCCGTCGCCACTGGAAAGGTCCGCAGCCAACCCGCTTCCGCCCTCCGCGCCATCAGCGCCGTAGGTCCTGATAATTGGGCGCTGAAAGTCCGCCTGTGGCGCTTCGTAGAGATAGGCGCCGCCCCAGGGATCGGAGGGGATTTGCGCATCGAGGTATGGCCCTTGCCAGCGGGCGACATCGCCTGCGGCCGGCGGCTGCACCAACAAGGCCAAGCCTTCCTGCGCATTTGGATAGCGGCCAAGATCGATGCGCATGGTCTCTAAGGAAGCTGAAAGCGTCCGCATCTGTACGCGCGCGGCGGTGACCTTGGAGCGGTCGAGCTGCGCCATCAGGCGCGGTCCAACCAGAGCCGCGATCAGCGCGATAATGGTTAATACGATCAACACTTCGAGCAGGCTATAGCCAGCTTGGCGGCGGCGCGATGGATCGCGCCGCATGAAGGTGGTAAAGGGTGATTTCAAGAAGGACAGCACGAGTGACTTCTATCAGGTCCGGCTCGTGGATGACAAACTTATCTCACCGTGCACTTGTGTTGTTCCCCTCTCGGTCGCGAACCGCGAAAACATCGCCTGCAAATTGCCCGAATTGGCGGAAATTGCGGCTAAACAATAGAATCTTGGTCCGAATAATGCGAGATGCGGGGCGATGCGGCGACTGAGTGAACTCCTGCTCGAACGCGGACTGGTGACCGACCAGGACTGCGCCGAGGCCGAGGCGATCCAGCGCGATTCCGGCGCCGGCCTTGGCCCGACATTGGTCCGAATTGGAGCGTTGTCGGAAGAGGCGTTGCTGCAGGTTCTGTCCGAGCAAGTGGGTTTGCCGCTGCTGGACGCCGCCGCCGCGCCGGATGTCGAAGCGGTGCGCGAGGCCGCCCGTGAACTTGGCGCGCCGCTCTCTTGGCTTGTGGACAACGAGACTATAGTCTGGCGCTCGCACGGGGCGCTGCACGCGGCGGGACCGCGCGTACACGACCCCGCCATCCAGGAAGCCATCGAGCAATGGGGCGGCGCCAGCATCTACTTTGCGCGCTCGCTACTGCTCGAACCCATCCTGCTGTCCTTACGCGGCTTCGATTCGAGTTCCAGCGCCGCGAGCGACCCCTCGCGGTTGATGGAATTGGCCGAGGAGGCGCCGGTCATCGACTTCGTCAATTCGGTGCTGGCTGAGGCGGTGGCTCTGCGCGCGAGCGATGTGCATTTCGAGCCGTTCGAGAACCAATTGCTGGTGCGCCTTCGCGTCGATGGCGTGCTCACGCAAAGGCGCGCGGTGTCGCGCGAATTGTTCGACGCTGTCGCGTCTCGGATCAAGCTCCTCTCCGGCATGGACATCGCCGAGCGACGGCTGCCTCAGGACGGGCGCCAAAGCATGCGCGTTGCAGGCCGCGATCTCGACGTGCGGGTCTCGACCCTGCCCACGACATGGGGCGAGTCCATCGTCGTGCGTCTGTTGGGCAGCACGCGGCGCATCCCGGAACTTGACGCGCTCGGCCTGACGCTGGCGCAGCAAGCGGTGATGAACGAAGTGATCGCCCAACCCAACGGGCTGGTTCTGGTCACCGGCCCCACCGGCTCGGGCAAGACCACCACGGTCTATCGCCTCATCTCCCGGCTGAACGACGGCGTGCGCAAGATCGTCACCATTGAGGATCCGGTCGAATTCGACGTGCCCGGCGTCCTGCAGATGGCGGTGCGCGCCGATATCGACCTCGATTTCGCCGCCGGCCTGCGATCGATCCTGCGCCAGGATCCCGACGTGATCTTCGTAGGGGAAATACGCGACTCCGAAACCGCGCGCACTGCGGTGCAGGCGGCACTCACCGGCCATCTGGTCATCTCCACCGTGCATACCAATTCAGCGCTCGCCGCCGCATCACGGCTGGTCGATCTCGGCGTCGAGAGATACCTGTTGGCCGACGTCTTGCGCGCCGTCATTGGCCAGCGCCTGGTGCGCAGCGTCTGCCCAAGGTGCGCCGCGCCGGATCCCGATGCCAGCCACGAGGCGCGCGCGCAGGCGGTGTTGCCCGCCGCGCTACGAGCCGGGCCACCGCGCTTTCGCACCGGCCGCGGCTGCGCGGCGTGCGGCCAATCCGGTTTTCAAGGACGCGTTGGCGTGTTCGAGGCGGCGCACATCGATGCTGCCTTACAGGAGGCGATTAGAAGCGGCGCTTCCGAGGCGGAACTCTCGGCGCTGGCGCGCACGCGCGGCTTCACCACCCTCCTCGAAAACGGCCTGGCGAAAGCGCGTGAGGGCCATACCTCCTTTCGCGAAGCGCTGCGCGTGCTTGGCGCTGGCGCGCTATGAGCGCGCGCCAGTTCCGCTACCGCGCCGTCGGCCCCGACGGCGCGCAATCGTCGGACACAATCGCGGCGGAATCCCGCGCCGATGCGCTGCGCCGCCTCTCGCGCGACCGCAAGACCGTGCTCGAACTCACCGAGGTCGGCAGCGGCGGCGGCGCATCGAAGTCGAACGCGACCCACGATGATGCGGTCCTGGCATTGCGCCAGCTTGCGGTGATGACGCGAGCCGGCGTCGATTTGCTGGAAGGTATCGAGATCATAGCGGGCTCGCTGCCCGGCAGAGGCATCGCCGAGGCCCTGCGCGCCACCTCGGTTTCGCTGCGACAAGGGGAACGCCTGGCCTCGGCGTTACAGCAGGCTGCACCGTTCTATCCCGCTTATGTGTACGCGCTCGTGCGCGCAGGCGAAGCCAGCGGAAAATTGCCGAGCGTGCTGGAAGAAGCGGCCCGCCAGATGGCGTTCGAACGGCGGGTGGCGCGCGACATTCAAAACGCGCTGGTTTATCCCGCTTTCCTGGTGATCAGCGGTTTTTTGAGCATCGGATTCCTGTTCTACGTGGTGGTGCCGCGTTTCGCTGCGATGCTTGCGAATGCGCGCGCCGATGTCAGCGGCTTTCCGGCGCTGGTGCTCAATTCCGGAGTGTTCTTTCACGACAACGCCCTGGTGATCGTCATCGCCTTGGCGCTCTCCATCGTGGCGACGGCGGCGTTCGCCGCCACCACCGAGGGTCAGAGCGCTTTCAGCGCAATGGCGCATGCAACGCCTGGCCTGCGCGGCCTGCTGCTGACGCGCCAGCGGGCGGCGTGGTCGCGCATCATGGCGCTCGCGCTTGCTGCTGGCGTTGATGTGCTGGAAGCGACCATGCTCGCCGCGCAGGCGCTTTCCGAGGGCAAGGTCAAGCAGGATGCGCTCGCCGCCATCCCGATGCTGCGCGCCGGACGCCCGGTGGACGAGGCGTTTCATAAGACAAACACGTTGTCCGCCGTGGACGCCAGCATGGTCCGCGCCGGGCAGCGCTCAGGCGCATTGGCGGAAATGTTTCGCGCCGTCGCTGACCGCAACGACGAGGACATGCGCGACGCCTTGAAGCGCTTTACCCTGATCCTTGAGCCGATTGCGATCGCCACGGTGGCTGGAATGATCGGCTCGATAGTGCTCGGGCTCGTTTCCGCGCTCGCCAGCATTTATGACGCCATCGGTTGACATGGGCGTATCCGATCTCCCGCTGTTTGCCGCGCTCGCGGCAGCGCTTTTCCTGGCCGCGCTGGCGGCCAAACGCGACCTCTCCTTCCCGCTTGCGCTCGGCGCGCCGGTGCTTGTTGGCGTCGTCGTGTCTGGCGCCGTGGCGGGGTGGCTGCTGGCGGCGGATTGGCGCGCCGCAAGCGTGCTGGCCGCGCTCTGTGCAATCTGTGCGTTGATCGCCGAGATAGACCGCCGCAGTTTTCTTATCCCCGATCCGCTGGTGGGGGCGTTGCTGGTGCTAGCGGCGGCGACGCCGTTCGGTGTTAGTTGGCTAGTGGCGCTAGCCGGTGCGGCGACGCTCGGGGCGCTGCTGCTTGGCGTGCGCTTTGGGTTCGAACGCATGGGGCGCGCCGAGGCGCTGGGACTAGGCGATGTAAAGCTTGCCGTCGCAATGGGCGCCTTGCTGGGCCCGCAACAGGCTCTGCTGGCGGTCGCGCTTGCCGGCGTCGCCACCTTGACCGCAGCGGCGCCAGCCATCGCTCGCGGCGGCGCTCAACGCGAAGCGCGTTTACCATTCGGCATTGGCCTGGCGGCGGCACTCGCGGTCATGGCTGCGTCGCGGCTCATGGGGCCGGCATGGTGAGGCGCCGCCAATCCGGCTTCAGCGTGATCGAAGCATTGGTGGCGGTCGCCATAATCGCCGTTGCGCTGATCCCCTTGGCGCAATTGCAAGGGCAAGCTTCGCGCACGGCTGCGCAACATCAGAGCTTGCAACAGCGCCTCACGGCGGAACGGAGCGCGCTGGCGATGCTCCGCGACCTCAACGTCATGGCGGAGGAAAACGGTGAGCGCTCGCTTGGCGGCGGCGTCAGCCTGCATTGGAGCGCGCGCCCGATTTCCGAGGCCGCCAACGCCACGCGCGGCGGATTCTCAGTCCGGCTTTACACGGTGCGCGTCATCCTGCGCGACCGAGGCGGGCGCATGCTATCGACGTTCGATCTCGAGCAGGTCGGCTGGCGGCCCCTCGCCGACGCCTCATGAGCCGCCCGCAACCAGCGCGCTGAGGCGTTGCTGCACGACCTCCGGCGGAGAGCCGTAGGCAACGACGTCGGCTACCCGCCCGCGTGCATCGAGCAGAAATACCGTGGCGGTGTGATCCATGGTGTAGTCGCCGGCTTCGAGTTCTTGGCGCCTGTAGGTCACATCGTAGGCGCGGGCCAATTGGGCGATCGCCTCCGGCGTTCCGGTGTAGGCGCGCACGCGCGAGCCAAAGCCTGAAAAATACTCCCGTAACCGCTCGGGGGTGTCACGCTCGGGATCTATGGTAACGAAATCAATGAACAGTTCGTTCGGGCCGATCTTGTCCATCGCGTCGGTGAGTTCGTACACCGTGACCGGGCAGATCACCGGGCAATGGGTGAAGCCGAAGAACACAGCACGCGGGACGCCCTTGAGCGCGCCCCAACGTACTGATTGACCTAGGTGATTGGTGAGGGCGACGTCTTCGGCGCCGCTGGGTCCGCACGCGGCGGTCAAAGCCGCCGCGCCGGCAAGAACAAGCAAACTCCGCCGCGTCGCGGGCGTAGCGCTCACCGTTCGGCCGCGCTCTGCCCGAGCAGCGGGCCGATCAAGCCAACCGAGGTTGCGAGCGTGCGCTCGGCGACCATCAGGTCGCGTTCGGCTTCCGCCGAGGCAACGCGCGCGCTCAGCAATTCCTGCTCCTGGTTGAGTACATCGATCATGGAGCGCTGCCCGAATTGCTGCTCGCGCCGCACGCCGCGGCTGGCGAGTTCAGCCGCTTCCAAACGGATGCGCGAGGATTCAACCCGCGCACGCGCGGAATCAAGTTGCGAGAAGGCCACTGTCACCGCTTCATGCACACGCCGCTGGGCGTCGGCCAGTTCGTAATTCGCCGCGTCGCGCAAATGGCGCTGTTGGCGCGTGCGCGCGCGCACGGATCCGCCGGTAAACAACGGGATGCTGACACGCAAGCTAATGGACTGTTCTTGTTGGTCGTCATTAAAGCCGGAGAGATCCGCGTCGGTCCAGTACTCCATTGCGTCGAAGCGCGAATGGTTGGTCTCGAGAAACACCCGCATACGCCCGGTTGCCGCCGCCGCGTCCACTGACGCCTCTGACGCCGATACATTGGCCGTTGCCGCTACCAGCGAGGGATGCTCCGCTGCGATATCGAGCGCCCGGTCAAGGCTGTCAGGCAAGCCCGACAACGCCGCCGGCGCCTCAAGCGCGCCCGGCGGCCGCCCGGCGATGCGCATGTAGGCTTCGTCTGCTTGAATAACCCGCACACGCGCGCGGGAGAGATCGGAGCGCGCCAGCGCCACCCGCGCTTCCGCCTGCGCCACGTCGGTGCGGGTAAGAAAGCCCTCGCGCTGGTTGGCGCGGGCAAAGCGCTCCTGCTCTTGCAGATTCGTCAGCGTCTGCTCTTGCGCCTCGAGCGCGGCGCGCGCTGCGCGCGCTTCGCCATAGGCTTGCGCCAGTTCCAGCGCGAGGTTCTGTACCGCGTCCTGATAGAGCGCCACCGCCGAAGCAATCTGCGCCCGCGCCTGCCTGGTGGACGCCCACACCCGCCCGGACCCGAACAACAAAGTCGAGGAGCGCAATGACGCCAGCCAGTAATTGGGCAGTTCACGCACCTGTTGGAAGTTGTTGGCTTCACTGCGGTCGTAATCCACAGCGCTGCCCTCAAGCGTGATCTGCGGGAGCAATTCCGACCATGCCAGCGGCCGCGCCTCGCGCACCGCTTCCAGGCGCGCGCGCTCGGCGCCCAAAACCGGACTGGTGGCGATCGTGGCGCGCGTTTCTTCCTCCAGGGTCTGGGCGTAGCCCGGAGTGGAGACCGCGGCAGCCACGAAGATGGCGCCCATCATGAGATCGGATTTGCGCATCACATCAATTCTCGCGGAACGAGCGCCAGACCGTCTGACCCAACGGTTCAAGCAGATATTGGAGGGCAGTGCGTTTGCGCAGCGGGATAACGGCTTCAACTGGAAGACCGGGAACCAGCGCCAGCTGATCTGACCCGGTCGCGCGCGACAAACGCTCGATCTCAGCGTGGGGAACACGGATCTCGGCGACGAAATAAAGCGCGCCGTTGCGCTGGTCCTCGAAACGGTCGGCCGAAATGCGGTGCACTACGCCATGTGCGATCGGCATCTGCCTGCCCTCAAACGCACTCAACCGCACATTCGTAACCTGGCCGACGCGCACATTATCGGCGTCCATCGGGCGGACGTTGACCTGCATAATCATGTCCTGCTGGTCGGGGACAATCTCAAGGATGTGTTCTCCGGGCGCCAGCACCGCGCCTTCGTTGAACACTGAAAGACCCACGACAACGCCGGCCGTGGGGGCCCGCACGCGCGAGCGCTCAAGCTGAATGCGCACGGCCTGCAGGCGCGGCTGCACATCCGCCAACTGGGTTTCAACCACACGCAATTCCTGCGCGATCATCTGCGAGCGGTCCTCGCGGATCGAGAGCGATTGCATCCGGGATTCACCGATGCCCTCACGGGTTTGTTCGATCAAGCCGAGCAATTCCGCACGCCGGCCGCCAAGCTCGGCCGCCGTGCGTTCGGCGGCGCGTACACGCGTCTCGGCGGCAAATCCCTCCGACTGCAGCGCGCGCAGGCCATTCAATTCCTCGTTCACAAGCGCCGATTGCTGCTCGATCGAAGCGATTTGCTCGCGATAGCCGGCGATGCGAGCGCCCATTTGCGACTGGCGCTGGCCTTGCACTCCGGTTTGCGCCCAAATCGCCGAGCGGCGGGCCCCCAGTTCATCCTGCTGGCGCGCCAGCACCGCGTCGGCCAGCTCCACGTATTCCGGGGGAAGCGAGTCCCAACTGGGTGGGCGGGGTACTTCCGTGCGACGTCCACTTTCAGCAATAAGCCGTTCGCGAGAGGCTTCGAGCTCGATAGACTGTGCCGCAAGCCCACGTTCCTGCGCGGCCAGCTCCACCGCCGAAAGCTCAATCAGAATCTGGTTCGCGGAAACGTGGTCGCCCTCGCGCACAGCAAGCCGCGAGATCACGCCGCCGTCGCGGTGCTGCACCACTTGCCGATTGCCGGCCACCTTGACTTCGCCGATCGCCACGACGCCTGCGTCGAGCGGCGCGAAAGCAGCCCACAAGCCGAAGACTCCAAAGAAGAGCCCTATCGCCGTCAAACCCAGCCGTCCCTCCTGCCACGGCCCATCATCGCGCGCGGCGGATTGAGAGTCGTACCGTTGCGTGGTCATGGTTGTCCCCCCGCGAGCGCAACACCCGGGGCGGGAGTTTTGCCCATTGTCGACAGCTTCGCAAGCACCGCTGACCGTGGCCCAAAATCCACAATCCGACCCTCTTGCAGGACGATCACCTTGTCAGCGACATTGATGACACCCGCGCGGTGTGCGACCACGAAAATGGCGCTCCCACGCGCCCGCATGGTCTCGATCGCCTGCACCAGCGCCAATTCGCCATCGGCATCCAAGTGCGAATTCGGCTCGTCGAGCACCACAACGCACGGATTGCCAAACAGCGCGCGCGCCAAGGCGATGCGCTGGGCCTGCCCGGGCGAAATGCCCGCGCCGGATGGGCCAAGCGTGGTTTCGTAGCCTTCGGGGAGGCGCAAGATCATTTCATGGGCGCCGGCAAGTATCGCCGCGTCCACGATTTTCGGACCCACCGCTTCGCCATTCGCTTCGATGGGCGCCACGAAGGCGGCGATGTTGTCGGCGACGGTACCGTCGAAAAGGTCAATCCGCTGCGGCAGATAGCCAATGTGGGCGGCAAGCGCCTTATCGTCCCAATCGGCATAGCGTGCGCCGTCAATGCGGACAGCGCCAGATTTCACCACGGCGGCGTTGGCGAGGACGCGCGCAAGAGTGGTCTTGCCGGCCCCGCTAGGGCCAATTACGCCGATGATCTCGCCGGGGCCGGCCGCAAAGCTGGCGTTTTGCAGCGACACCGTGCGTCCATCCGGCGCCAGAGCGGACACCATTTCGAGCTGGATGCGCCCTTTCGGCGCGGGCAGCGGCGTGCGGGGTTTGTGCGCTTTCGCTTCGATGAACATGGCGTGCAACGCTCGGAAAGCGGCCGCCGCTTGCCCCACTTGGCGCCAGCCGCCCACGATCTGCTCGACCGGGGCGAACGCGCGCGCGGTAAGGATGGTTGCGGCAATGATGGCGCCAGGCGAGATCTCGCGCTGCACAGCAAGGTAGGCGCCAAGACCAAGCGCGGCCGATTGCAGGAACATCCTGAGCGCCTTTGTCGCCGCCGAAAAACCCGCGCCCTTGAAGGAGGAATCGGTTTGCGAATCCACGTACTCCGCACGCGCCTTGGCGCGGCGTTGCCGAAGGCGATCGCCCGCACCCAAAGCGTGAACGGTCTCGGCAGCGTTGAGATCGGTATCATGCGCGACGTAGAAATTCGTGGCGTAGTTGGACAATTGCGATAACGATGAGCGCGTCGCCCGCTCGTTGATCAGCGCCAGGCCAAAGATCAGAACTGCGCCAGAGAGCGCCAGCACGCCGATCCAGAAATGGATCAGGAAGCAGACGCCGATGAAGAGCGGTGTCCATGGAATGTCCAACAAGCCAATCGCGGCTGGGCTGGTGACGCCCTGACGCAGCGTGTCGAGATCGCGGATCGTCGCGGCTGGCTTTACCCCGAGGCGGCGCGCACGCATGGATTCTTCCATCACTGCGCTGGCGGCGATGCGTTCGATGCGCAGACTGGCGCGCGACATCAGCCTCGCGCGCACCGCGTCAAGCAGCGCCAGCGCGCTCAAGCTCACCAGCAGCACTATGCTCAGCAGCACAAGCGTGAGCACGCCGCTGGTTGGAAGCACGCGGTCGTAGACCTGCAGCATATAGAGCGACGGCGCCAGGTAGAGAACGTTTATGGCCGCGCTGAAGGCAAGGATAAGCCAGAAGTGCCCGCGCAGGCCCCGCCATCCCGCGCCAAGAATTTCCGAAGCCTGCAGAGCGGTGCTGACCTGGCGCGCGGACTCCATTGCCTTGGCGGTTGCCTCTCGCACCCGCTGCACTGGCGGGGCCTGCATGATGCGTGCGCCAAAAGCCTCGACTTGGGCCCGCCAAGCGGGGGGTTCGGCCTGCGCCGCCCGCGGCTTTACCAATCGGTCGAGCAAGGGAATGCGTGAGAGGTCCATGCCGCCATCGCCTATCTGGTGCTACGTGGTTCCCTCGCCATGCAGGGACCGGGCCACATCAAGCCGACCACGCGATTAGGCGACAGAATATTCCCCTAATGAGGCCAGCCGCTCGCGTGGCGCGCTACTAGGCGCGCCACGCGATTGTTTTGGTAAATATATCCCCAGGTTCGATCAGGGCCCAAGCAGGAAGTCGGTGACATCGTAATTGGCGGCGTTCTCCCCGATCAACGTGATTGTATTGCCGTCGACGCTGACCAGGACCGTGGCCCCGACCTGAGTGATGGTCACGCGGCTGGCGAAGTCGCCGGCATTAACCCCAAGCCCGGAGATGTCCAAGATGTCCTGACCGCCGGCCGGGTTCTCGTCAAAACCGGTGATGGTGTCGTTGCCGAAGCCGGGGCTAAACACGAACACGTCGTTGGCGGCGCCGCCATTCATGACATCGTCACCCGAGCCGCCGATGAGGATGTCGGCTCCGCCGCCGCCGGTCAGCGTGTCGGCGCCGCCGGCGCCGTCGAGCGTGTCCGCGCCGTTGCCGGCGCCGCCGTTAAGCACATTGGCGCCGCCGTCGCCGGTCAGGCTGTCATCGCCCGCGCCGCCGGTGAGGCTTTCGACCCCAGCCAGCGTGGCGAAGCCGGAACCCGTACCCGTCGCCACGTTTGCGGTGACAGCGTTCGCCGCCCCCGTTCCAGCGTAGGACAGCGTGTCGATCCCGCCGAGCAGATCGGCGTTGATCGCTTCAATGCCGGCCAAGCCGCCGCCATTGAAGTTAGTCAGCGTTGCGCCGTTATAGACCACGGTCAGGGTGTTGTTGCCGGTGGTTCCGAAGATGTTGAGCGTGTCGGTATCGGCGCCGCCATCGATGGTCGGGTCGTTGCCGTCCCCGAACGTGTAATTGATGGTGTCGTTGCCGGCGCCCCCTGTGATCGAGTCGTTGCCGGTACCGCCCGTGAGCACGTCGTTGCCGCCGCCGCCGGTCAAGGTGTCGTTGCCGCCCAGGCCGCCGATTGTGTCCGAGCCGCCATTGGCGCCGCCGTTGAGGTCGTTGTTGGTCTCGGTGCCGACGATGGCGTCGTTGCCGGAGCCGCCGGTGACATTCTCGACATTGGTCAGCGAGGTGAAGCCGGTGGCTGAGTTCGTGCTCAGATTTACGCTCACGCCCACTGCGGCGGCCGTTCCGGAGTAGCTGATCCGGTCGGTGCCGAGGCCGAGGTTGGCGCTCAACGCTTCGATGTTGGTCAAAGCGGTGGCCGCGCCGCCAGTGCTGAACTGGGTGAACGTCGACCCGTTATACACCACGGTCAGCGTGTTGTTCCCGTTGGTGCCGGTGATTTGCAGCGTGTCGAGATCGGCGCCGCCATCATAGGAGGAATCGACGCCATCACCGAACGTATAGAGGATGATGTCGTTGCCAGCGCCGCCGAAGATGGTGTCCGCGCCCCCCCCGCCGACCAGGACGTCGGCGCCGCCGCCGCCATTGAGCGTGTCGGCCCCGCCGCCGCCGTCGAGCACGTTGGCTGCGCCGTCGCCGGTGATATTGTCGCCAGCGCCGGAGCCGGTCACGCCTTCAACGCCCGACAGCGTGTCGCTACCGGTAATGCCGCTGCTCGAGGTTCCCGTGGCCAGATTGACCGTCGCGGCGGAATTGGTCGCCGCCAGCGAATAGGTGTCGAAGCCCGCGCCGCCGACATAGGCATCGTTGCCGTCGGTTGGAGAACCGACCGGAACCGACGCCAGCAGCAGGTCGTCGCCGAGCCCGCCATTGACGCTGTCGTTGCCGCGCCCGCCGGTAATGGTGTTGTTGAGTCCGTTGCCGGTCAGGCTGTCATTGCCGCTGCCACCGATCAGATTCTCGACGCCCAGGATCGAAGTGAACCCAGAGCCCGTGCCGGCCGCGAGGTTGACCGCCACGGCCACCGCTGCCGCGGTGGCCGCGTAACTCAGCGTGTCGACGCCTGCCAGCAGATTGGCGTTGATGCGTTCGACATTGCTGACAGCCCCGCCCGCGACGACGGTGAGGCGGGTTCCGTTATACTCTACGGCGAGGGTCTCGCTGCCGGCAGTGCCGTTGATATTGAGCGTGTCGCTGCCGGCGCCGCCGTCGACCACATCGGCGCCTTCGCCGGTGGCGTAGACGATAGTGTCGTCGCCAGCATCGCCGGCGATGACGTCATTGCCAGCGCCGCCACTCAAGGTGTCGTTGTCGGCGCCGCCCGACAGATTGTCGGAGTCCGCGCCGCCGAGCAGCGTATCGTTGCCAGCCCCGCCCACCAACAGATCAAGGCCGGCGCCGCCATCAAGGATGTCGTTACCCGCATTGCCGCTCAGATTGTCGTTGCCGCCAAGGCCCAGGATAAAGTCGTCAAACGCTGTCCCGACGATTAAGTCGCCGATGACAGGGTCGCCCTGGATAAGATCGCCAATCGGCGTGCTGGGGGCGGAGAACAATTCCTCGAGCTGGCCGCCGTCGTCGGTGAATTGCACCCGCACCCGGATGATGAAACCGACATCGGCTTGGACCGGCGTATAACCGGGACCGACTTCGCCGACAATGTCGCCCCAATTAGCGCCGCCATCAACAGAGGACTGCCACTGATATTGGAAGTTCGGCGTGGTCAGCCCATCAACGTCCGCGATAGCGGTGGTCACCGCGATCACTTCGACGCCCTCAGTTGGTGACAAGTCGCTCAGCCCCGGCAAGCCTGTTGGCGCGTCGTTGATGTTTGCGACAGCAAGGGTTGGAGCGGAGTATGCCTCCTCGATCACGCCATTGGCGTCTTGGTACACCAGGCGCACGCGCAGGCGCAGGCCGACTTCGTCATCGCCGGGAATGAACGCCGGACCGGTCGCCGTGACATCGCCCACGCCGGTGGCGCGGATGATGTCGGTGAACACGCCGTCGCCGGGCCGCAGCTCCACCTGCCACACGTAGGTGACGGGTTCGGTGACCGCGCCAGTCGGGTTGGTCA
Source organism: Hyphomonadaceae bacterium (assembly GCA_021731005.1). GTDB lineage: Bacteria > Pseudomonadota > Alphaproteobacteria > Caulobacterales > Aquidulcibacteraceae > Vitreimonas. Next base: position 16,404 of record JAKFYF010000159.1, read on the forward strand.
GACTGACATTGTCGAGATCGGTGACATTGTTGATCGAGACCGTCAGCAATTGGTCCTCTTCAACCACACCAGCGATGAGCGGGTTTCCGGCCGCCGGGTTGTTGGCGGCAAAGATCGTCAACGTCTGGTCGGCGAATTGCAGCTTTTCAATGTGCCGTAAGGTGTCGGTTCCATCCGGACCGCCTAGGACTGGGTCTGAGATGTCGCGAACTGTCACGACCGCATTCGCGGGTATTGTGAACGGCGTCGCGACCGGGCCGGCGCCAAGGTCCTGAAGCACGCCGTTGACGCGAATTTCGTAATTAAACACGCCGTCAGCAACATTGAACAGCTGGCCCGAGAACATAGCGGTGTCAAAATCCGGGTCGCCATTGGTCGGCGCCAGAATTTCGCGCACAATCTGCAACTGCCCAGGATTAATAAGGCCCTGGAAGATCGCGTCGCTGAGCGTCATGCCCGCCAGGGGGCCGCCCTGCAGCACACCAGTCATGCTGTTCGTGGTGCTGACTTCCGCGCCGGTCGGGCCATTCACGTCGTGGCCCGCGCGCACGCTGATGCGCACATTGAGCGCCAGGTCGCCGTCGATCAAATCGTCGCCGCCGCGGCCTTCGAGAATGTCGCTGCCGTCACCGCCGAGGATGATGTTGCCGGCGCCGAACGAGGTGACATTGCCCGCTCCCGGGGTCAGGTCGTTCAACAATTGCTGCATGCCGTCGATCAGGGCGATGCCGGTCTCGTTCATGACGCTGCCGGTGAAGCCGGAAGACGCAATACCCGCCGCGTCGAGATCGTCGCCGCGCAGGATGTCGCCAAACTGCGAACCCGACAGACCTTCAACTGATTCAAAGCGCGCCAGCACCGATGAGGGCGACAGCGGCACAGGGGTTTCGTTGAAAGCACGCAGGTTAAGGTCGGCTTCAGCGGCCAGCGTCGGGTGCTGGTAGTTCGCCCAGTCGAACCCGGAAGCGCCGATATAGCGGTCGCCGCGGCCGCCATTGCCGATCATGATGTCGTCGCCGCCTTCGCCGAGCATGCGGTCGGAGACGCTGTCGCCCATGAACACGTCGTGGCCAATGATGGAATCGAGCCCGCGGGTGTCGAAGTTCTCACCGGCGCTGCCGTCGGCCATGCCGTGCTCGATCCAGTCGTCGCCTTCGTTTCCGAAGATCATTTCAACCGGCTTGATGCCCAGGATGTAGTCGTTGCCGCCGCCGCCGAAGGCTTCCGATTCGTCTTCGCCGATGACAACGAAGTCGTTGCCGAAGCCAGCGAGGATCAGATTGATGCCGTTGCCGCCATGGATGGCGTCGTGGCCGTCCTGGCCCTGCAGATTGTCGTCGCCGCCGCGGTCGGTGATGATGTCATCGCCGGCCCCGCCAAGGATCATGTCAACGCCGTCGCCGCCTTCGAGCCGGTCATTGCCGCCATCGCCATACAGGGTGTCGTCGCCGATGCTGGAGATCAGCGTGTCGTTGCCCTCGGTGCCGCCGAGGACGACGTGGTCAACGCCGGTGTATTTCAGGTAGTTTGCCTCGACCGCCAACGTGTTGGGGTCGTCCCGCTGGACAAGCGGGTTAAGCGCGGTGCCGCCCTCGGTCGGGTCGTCACGCCCGTCGAGGCCGAGACCTGTGAACTGCACCGCGTCATTGACCTCAAGGATCCAGGTCGGCGTCGAGAACACGTCGCCCGGCAGGTGCTTCAGGTCCGTGTTCGCCATAATCAGTTTGGCGAATGAGTTGTTTTCAAGTTCGGTGAGGAAGTTGAGGCCGGCGGTGCGCTCCAGATAGTAGAAGCGGTCGCCGTTCTGCAATTTCTCCATTTGGGTTTCGAACACGAAGTTGAAGGTCGAACCCAAGAGGCCGCCGAACGGCATTTGCTTTTCAGCCAAGCCACCGATCCACAGATCAATGTCGTTCAAACCACCGAGATTGGTCGCATAAGCGCCGCGCCCGTACAGGAAATCCATGCGATCGGCCGGAACCGGCACGACTGGATTGTCGGCCGCCTCGTTGTGCGCGGTTCCCGGATCGTCGGCCACCACGCCGTCCATCCCGCCTGCCCCGTAGACCAAGGCGTAGGCGGCTTCGCGCTTGCCAACGACCGTGGACACGCCGGTGATCGATGTGTGCGTGCCGTAAGCGGCGACGAAGTTCACCAGCGATTCCACGTGCTTGATGTTCATCGCAAAATCGACCCAGCTCGTGTACGGCTTGAGCTGGCTGTCGCCGGTCATGGCGAAGAATTCCTTGCGCGCCTCATTGAGCGTTGGCACGCCAGTGTCGCGGCCGCGGGCGATGTTGATCGCCGGCAAGTCGAGCGGCAGGCCGACGAGATTGTCGCGCAGCGCCACGGTGACGAATTCGTCAATTTCGTTCCCCGCTTGGCGGGTGACGCCGCGGATGACCGCGCCGGCCGCTTCCTCGGCGGTCATGGTTGCAACGCCGCCCACCGTTTGCAGGAACGCAAGCGGATTGAGGAACGCCGCGATCAGGCCGATCTGTTGGCCCACCGGGTCAAGCCCGTTCGGATTGCCGATGACGTTGAAATTGGGATCGAAGCGGTCGATCGTCTCGGTCAGCATCGAGTGCCCGAAGCGATACACGACGTGCGCGAACTCGCCGACGATGGCCGGGTTGATGGTCGAATCGTAACCCTGACCTTCCATCAGGAACACATCGACTTGCGGCTGCACCTTGCGCGCGAATTCTTCGAACACCAGGTGCTGGTACTGCATCTCGGTGCTGAAGCGCGCGGCCTGGAAGATGCGCTCGCCGTTCCATTGCAGCGCATCGATCTCAGCCTGCGTAACCGGCAGCGCCACTACCGGCGTTGACAGCCACTCGTTGAGGAAGCCGACATCGTTCGATGCGATCGCCACGTCCTTCAGGTGCTCAACCATGCGGTTGTGTTCGGCGTGGAAGATGAAATGGACCGAGGTGAGGCCAATATTCTCGTTGCCGCGGCCGTCGCCGGTGATGAAGTGGGCGTCGAGCAATTCGTCGTCATAGGCGACCTTGCGGCCGGCGAAGTCGGTGGCGATGGTGTTGCCCGCGACACCGTCGGCATCGGCTTGAACCACGCCGAGCGGGCCGCCTGGAATGCCGTCGAGGTCGAACACGGTTCCCGGCGTCGCATTGTGGGCGATGTCGTTGAGGAAGGCGTGGCCGCTGCCGGCGGGCGTGACCCTGTATTCCTGCCCAGGGGGCAGCGTGCCGGGGGTGAAGCCGGGCACCTCGTCGGCCTCGATGCTGTGCAAGTCACGTCCTTGCAAGCCGTCGTCGGGGTCGGTGTTTGCGCCCTCTACGGCAAACCTGCCCGGTACGGTCGAGATCACCGCGCCGGTCGTGCTGTTGACGATCGCGATGTTCACGTACACCTGCGCGAAGCCGTTCGCGCCGGGGACGAACTTTCCGTACGCGTCGGTCACCAAGAGCGGTGCGTCGAACACATCCATGTCGTTCATGCGCAGGCCGAGCATGTCGGCGGCTTGCGCTTTCACTTCGGCCCAGTTGCCAATCCCGCCATTGACCATGCCGTCGATCAAGCGGCCGGTGGAAACCGGGTTGCCGGCGCCATTGAGCGCATATTCGCGCAGGAACACTTGGTGCGAGGCGTGCGAGGTGTAGGTCTGGTTCTGGTCGACGAACGGCGTGGTTTCGTTGTTGTGGAGGTGCACATCGTCGGACGTCCCGAGCACGCCGTCGGCGCCGGGGCTCACCGAAGAATTAGTGGCGCGCGTGACCGCCATGAAGCGCTGTTGCACCGGCAAGTCGTCGGAGTTGCCGAAAATTCCATCCGCGCCCGCGATCAGCGGATCGTCGGCCATCAGCGGAATGTAGACCGTGCCGTTGCCGCCCTTATCGACCAGGTCGAGGCCGTGATCGAAGAACTGGCCGAAGAACGTGAACCACGAGTTGAACTGCGCGGACAGCCCTTCGTCAGGCGTCGTGTTCGGGATGAAGAACACTTCGCGGTCGTCGACGGTGCCAAAAATGCCATCCAACCCGGGGCTCATGACCGCTGCGGCGCCGCCATTGGCGATCGCCGCGGCGAGGTTGGCCGCCGTCTGATCCGAGATCAGATTCGAGATGATGCGCGGATCGGCGTCAGCGACGTTAACCGTGCTGGCGTAGTCCGTGTTGGTTACATTGCCGCCAGGCGCCGGCCCGTTGGTGTCGAACTGGTCGCCGTCCTGATCGTCGGAAGATCTGGTCGATCTGCAGCACGAAATCCTGGTCGGCGGCGCCGAAATC
>JAKFYF010000098.1 GCA_021731005.1 Hyphomonadaceae bacterium
GTGACAATGGCGCCGGCGCCGCCGGCCGCGCGGCAAGCCGCGACACACGCGCGCGAGAGTTCAAGGCCAATGCCCGCGCTTTGCGCCGCCGGATCGACCGCGAGCGGCCCGAGGAAGTACGCCGGCGCGCCCGCCTGTATGCGCCAGATGCGGCATATCCCAACCACCGCGCCGTCGAGCGCCACGCGCGACAGCGCCGGTTCCGCCGCCGCGCCCCGCTCGCGCACGCGTTCGCTGGTCTTGGCATAGCGGCCGGGGCCGAAGGCGCGCCCAAGCACCGCCTCGATCGCGGCGGCATGCTCGGGTTTTTCCGAAACGAAACTCACCGCCAAGGTCTTCTCCAAGGGCTTCAGACACGGGCCGCGCCCTGTAGGAGCACAAATGCGGTGCGTCAATTGCGCGAGGGAGTTTGCCGGCAGAGGCGGGGCTGGTCCATACTGCGACTCGCTTGGCCGCCCTTCCCTCCCTGCAGATTTTTACCAACCGGCGCTTCACCGCTTATTTGGCGGCGCGCTGGCTCGCAACGCTCGCTATGCAGATGCAGCTCACCGCCATGCTGTGGCAGGTTTACGACGCGGCGCGCGGGCGCGGCCAGAGCATTGAGGACGCAGCGTTCATGCTGGGGCTGGTCGGGTTGGCGCAATTTCTGCCGCTGCTGCCGCTCTCGTTGTTCGGCGGCCAAGCCGCGGACCGCTACAACCGCCAGCACATCCTGACAGCATGCACAGCCGCGAAAGTCCTGATCGCCGCCAGCCTGGCCGCGTCCGCCAATCTTGGCGCCGACGCGATTATTGCGGCCGTGTTCGCCGCCGCCGCCATCAATGGCGCTCTCAACGCCTTCCTGCCGCCGGCCGCCAGCGCGCTCATGCCGATGCTGTTGACGCGCGAGGAATTACCTCAAGGCGTCGCCTGGTCTTCGCTTGCGTTCAATTCGGGGATGATCGTCGGGCCGGCGCTGGGTGGAATCCTGTACGGCTTGGGCGCGATGGCTCCTTATCTGTGTTCGCTGGCGCTGCTTTGCCTTGCCTGCTTGCAGTTCGCTACGCTCAAGGCGCCGGCGCAGCCGCCCGCAAAGGACGCCCAGGCGCTCTCCATGATCGCGGAGGGTCTGCGCTATGTGTGGAGCAACAGGTTGGTGCTGGGCGCGATCTCGCTCGATCTCGTGGTCGTGCTGCTTGCCGGGGCGGTGGCGCTGTTGCCGGTGTTCGCCCGCGACATTTTGCATGCGGGCCCAAATGAACTGGGCCTGCTGCGCGCCGCGATGGGGGTGGGTGCGGCCGCGGTCTCGCTGGCGCTCGCAATAGCGCCGATCCGCCGCCGCGTCGGGCTTTGGATGTTCGGGTCGACGATCGCGTTCGGGCTCGCCACCATCGTGTTTGGGCTTTCGCAATCGTTCTGGCTCAGCGCCGCCGCGCTCGCTTTCGCCGGGGCGGTCGACATGGTCTCGGTCTATGTGCGCCATGCCCTGGTGCAATTGGCCACGCCCGACGAAATGCGCGGGCGGGTGGCGGCGGTGAGCTTCGTGTTCATCTCCGCCTCGAACGAGCTTGGCGATTTCGAGGCTGGACTGATGGCGCGCGTACTTGGCCCGGTGGCGGCGGTAAGCCTCGGCGGGGTCGCGGCGGTCGCCGCATCGTTGGGTTGGATGCGGCTGTTTCCGCAATTGGCGCGAGCCGACGGCTTCGAGGTGAAGTGAGGGAGGCGAGGCTTTCGCCCGGAGCGCCGGCGCCCTCGCCGGCATCGGCGCCTGCCACCGCTCGGGCGCTGGGCGCCGGCGCTCCAGGTTTGCGCGCCCGTCTCGTCAGGCCATTGCTCTCAAGCCGCGTTCATGGTCAGCAGATCGTAGGCCGCCACGGTTTCGCCCGCGCCATTGCTCACCACCACGTCCCAGCGCACTTCGCCTTGATCCGGCTTGCGCAACGTTTTCTCCTTCACCGTGAGCGAAACCGAGATTGCCTCCCCCGGTTTCACTGGTTTTACGAACCGCAAATTGTCGAGCCCATAGTTCGCGAGCACGGGCCCCGGATCGGGATCGACAAACAAACCAGCCGCAAACGCCAGGATCAGATAGCCGTGGGCGACGCGTCCGCCGAACAGAGGATTGGCGCGCGCGGCCTCTTCGTCCATGTGCGCGTAGAAGGTGTCGCCGGTGAAGCGCGCGAAATGCTCGATGTCGTCCATGGTGATTTCGCGCGGCTTGGTTTTGAGCTGATAGCCGAGCGCGAGATCGTGGAATTTGAGCCGGAACGGATGCAGCGCGCCTGCGTCCTTGGTTGGCGCGCCGGCGATGAAGCGACTGACGATCGAAGAAAGCACGCGCGGGTGCCCCTGCAGCGCGCTGCGCTGCATATAATGCATCACCCCGCGCACCCCGCCCATCTCCTCGCCGCCGCCGGCGCGGCCGGGACCGCCATGGGTCAGATGCGGCATCGGCGAGCCGTGGCCCGTACTTTCCTTGGCGCTGTCGCGATCGATGAAAGCGATGCGGCCGTGGAAGGCGCCGCAATCGAGCACGATGTCTTCAGCAAACATGGTGTCATGGGTAAAGACGCTCATCACCAACGATCCCTTGCCGCGATTGGCGAGTTCAAACGCCTCCGAACGGTCTGCGTACGCCATCAGCGTCGTCACCGGTCCGAACGCCTCGACATCGTGCACGGCGCGCGCGTCCCTCGGGCGCTCGCAGCGCAACAGCACGGGCGACATGAACGCGCCTTTTGCGTTCACCGGCGCCGCACCGGGGTCGCCGAACACAATTGCGCTGTCGCGCGCCAGTTCCGCGATCCTGGCCCGCACGTCTTCGCGCTGGCTTGTGCTCACCAGCGCGCCCATGCGCGTCGCCTCTTCGCGCGGATCGCCAACAACGATCCTCGACAAGCGCTCCTTCAGCGCCTGTTCCGCCGCGTCCAGGAGTGCGGCCGGCACGATCGCGCGGCGGATGGCGGTGCACTTCTGGCCCGCTTTCACACTCATCTCTTTCGCGACTTCCTTGATGAAAAGATCGAACTCTGGCGATTGCGGCGTCGCGTCGGGTCCGAGCACCGAGGCGTTGAGGGAATCCTGCTCGGCGACGAAGCGCACACTCTCGCGCACGATGGTCGGGTGCGTGCGCAACTTCATGGCTGTGCTTGCCGAACCGGTGAACGAAACGACGTCCTGGCAGGTCAAATGGTCGAACAGATCGCCTGTCGCGCCGACGATGAGTTGCAGCGCGCCCGCCGGAAGCACGTTCGCCTCCAGCATGATGCGCACCGCCGCTTCGGTCAGGTAGGCGGTGGCGCTCGCCGGCTTCACGATAGCCGGCATGCCGGCGAGAAACGTGGGCGCGAGTTTCTCCAGCATACCCCAGACGGGGAAATTGAAGGCGTTAATGTGCACCGCCACGCCCTGGAGCGAGGTGTAGACGTGCAAGCCCTGGAATGTGCCATTGCGGGAGAGCGCTTCGACATTGCCGTCGATCAGGATGCGTTCGTTCGGCAGTTCGCGCCGACCCTTGCCTTGGTACACCGCTAACGTGCCAATGCCGCCGTCAATGTCGATCCAGGCATCGGCCTTGGTCGCGCCGGTGTTGTAGCTGAGTTCGTAAAGCTCCTCCTTGCGGGCTGTCAGCGCTTCAGCGAGCGCCTTCAGCATCTTCGCGCGGTCGTGGAATGTCATCGCTTGCAGCGAAGACGCCGCTTGCTTTCGCGCGAAGCCCAGCATCGCCGCGAAATCGAGCCCCTGCGAGGACGTGAGCGCGACCACCTCCCCATCGATCGCCGAGCGCAGTTCCGCAAGCGCACCGCTCCCGGCGACCCAGCGGCCTTCGGCGTAGTTCTGCAACGTGATGGGCTTCATTTCTCGCTCCAACGTTCGTCACGAGGAGCGCGGGGCCGCCGGCCCCGCAAGCGCCGCTGGAAGCGGCGCGCTCCAATTTCGTTTCTAGTTGCCCGTAAACCTTGCCGGCCGCTTTTCCATGAACGCAGCCACGCCTTCCTTGTAATCCTCTGTGCGCCCAAGCGCGCTCTGGGCGTCGCGCTCGACATCGAGTTGCGCCTCAAGCGTGCGAGCGCCGCTCTCGCGCAAAAGCTTCTTCGTCAGCGCCAGGCCCCGCGTCGGCGCTGCGGCGAATTTCGAGGCGAGCGCGTCCACTTCCTCGCTGAGCTTGTCGTCATCGACGCATTTCCAGATCACCCCCCACGCCTCGGCGCGCTCGGCGCTGAGCGGCTCACCGGTTAGCGCCAATCCCAGTGCGCGCGCTTGCCCGGCGAGCCGCGGGAGCGTCCAGGTGCCGCCGGAATCGGGAATGAGACCAATATTGGCGAACGACTGGATGAACTTCGCCCCGCGCGCGGCGATGACGATATCGCAGGCAAGTGCGATGTTGGCGCCGGCGCCGGCGGCGACGCCGTTGACCGCGCAGATCACCGGCATCTCCAGTCCCGCGAGCCGGCGGATCAGGGGTTTGTACCGTTTCTCCAGAGACTCCCCGAGATCAACTCCCTGCCCCGGCGCGACAGCGCGGTCCGCCAGATCCTGCCCGGCGCAAAAACCGCGCCCGGCGCCGGTCAGCACAAGAACGCGGGCGCCCTCTCTCGAAACAGCCTCCAGCGCGCGCGAAAGTTCGTCATGCATCTGCACGGTGAAGCTGTTGAGCCGATCGGGCCGATTGAGCGTCACCCGTGCGACGCCGTGCTCGCTGTGCAGGATGATGGTCTCGAATTCCATGGCCGCCTCGTGTGGGGTGGCCTAAGATAGAACGCGCGGCAGGTCAATTCGCGAGGCGGCGATGAAAGAAGCGGATGCGCTGGCGCGGCGGGTGGCGGAGGCCATGCTCGCGCGCGAAGGAACCGGCCCTACCTGGCGGATCGAGATCGAAGAGGCGCGCGAGGGCTATGCGCGCGTCCGCATGCGCGTGCGCGCGGACATGCTCAACGGTCACGCCATCGCCCACGGCGGCATGATTTTCGCGCTCGCCGACACCGCCTTCGCCTATGCCTGCAATTCCCGCGACGAGAACACCGTGGCCCAACAGGCCAGCATTGCGTTCCTTGCCCCCGCACATTTGGGTGAGACCCTCGTGGCTGAAGCGCAGGAAAGCGCCCGCACCGGAAAGTCGGGGGCCTACCGCGTCAGCGTCCGCACCGATGCGGGGCGCGCGATTGCTGAATTCACGGGGCTTTCCCGCGCGGTCGGCGGGTCGGTGCTCGACCGGAATTAATTGACCGCACGGTCGGCTTATCCTAGACTTGGTTTTTGGAGCCTCCATGTACACCACAGACCTTTCCGGCAAGGACAAGAAAAAATCCGAGCCCATTCCGCTCGCCCAGGAGGATCCCGCGCTGTTGGCAGCCTTCGAGGCGCGCGTGGCCAATGACGAATTCATCGAGCCGAAGGATTGGATGCCGGAGGCCTACCGCAGGACCCTAGTACGGCAGATTTCGCAGCACGCGCACTCGGAAATTGTCGGCATGCTGCCGGAGGGCAATTGGATCACGCGCGCGCCGAACCTGCGGCGCAAGGCGATCCTGCTTGCGAAGGTGCAGGACGAAGGCGGCCACGGGCTTTATCTCTACGCCGCCGCGGAAACGCTCGGCACATCGCGCGCGGAGATGATCGAGGCGCTGCACTCTGGGCGCGCCAAATACTCCACAATCTTCAACTACCCCACGCTGACATGGGCCGATATCGGCGCCATCGGCTGGCTCGTCGATGGCGCGGCGATCATGAACCAGGTTCCGCTGCAGCGCACATCGTATGGCCCTTACGCGCGTGCAATGGTGCGCGTTTGCAAGGAAGAGAGCTTCCATCAGCGCCAGGGCTACGAAATCATGATGGCGCTGGCGGCCGGTTCACGCGAGCAGAAACGCATGGCGCAAGACGCCTTGAACCGCTGGTGGTGGCCGAGCCTGATGATGTTCGGGCCGCCGGACGACAAATCCCCCAACACCGAGCAGAGCATACGCTGGCGCATCAAGCGCGAAACCAATGATGAGCTACGGCAGAAATTTGTCGATGTCAGCGTGCCGCAAGCCGAAGCCATCGGCCTCAGAATCCCCGACAAAAAACTCAGATGGAATGAGGCGCGGGGGGCCTACGATTTCGGTGAAATCGATTGGGAGGAATTTTATTCCGTGGTGCGCGGCGAAGGCCCGGTGGCGAGAGAGCGCATGGCAGCGCGCGTGAAAGCCTGGGACGAGGGCGCTTGGGTGCGCGACGCGGCGCAAGCGCACGCTGCCAAGCGCGCGGCAGCGAAACTGGCGGCGGAGTAGGCAATATGGAGAGCCGGCGCTTTTCCTCGTGCACTTTGTGCACCCTTGGCGCCTTTGTGTTTAAACACGAAGGCACAACGAACCCACCAAGAACACAAACACGCCCGCGAGGGCAGCCCAGAGAGCGGAGAATTCCATGAACAACGATTGGCCTCTATGGGAGGTGTTCATCCGCGGCAAGGGCGGGCTCTCGCATCGCCACGCCGGCAGCGTGCACGCCGCCGACGCCAAGATGGCGCTTGAACACGCGCGCGACGCCTACACGCGGCGCATGGAAGGCGTGAGTCTCTGGGTGGTGGAGAGCGCGCGGATCGTGGCCTCCGATCCGGCGGAGGCAGGTCCGTTGTTCGAACCCGCGGAAGACAAGATTTACCGGCACCCCACATTCTACACCATCCCCGCGAACGTGAAGCACATCTAATGGCGGCGCCTCCCCCGCTCGCCGCTTATGCGCTTCGCCTCGGCGACGATTCGCTCATTCTTGGTCAGCGTTTGAGCGAATGGTGCGGCCATGCCCCAGCGCTCGAGGTAGACCTTTCGCTCGCGAATGTCGCGCTCGATCTGGTGGGCCAGGCGACGCACTTCTTGGGCGTCGCTGGTGAAGTCGAGGGAAAAAGCCGCGACGCAGACGCGCTCGCGTTCAAGCGCGACGTGCTTGATTTCACCAATTGTCTGTTGGTGGAGCAGCCGAACGGCGATTTCGCGCAAACCATTGCCCGGCAATTCCTGTTCTCCCACTTTCAGGAGCTGCTGTTTGATGCGCTCACGGGTTCAAGCGAGCCGCGCCTAGCCGCGATCGCCGCCAAGGCGGTGAAGGAAGTGACCTATCACGCCCAACTCGCAAGCGATTGGGTTGTGCGGCTCGGCGATGGCGCCGACGAAAGCAAAGCGCGCATGAGCGCCGGACTCGATTGGATGTGGCGTTTCGTGGACGAATTGTTCGCGATGGATGCGCTCGACAACACGCTGCTCAAGCAGGGTGTCGCGATCGACAAAGCCCAGTTGCGTCCGGCCTGGGACGCGCGCATCGAGTCCGTGCTCGCGGATGCGATGCTTTCCCGCCCGGCACAGCGCCGCCCGGTCCTCGGCGGACGCGAAGGCCATCACAGCGAGCACCTCGGGCATTTGCTGAGCGAAATGCAGTTTCTGCAGCGCGCTTATCCGGGGGCGATGTGGTGATGACCGCGCCCTCTTGGACCGCCGGCGTCCGCGCCGGCGTCAGTGATTCAACCGGCACAGGTCTGAGGGATTGCAACGCCTGCGCCGGCGAGACGCAGGCGGTCCAAGAGGTCCGCGCCCTCCTCGCCGATATCCCCGACCCTGAAATCCCCGCCATCTCGATCACCGAACTTGGCATCGTGCGCGAGGTCCATGCCGATCGCGTCGTCATCACGCCGACCTACACCGGCTGTCCGGCGACGCTCTACATTGAGCAGAGCGTTCGCGCCGCGCTCGATGGAGCGGGCTTCGCGCATGTGCGCATCGAGACCACGCTCTCCCCACCCTGGTCCAGCGATTGGATCAGCGACGAGGGCCGCGAGAAATTGCGCGCCTACGGCATCGCACCCCCGCCGAAGGGCGCGGGCGCCGCATCGCTGAACAATGACGCGCCGGCGCAATGCCCGCGCTGCGGTTCGCTCAACACCGAGGAGCTGAGCCGCTTCGGGTCGACGCCCTGCAAGGCGCTGTGGCGCTGCTTGGCGTGCGCGGAGCCGTTCGACCGCTTCAAGTGCCATTGATGAGCCGCGATTTTCACCCGTTGCGCGTGGTCGAAGTCAAACGCGAGACGCCGGATTCGGTGTGCGTGCGCTTGGCGGCGCCAGCCGCTGTGGCCCCGCTTTTCTCCTTCAAGGCGGGCCAACATCTGACCTTTCGCCGCGATATCGGCGGGGCGGAAGTCCGGCGCAATTATTCGCTTTGCGTTTCGCCGCGCGAGGGTGTGCTGAAGATCGGGATCAAACACATCGCCGGCGGCGTCTTTTCCGGCTGGGCCAATGACGGCCTCAAGGTTGGCGACACACTCGAAGCCATGGCGCCGCACGGTAGCTTCACCTGGAATTTCGCGCCGCACGCCGAGCGCCGCTACGCCGCCTTCGCCGGCGGCTCGGGCATTACCCCCATTCTCTCCTTGATCAAGACCGCGCTCGAGATCGAACCGCGTTCACACTTTACGCTGTGCTACGGCAATCGCACGTCGGCGGGGATCATGTTCCTGGAGGAATTGGCCGGGCTGAAAGATCGCTACATGGAGCGGCTCGCCCTCTACCACTTCCTCGAGGACGAAGAAGAAGAGATTGCTCTCTTCAACGGCCGTCTCGATCGTGATAAGTGCGAGGAAATTTTCGCGACTTTAATTGCGCCCGCGAGCATCGACGCCTTCTTCATTTGCGGGCCCGGCCCGATGATGGACGCCGTCGAACAGGCGCTGACCGCGCGCGACGTCGCCAAGGCGCGCGTGCTGATCGAACGCTTCACCACGGCGGAACTATCGGCCGCACAGCTCGCCGCCGCGCGCGCGCTTGAAGAGAAGGCGGCGGGCTTGAAAATGAGCGTGACGCTTAATGGCCGGCGCGTGAACGTCACTTTCGATCCTGAGAAACGTTCGATCCTCGACAATGTCCGCGCCGCCGGCTTGCCCGCGCCGTTCGCATGCAAAGGCGGGGTCTGCGCCACCTGCCGCGCAAAGGTCACGGCTGGAAAAGTCGAGATGAAGGTGAATTACGGGCTCTCGGCCGACGAACTGGCCGATGGCTATGTGCTTACCTGCCAGGCTACGCCGGTGAGCGAGGGCGTGGCGCTGAGTTACGATGTTTGAGCCGGAGCGCCGGCGCCCGCGCCGGCATCCTTGCTTCAACCCACGCCGGCCATCGTGTTTGCACGCGGGCGCGCCGGCAATGGCGCCGGCGCTCCGGGTGTCACTGCCCCACTTTCGCCAATCCCCCAAGCACTAAATCAACCGCCATTTCCGCGAGCGCGCCAGTGGAGACCGCGCCCTTCGGATCGAACCAGGTGTGGGTCCAATTGATCATGCCGAAGAACAGCATCGCGGCCGCCACGCTGTCGCCGCGCTTGCGTTTCAACGCCGGCTCGATCTGCACCAGCAATTTGCGCACGGTTTCGATCAGACCGCGCTGCGCGGCGACGATCTCGGCCCGCCGCGGCTTCGGCAGCTGGCCCAGGTCGTTCAGCAGCACCTTGTGGCGGTCGGCGGCGCCGACATAGAGCGCCAAGAAGCGATGCGCGAGCTCGCGCAATTTGCGCTCCGGCCCTGCCTCGCCAGCCGCAGCCTGACGCGCGGCGACATCGAGCGCGCGCACGTGGCCGATCATCACCTCGTAAAGAATGTCCTCCTTCGATTTGAAATAATGATAGATCAGCGCCTTCGAGGTCTTGCAGCGTTTGGCCAGATCGGACACCGACGCGCCGTCGAAACCCTCGCGCGCGAACAGACCCGCGGCCGCGGCGACGATCGCTTCGCGCCGATCATCATAATCCAGCGCCTGCGTGCGCGCCATTGCTCAGGCTTGCCCGACCGGCGCCAGCGCGATCGGCGCCGCGGTCGTGCGCTTGGGAACGCGTATGACGATGCGCGACTGCACATCCGACACAAGCCCAAGCGCCAGCATCTTGTCGCGCAGGAAATCGTCGTAGGCGTGAATGTCGCGGGTGATGGCGCGCAACATGTAATCAACCGCCCCGGTTACCGTGGCGCAATCGACCACCTCCGGCCAATCGGCGACCGCCGCCTCGAACTTCTCGAGATTGTCGCGCGTCGGCAATTGCAGCTTGACCGATGCGATCACCTCGAAGGTGAGGCCGAGTTTTTCGTGGTCGAGCAAAGTGACCTGTTTGAGGATGACGCCGATCTTCTTGAGCCGCTCGATGCGCCGCCAGGCTGGCGACGAGGACAGCCCCACTCGCTCGGCTATGTCGGCGATGGAGAGACTGGCGTCCTGCTGCAGAAGGTCGAGGATGCGGACGTCGATGGCGTCCAGCTCGTCGGTCAAGATTTCCTCCAAAGGCTCAGGCCACGGGAATTTCATCCAATCTTGCGCGTCAAGGGCGAGCGAGCAAGCGCCAACACGACGCCGCGCGTAACAATCTTGCTCTGGATCGAAATCAGGCGCTCGCCGCGGTCCTCGCGCGCTTGCCCGGCCGGCCCCACGCCGCTATGTGTCCGGCCCTTCGGTGGCGTAGCTCATCTGGTTAGAGCGTGGGATTCATAACCCCAAGGTAGGTGGTTCAAGTCCACCCGCCACCACCAATCACTTCAATCACTTACGTGGTGCGGAGTGCTCAGCTCCGGCAAGTTATCCACCGCCAGACACCAAATAGGCCCCTAGCCGGCGGGGTTCTGCTTTATCGAATTGCAGGTCCGCTGTCATCGCTTCGCGGTTTGCCGCTGCGCTCAACGTGGCGCTGATCGATCCGCTTTTTGCCGTCCAGGCAATACTCACAGAATGTACGACTTCGAGTTTTCGGGGCCCGCTCGTCACTTTGAATGCCTGCTCGTCGGGAATCTTGGCGTGGCATTCCCTTGCGGAATGAGAGCCGCATACCGACATCGTCGCGATGGCCCGCATCCCAAATACCGAGCAAATCACCCGCATGATCGACGCCCGCGCCGCTGAGCGCGTCGACCTGGAATTCAAAGCTGAGCCCTGGGCGCCGAACGACGCCGGCAAGAAGGAGTGCTTGAAAGACATCAGTGCACTGGCGAATACCGTAGGTGGTCAGCTCTTCATCGGCATCGGCGAGGAGAACAACGCCGCGAAAGAGCTGAAGCCGATGGCGGCGGCAGTGGCAGAAGCCGAGCGCAGCCGCATCGAAAGCCTTCTGCATTCGGGTCTTGAGCCGAGGCTCTACGGCGTGACAATCGAGAGCGTCGCCGTCGGTGGTGGCGTCGTCATCGCCATCGACGTCCCGCGCAGCGCCTCGCGCCCCCATCGTGTCACAACCGCCGGCTCCAATCGCTTCTGGCTGCGCAATTCTACCGGGGCATACGAAGCCAATGTCACCGATCTGCGCAATCTCTTCGGCCAATCCGCTGAGTTCGGCGAACGCGCCGCGTCTTGGCACGCGCAACGCCGCGCCGCACTACGCACGGGCGACATAGTGCCGAACCTCGCTACGGACGCCAGAGCGCTGATCCTGCACCTGATCCCGGCGGATGCGTTCGCGATCGCTTCGCCGGTCGATCTCGCACACGTTCAGAGCATGGGCATGGAATTCTGGCCCATGGGATCGACGGGATACAACAACCGCTTCGCGTATGAGGGAGCTCTCTTTTACAGCGCGGGCGATCCGTGCCGACAATATACGCTGGTGCAGCGGAACGGCATTGTCGAAGGCGTCAAGATCGGCGTGGTCAACGCGGACTCTACCGACCTTTACGCGACCTACTTCGAGAACCAGCTGGTTAAGCACGCGAAGAAGTACGGTGCCGCGCTGGTGTCGCTGGGCGTGGCGCCGCCGATCTACGCGATCGCCACCATCGAGGGCACGCGCGGCGCATCGCTGCCGCGCGAGTTCGGCGTGCGCGGCGCCGAAGTGACACGCTCCGAGCTGACGCTCCCGCTAGCGATGATCGAAGCCTTTGACACCGACGCCGAAGTCGGCGCCGCATTCCGTGCGACGTTCGATACGCTCTGGAACGCTGCCGGCGCAGCTGCGTCGCCGAATTTCGACGCAGCTGGGAAATGGACGGGACGAACTGAATGACAGAAGAGCAAATCCTCAAACTCTTGAGAATGCCGGACAGGTTCCAGCGCGGCGGGCCTCGGCGATGGATCAACAGGCATGATGCGGAAGCCATGGAAGACTTGGGTTTGATCGAAACCGAGGGCGGCGGCCGCTTCGTGATCACGGACACCGGCCGCGCCCGTTTGGAAGCCGGCAAGCTATGCGCACAGAGACTGTGAACTTCGACTACTCGCGCCGAGAGTCGAAATCTTACCCTTCACCCGGCCGGTGCATCTATTGCGGGCGTTCTGATCTCCCGCTCGAAGACGAGCATATTGTGCCGTTCGCGCTCGCTGGCGACACCATCATCTTCGAGAAGGCGAGTTGCCGCCCTTGTGCCGAGATTATCAACAGAGAGTTTGAGAGCTATTGCCTCAGCACAACGCTTGGCGCTTTTCGCGCGAGAGCTGGTACACCGACGCGGAACAAGAAAGATCGCACCAAAGAGCGGCCCGTGCGAATGGCGCCACTCAATGACGATGGCGAAGCGATCGACGTCTATTCATGGACCATGCCGCCAAATCAGATTCCACTCGTGTTGCTGAGCTGGCTTTTGCCCGCTGCCGGCATGTTTGCCGGGCGAACAGCGAGCGAGGAAATCCTCGGTGAAGGCTGGGCGCGTGTCAGCGAAGAAGAGACGGCGGCGTACATCAACGCGTTCAAGGCCATCACCGGACATGCGGGAAATGTGGGGCTCAGCGTCGCGAAGCTAGAACCCGAAAGGTATTTTCGCTTCTTGGCTAAGACGGCGCATGCGTTTGCTATCGCGGAGTTCGGCTTCGACGCGTTCGAGCACCTTCTGCCGGATGTCATACTCGGGCAGTCGAAGTGCTACTGCCATTATGTCGGCGGCGAACCGCACATCCCAGAGCCAAACGACTCCGAGGTTTCATGCAGGTTGGAGGTCGGCGTGTTCGCAGGCGAGAGCGACACCCTAGTCGGCGTGCGAATCCAACTCTTCCCGATGTACGGAAGCCCAATCCATCACGTCGTTGTCGGCAAGCGTGCGCTGACGGAGGAAGACATCGCTGCACGCGATCGGCAAAACGCCATCTCGGCTTAGCGCGGCCAAGCCCGCGCCCGTCGAGTCGGAGCGCCACTACGTTCTGGCACGAAACGTGAAGGAGAAGGGCGTGGACAAAGAAGTGATCAGTAGCCTCGTTATTGCGCGCCATCATTTGCACAACTGCGAATTCGCGGGGACCGCTCGGCACGCCATCGCAGAAGGCTATTCCGCAATCGACGCCGTGCTCTCCGCGTTGATTATCAGCAAATCCGTTGAGCCACCCCGCAATCACAAGGCAAAACTAGATTTGGCGCGCGCCACCTTCCCGGATGTGTTTCAGAACTATGAGGAGAAATATCCGACCGGACGCGGCTTCTTCCCGGGGGTGGATTGGGATGAACTCATTGCGTTCTACAAGGAATGGCTCGCTGCGCGTTATGAAGAATTCGACGCCAGGCCGGCGCACGTTGGAGGCCGGCGAGCGGAAGCGGAAGCGGCGTTCCGCTGTGCGGTGCGGCGTCTTGCGGCAGATTGGGGCGTGCCGGCGAGCGACGTCGACAAACGCGTTGAGGAGTTATCGCTCGGTGCCGGCGTGTCCGAGGTCGAGCGTGCGCTTGGCGAGGCGCATGATCGCCGCTTTGCAGACGCCGAAGCCTATGGCGAGCGGTACGGTGCCAAGCTCGGTACAAAAATGTCCGAGACGTCGAACTTCGCAACGCTCTCTATCATTGCCGACGATACTCTCACTCAGTCGATCATTCGCGAAGATCGGGAAATCGCGGACGAGTGCGCGGTCCTCTACCTTCGCTTCCTCGGACTTGTCGAAAAAATCCAAGAGCGCCGGCTTGCGCACTTCGCCGGCGACCGATACCCCGACGATATTGATGCCTCGCACCTGGAGGAGGCACCGAACCTCATCATATCATTAAAGGCGCGATATTCTGGGGCGACGGTTTCAGAATTCGGTGAAAGCATTGGGCGCATGCTCGCCAATGCGATGAAAATGGTCGCGAAGCACGAGCCCACGGCCCCGACTTCGTAAACTAGTTGCGGTGTTCGACGATGTGCCGCGCTCGCTCTAGCAACTCGTCAAACGTGATAATTTCCGGGCGCAATGTGTTTCGTCGGTAAAGTTCGAAGGAGCGGAACTGTTGCTCGTTGATGCCGTTCGCTGCCAAGAACTGCGACAGGCTGCCGACCACAAGAAACGCGCGCGGTTCGATATTGAACAGCGTCTCCCCGGTTGGATTGCCGTCCGCGTCAGTCGGCTCCAGCGTTCGCGCGTACAGTTCTCGGGCGCTCTGGACAGTCGCCTGAACCTGCGACACTCCTCCGGCTAGCTCCCGAGACGGTGCCCACGATCCCGGTCGATATGGTCTCGCCTCCAACAGTGGCGTGTCGTGACGTTTTATTTCGGCGAAACAGATTGAGTTCAGATAGCCACGCGTCTTGAGGAGGGCATCCGCGCGCTTTCCAGGGCCTTCGATGTCGTGTCCTCGCACGACCTGTTCTAACTTTCTCTCGTCTAAGCCGCTGAGGAATTGGAACGAGAGCCCGTAGCCAAATATCCAGGTGTTAGCCTCGAAGAAGGACTGCCAGAGCGCTTCCGGCGTACAATCGAGGTGATCGCGCTCGGATTCGAAATAGTCGCCGTCGTTCAGCAGCGCGTCGAAGCGCTCGAGCTGCTTTCTTCGATAACCCACCGCGACAAGGTCGCGGGCCAGCTCCGCCGTTTCCGCCACTTCCACAAACAACGCCTCGTGATTGGCAAAAATGCGTGCCGCCTGGGCTCGATTGAGTACCAGGTCGCGAAGCTGCTGGTCGGTGATGTGTACTTTTTGGCCGTCGCTCAATTGAACGGAACGAATGCCCGCCACGAACTCCAGGAACTCCTCGATTTCAGAGCCCACAAATGAGAAGTGATGCTTGTCGTGTGGGCCGGACACAGCATTGAATTTTTGGATGGTCAGCGTGCGGATCGCACGATCGTCCTCGTAGATGGTCGCTTTGATCTCATATCTACCGGCGGGCGTAGTGCGCAGAACGAGCTCTTCGCCCGCCTTCGCCAAACGAAGCCCTTCAGAACCATCGACGATTTTGGAGACAATGCGCAGGTCGCGACCGGTGAGCCGATCGGTGATGCGCTTGCTCACTATCGCCTTGTCAGTGCGCCGGTTGAAGAAGTACGAGCGGTCGTCCAATTCGTCATTCATGGCCGTCTCCGCGCCTTCCGCGCTCGGGAGATTGTTCCCGTCAGGATGTCATGATTTGCATGCGCAACAAGAGGGCGGAGCGCGGTGCGCCGGACCACTGTGCTGTGACGCAGGCCTTGCACACCTTTCCAACGTGTCCTTCATACAGCTCCACCAAAACGGCTGCGGCACCATCCCTGCGCCCGATGAGGTCAGCCTAGTTCGTCGGTTGGCACCCCTTTGAACGCTGATTCGGCTGCCCCGTGGTCGACGCCCGCCGGCAGGCGCCGTCGACTTATTGTCGGGACGCCCCGCGGCCCGACGCTTTCACGTCAGCCATCGCGCGCAGTGCGGGCCAAGGGACGCGCGAAGCGCGGCGCGGCACGCGCTTGCCCTTGGCGCGCGCGAGCACGGTGGCACTTCGTTGTTTCCCGTTGTTGCCGATCGTTTCCCGTTGTTTCCGCCCTTGGCGGCATGCCTGAGAATGCTCGTCAATAGGCACGGATAGGCCCGTTGACAGAGCGCATCCGGCGCTGAGTCTCGGGCATGCCTGTGGATAACTCAGAAGGAGTTGGACATGACCAGCAACGGTCTGCAACGCATCAATCGCCTGCTATCGCGGAAGGACGCCGCAAACTTCCTGACCGAACTCGGCCTTACGATCTCCGCGCAAACGCTGGCCCGGCTACTCTGCGAGAAGAAGGGACCGATGTGCATGCGCGTCGGCAGCCGCGCGATGTACCGGGAGTGCGATCTCCTCGACTACTTCCGCCAGCAGTGCAGTGCGCCGCGCCAATCGTCTGATGAGCCGTTGCGGCCCGCATCGAACGACCATCTGCCGTTTCCAGCGAACGATCGCGATAGCCCCGCGCGTGACGCCTAATTGGCGTTCGCGGCTTCTCTCGCAGGGCGAAACCGCCGCAGCGCGTTTGCGAAGTGTGTATGGACGCCGGTGACAATCAACGACACGCCATGCGTCTTCCCTGTCGGATCGGGCCGTCTGATCCGCGTTGCGAACCCTCGGAGGGTGATCACGTCGCCGCAGCGCTGCGCTCGGTCGATCTGCGCGCAGAGGCCCTCGTGATCGCAATAACAACCCAGCACCTCGACCTGGTGCAGGCGCCACTTTCCGAAGTCGAGGTGCGGGGTCTTGAGGAGTATCAGATACTCGAAGCGGTCGAACACCCGGCCGGTTGCGCGCCACTTGCGCATGGCCTCAGCCCTTCCGGCCGATGGCGCGCAAATCCTCAATGGCGCTCAGCAAGACGCGATGCGCGCCTGGGTAATCCTCTGGATCAATAATTTCCGCGACGACGCTCAGCTTGGCGGCGGCGCCGTCCACTGTGAGTGCGGGAACGCTCCGCAATCGCCGGACGATGCGAACGCCCGCTCGCACACAGCGCTCGTATTCCGCATCGATGGCGTAGAGCAGTTGTGCCTGCGGCAGCGCACGCTGCTCCGCTTTGCTGAGGTTGAACCAATCGCGGTTGTCGCCCAGCCATGCCTCGCGGTCGCCCCACTGGCGCATCAGCCGTTCCTGGCGACGCGCAAGTTCGCCGTAGTGAGCGCACAGCAGGAGCACCGGGTCGGCGGCGACAGCAGCAGTGACCTTGCCGTCTGCGAGCAGAGGCGCTGAACCCAAAGCGGCGACGACCTTGCGGCGCGAGAGGCGAACCATCAGCGGACCCGTCGCAAGCTGTATCGAACCGTCTCAATGAGACAGCCCGAGACGATCACTGCCGCGAACAGGCCGGCGCCAACGCTATCGAACTGAACGCCGACGAAGTGCCCGGCCACGATGCCGGCATAGGTCGGCGGACCCAGCGCGAGCAGAATGACCAGCCAATGCCAGAGCAGCCGCAGCATGATGATCGCCACGGTGATCAGAAGCGCAAAGCCGGCGAGTGAACCCCAATCCATCGTCAGCCGCCGTGCAGCGAGCGATAGTCGCGCAGGATGCTGGCGATCAGGCGATGCGCTTCCTCATTCTCCTCAGGGCACACTTCGATCGCAGCGATAGCGAGTTTGCCGCAGATGCCGAGCGGCGAAGTCGCGACGAGCGCAGGAAGCGACGCGAGTAGGACGCGGTTCTCTTCGTGCAGCGCATCCATGCGATCATAGAGATCGTCCATCTCATGTTTTTCGGGGAAGCGTTTGCGCTGGGCGCGCGTTAGTTTTGGCCAGTTGTGATCCCGGAAGAGCCGGGTCTCGATCTGCTGCCAGCGCTTGCCTAGGCGCTCGTGTTCGGCGTGACGGGAAAGCCAAGTCTCACACCCGGGCGCGGCAGGATCTGGCGGACTCCCAGAAAGCAACGGCGCCGTCGCGGCACTTAATACAAGCCGGCGTGTCGGGGACTGCGCGCGTGCGCTCTCGTTCGCCGTTCCGGGGGGACGTCGAGACATTGTTTAGACCTTCGAGTATTTAGTGAGCGAGAAAGTATCACCTGCGCCGTTATCGCGCAACATTAAAACGCATGTGAGCGAAAATAGTGCTTCTTGCTGGTCAGATTCGAGCTGCTCGCGCGCTGTTGGATTGGAGCCAGCAAACGCTGGCGGACGAAAGCGGGGTTTCGCTTGCGACTGTACGAAGGATCGAGAGCGATCGAGGGCCGGAGCGGAGCACCGTGCCCAACCGCGATGCGATTCAGCGCGCGTTGGAAAAAGGCGGCATCGTATTCATGGCGAAAGACACCAGCGGCGGCGCCGGCGTACGATTGAAGCGTTAGCCCGCGATTGGCCCATAGCAGGGATTGCGCGGTATCCGGTCGCCCGTACAGTTCGAAGCATGAGCGTGAGGGGTCCGGCATCCGCTTTTCTAGCCTGCGTGGCGACTTCGCTGAGCGGATGTGCCAGCGAACCGCTGGTAATTTCTGACGCCTCGGAAATCGCATCTCACCGCTCGATGCAACCGATAGTTCGCGGCGCTGATCAATGCGTCGATGAAATTTCGAGAATGCAGGAGGTCGGATATGGCGACCATGCATCTATCACGTTGCGTATCGACCGTAGCGGCAACGCGCGCTTTGTCAGCGTTCAGACCCCAGCCGGGCGGCTCGTCAATTTAGCCTCAGACGCATGCCAAGAGCAGATCGCTTCGCAGATGGGGAGTTGGCAATATCGCCCCTTCGAACGTGATGGCCGCGCGGTGGAGGCGGAAATCGTCGAAAGGGTTTGCTTGTGCCCGCTGAACGCTGGCGCGCGTCACCGCGCCAGTTTCCAACAATATCCAACCCGAACTCCGTAGTAATAACCTTGGAAAGGTGGCCCGCCCTCTACTTCTGTGAGGGAGATCGTTCCCCTTCCTATGTCCTCCAAATTCGCGGGGATGGTAGCGTGACGATCCGTGGACACACCGTCCAATGGGGTGAAGATCACGTGCCGCGTTTGGTCGATGCTCCTCTGCGCCGTTTTTCTATAAGCCCGGACGCTGTCGAGCGCCTAATTGAACAGTTTCGCGCGGCAAACTTCTTCTCGCTCAATGAGGAATACGGATCGGGGATCACGGACCAGTCTGGACAAATCTTGACATTCGAAGTCGGCGAGGAACGGGCGCGAGTGCTTGATTACGTGGGCGAGACGGTAGGGATGCCGATGGTGGTTCGCGACCTTCAAGAGGCCGTTGATGCGGCGGCTGGGCTATCGCCTCTTCGCTGCGGCGCTGACATGTGGTTGCAGGCAAACTAAGCGAAAGTGAAATGCCGTACGATCTCGGGCTGTCGGCGAAATGCGGAACTCGTTCTAAGCGGACGCGGCACGAAGGATCGTCGTCTGGCGACCGATGTCGGGCTTCGGCGTCAGTGCGTATTGCGCCACGATCTGCACCAGAGACTGCCAAACCGTCTCCGAATCCAGCCTAGCACCTTCACGGGCAAGAGCGCCGGCGTTGTGTGCGGCTATCGCTCGTGAAAGGTCGCCAAGGGTTTCACAACCGCTCGGAAAGCGTAACGGGTCAAGCCGCTGAAGCGGCCACATCAAAGCAATCACGCCGAAGATCACGCCGCCAATCGCCAACCATGACACCTTCAAGAGCGCTAAGATCGGCACGAGCGCGAATAATGACATGAAGAGAATGCCGCTAATGCCCGTGAGCGTGCCCATCCCCAGCGCCGGCAGCCTCAGGCCATTTTCCAAGTGAATTGAATTGAACAATGCTCTCGGTGACTTCGCAGGAATTTCCGAAAGCGGAGTTGAGGGGCGCAACCGAATGTTGGGCGCAATAGGTGCGAGGGCGCGACGAAGACGAAGGAACGCCATCGTCGTGAGGCACGTCTCACCCTCGGCGGGCCCGATGTGATTCATGAGAAGCGTGTGCAGGTCGCCCATGGTCCGCACAGACGAGGCCTCTTCGTCCGACAGCCGAAGGCCAAAAGCGGACTCGATTTCCACCTGAAGATCGATGGGATCGAATTCTTCATCGCCCAGGTCTAGTGAGTTCGTCATCATAGGAACCTCTGCCGTCCGTGCCCTAGCACGGTGCACCGTCTCTTGCAGCACTCTCTTGGCGAGAGCGGTAACTCCAAGCTGTCATTGTTGGGACCGGGCGCCCCGGGGCCGCCGGGGTTCGCTCGACGAACGCCTGGGCGCCGAAACGTGTGCCTGGAAGTAATCGTCGAGGTCCGATTTCCAATACATCGCCCGCACGCCGACGTGCGTGCAAAGTGGCCCTGTGCCTTCATGGAATTTGCGGGGCCAATGTCTGCGGCGCGGTCTCAAGCCCCAACTCCGAGAGATAGCGCGCCGCATCCTTGCGCGAATAGAGCCGATCGTGACCCTCGACCATAACGAGCGGTGCGTCTTGCATGCTCTGCCTTTCCGAGCTTTTCCGCGCAACAAGGCGAACATTGAGTCGCTCGTGCGTCAACGCTCATGCCTTGATGCGCGAATTCGCGTCTGACGCGCGTACGAGTGCAACGCACGGATACGCGGGGATACAGCATCCGTCTCCACGGTCGGCGCTGCCTAAGCGGCGTTTGAATCGGAATCATCGACCGCACGAAAGTCGCGACACCTGGCCGCAAGTGCGTTCAGCGCTTGAGACCGTGCGCACTCAACAATGCAACGTGAGGCAACAGCAGGAAACGTCGGGCCACACTAACCGCGCCCGCCGATGTCGAGCCCCAGCGCCTTGGTGATCTCTTTCTCGGCGCCGCGACCGTACTTGAAGTCGAAACTCATGCCTCTGACTTGACCGGCGACCACTTGATTGAGCGCGCGGTCCATCGCCGGCCGCCAAGGCGCAAGCGTTGCGGTGCGGTCGTGCTCGATCAACGCAAAGCTCTGTTCGGCGAGATGAATGCGGCCCGTGTAGAGCCCATGCACACGCTCGCCGTCGCGGGCGAAGTGCGCCACACGCCCAGTGTCGCGCTCGATGCGGTCGCGAAGAGCTTCCTGCTCAAGCGAAGTCAGGCTGTCGCGCCAGCCGGGCATGGCCTGGAAGCCATCTGGACCGCGTTCG
>JAKFYF010000272.1 GCA_021731005.1 Hyphomonadaceae bacterium
CCCCACCCCCTACCCCCTCCCCGCAAGGGGGAGGGGAGGAAGACCGCCGCATGACCACCACCCACGGCGTTCTTTCCGACAGCGAATTGAAGCGCGCCATCGATCAGGGTTGGATCGGGGCGGATGCGCCTTTCCTTCCGGATCAGGTGCAGCCGGCGAGCCTCGACCTGCGGCTTGGCGAGACCGCGTTCCGCCTGCGCGCGAGCTTCCTGCCCGGCGCCGGCGCTAAAGTTGCGGATCGTCTCGACGACGAGTTGGTTATGCACGAGATCGATCTTACCGGCGGCGCGGTGCTGGAAACCGGCTGCGTGTACCTCGCACAGGTGCTGGAGGAGTTCACGCTGCCGCCGCACATCCATGGCGCCGCCAATCCGAAAAGCTCCACCGGACGCATCGACGTGTTCACGCGCCTCATCACCGACGGCGCGCAATCGTTCGATCACATCCCGATGGGCTATCACGGCCCGCTCTGGGCCGAGATCAGTCCGTGCACGTTCTCGGTGCTGGTCCGGACTGGCGCGCGGTTGAGCCAGGCGCGGTTGCGGCGCGGGCCGCCACATCCCAAACGCGAAATCGATTTCACCATGGACCTCGCGCTCAAGGGGCCAGTTGGATTCCGCGCCAAGCGCCATTCCGGGGTCATCGATGTGGACCGCGTCGGCGCCTACGATCCGCGTGATTTCTGGGAGCCTCTGGAAGCGCGGCGCGGGCGCGTTGTGCTCGAACCTGGGCAATTCTACATCTTCGCATCGAAGGAAAACGTGATCATCCCCGCCGATGAAGCCGCCGAGATGGCGCCGATCCGGCCAGAACTCGGCGAATTCCGCGCACATTATGCGGGCTTCTTCGATCCCGGCTTCGGCATTGCGCCTAACGAAGGCCGAGCGGTGCTGGAGGTGCGCTCGCGCGACGTGCCGTTTTTCGTCGAGGACGGCCAACCGGTGGGCAAATTGGTGTTCGAGAAACTGTCGGGGCCGGTCGATAAACTCTACGGCGAGAGCGGTTCGAACTATCAGGGGCAGGGCTTGAAGCTCTCCAAGCATTTTGCGCCGTGGCGGTGAATGAAGGGCGCGGCGGTTTGTAGCCATTTTGCGCACATGTGGCTACAAGCGCGCGAGCATGTTCATTGAAGGCTGTCTCCCCTCTGTACTCCGTCATTCCGGGCTTGCGGAGCAAGACCCGGAACCCAGGGGCAAACACGCAGACCTACGATCCCCTGGGTTCCGGATCGCCCCAAAATCGAGCCTGCTCGATTTTGGCATGATGGAATCGCCGAGCGCGAAGCGCTCGGTGGGCGCGTCCGGAATGACAGGCCTCTATTTTCAACGGTCGTCGCCAGCAATTCGTGTTGGCATGAGACTGTTCCTAGTCATCGTATTGTTCGCGCTCGCCGCCTGCGCGCCGACGCGGCAGCCAGCGTTCGCGCCCGCGCTCTTTGTCGCCCGCGATGCTGATTCCACGTTGTACCTTTACGGCACCATCCATCTGCGCGAGAGCGGCGAGCCATGGGGCAGCCCGGCTGTGGAGGCAGCGCTGGCGCAGGCTGACGAGATCTGGACCGAGGTCGAGACCTCGCCCGCCAACGACGCGCGCGCGCAGGGCATTATGTTGCGCCTGGGGCGCGCGCCGGCGGGGCGGCCGCTGTCGAGTTGGCTTGAACCGGGCGAGCGCGAGCGCTTGAGCGCGGTGGCGCGCCGCCTCGGCATTGAGCCGCAAGCGTTGGAGCCGATGCAGCCCTGGCTTGCGGGGTTGACCTTAACTTTGGCGCCGATCCTGCGCGCGGGTTACGATCCAGCCGCCAGCGTCGACCGCGCCGTCGACGCTTACGGCGATGCTCATGGCAAAACCATGCGCTGGTTCGAAACTCCCGAGCAACAGATCGGCTTGTTGGCCGAGCTTTCCGACGCGCTGCAGCGGCAAATGTTGCTCGAAGCAATCGATGAAGCCGAGGCGAGCGCGGAAGGCCTGGAGACGCTGAGCGCGGCCTGGGAGCGGGGCGACACGGACACGCTCGAGCGCGAACTCAACGCCAGCATGCGCGATGAATATCCCGAGGTTTACGCCACTCTACTGCGGGAGCGGAACGATGCTTGGGTCGCGGTGCTGCTGCGTGAACTCTCCGGTTCTGGCGTGGACTTCGTCGCCGTTGGCGCCGCCCACATCGTTGGCGAAGACGGGCTTGTGGCCCAATTGCGCGCGCGGGGGGTGAACGTGGAGCGAGTTGGCGATTGATGCCTTGGAGCGCCTGCGCCCTCGCCGGCACCGGGTTCAACTGGCGCAGACCTGTGGGTCTACAAACGCCGGCGATGGCGCCGGCGCTCCAAGGTCAAGCCGCCTCCGCCATTTGCTCGCGCAGGTGTTGCAGATCGCGCTTGGTGCGCGCTTCCGACACGACCTGCTGCACCAGTTCCACCGCCGGCGAGCGATAGACGCAGGCGACCTTGGCCTTGTGAAAGCGGGCGATGTTGGCGGGCGTGATCGGCTTGTCCTGCAATTGCAGCGCTGCAATGGCCTGCCGGATCTGGCCTTCGTCCAGGGGGGGAAGTTCCTCCGCCTTCTCGGGGATGGCGGCGATCTCATGGGCTTCCGGCGCCGCAAGCTCAAGCGTGCGCAGCGCCGCGCCCAGTTTGAGCGCCGCGGCGGCGCTACGATTGGCCATCTGCAATTCCGCGCCTGGAACCTTGACGCTGAACATGGTCAGCCCAAACACCGAGAAGAACGCAAAGATAGACGCCAGCGCATAGGGCGCCCATTGCGGATAAGGCGCGTGCGCGGAGGCGGTCAGCGGCAATTGCTCAAGCCGTGCGCGGAGCGCCGCGATCTGGCGGCGGTCGTCGGCGGTGACGAGATCGAAATTCGCGCGCCATTGCTCCATGCGGCCTGGATAGGTCATTCCCGGATTGGTGACCGCCACTTCGTCGACGCGGCGCTGCAGCGAAGCGACCTCCTGTTCCACCTCCGCGCGCGTCGCATCGATCGCTTGCTGCTGCGCGCGGCGATCGTTCTCGGCCTGCGTGTAGAAGGGCGCGGCGATTTGGTTCAGCCCGCGGTGTCCGCCTTCGATATTCATGCTGACGGCGAGCAGCAGGCCGAACGCCGCCAGCAGGAAGCGGCCGTAATCGTGCGCCTTGCGATAGGCGACGACGTGCTCCCACAAAACCAGCGCCATCAGTTCGAAACTCACCGCCACCACGCTCGCGGCGATCCCGCCCGCGCCCGGCAGCGTGTTGATCCAGCCGACAGCGTTCAGCCCCGCGACCACAAGCATGAACAAGATCACGGCGGCGACGCCGATCTTGGTGGTCCAGTGCATCTTAGGCGGCGCGGAATCCTCGGATTGCGCGGTTGTTGCTACTCTCATGGGAGCGGGGGTGCGCGGGAATCGGTAAATTTTTCCCTATTCACGCCAAGACGCCCGGTAGGTTTTGCCTAGCCACGTTGTCCCAACCCTTGGCGAAATCTCGCCATTGGTCCATTTAGGCTCAAAGCGGACAGGGGTTTGCCTCACGAAGGCCCAGGTTCGCCGCTCCAGGTGGCCGGCAAACAGGGGGAAGGGTGCATGACCTTGATGCGTTGGACGGTTTTGAGTTGCGCGGCCTTGCTGGCGGCCTGCGCCTCCGGGCGTGGCGGCGGGGAGAATGAGCCGATCCGCGCGCTGCTCTCGGCTGATGCGCTGATGTTCGTTGGTTTCGACGCCGACGGCGACTTGAGCACGGGCGCTACGGAAGTTGAGGCGGGTATCGCGCGCGAGTTTACCCGCGCCGATTCCAATCGCGATGGCGCCCTGACGCCGATCGAGTTCCAGAACTGGGCCAATGTCGTTTTGGGGGGAGGGCAGATGGGGCCGTTCCGGCTCGACTTCGATCGCAATGTCGACAATTCCATCACCCGCGAAGAATTCGAATCCGAGATCCGGGGCCGCGTCCGCGACTACGATGCCGATGAAAACGGCGTGCTCGCGCGTTCCGAATTCGTACGCCGGGTCGGTCAGGCGCGCCCGCCCTCTGAGCGTCCGCAACCCGCAACCCCGTTCCCCACGCCGCGCCAATAGACCGACAAAGTGTTGCCGGATTCAGGCGGCAGACAGGGCCGCAGCGAGCGCGCAAACGCGCGCGACCCTGTTTGGAGCAACGCAATGCGGATGATTTTGATTACTGTGGCTGCGGTGGCGTTGGCGGCTGGCGCGGCGTTCGCCCACGGGCACGGCGGGCCAGGGGAGCATCTGTTCCGCGCCGATTCCAACAATGACGGCGCTGTAACGCGCGCCGAGTTCGACCAGGCTCGCGGCGCCATGTTCACGCGCCTCGACGCCGATCACGACGGGGAACTCGAACGCGGGGAACATCGTCGCGGGCGCCATGGTAGCCACGGCGAGCATATGAGCGCCGCGGACGCCAATAATGACGGCGCGATTTCACGCGATGAGTTCCTGGCCCGCCCGCTGGAAATGTTCGCGCGCCTCGACGCCAACAGCGACGGCTCTATTTCGGCGGAAGAACAAACCGCCGCCCATGCGCGCCATGAAGAACGTCGCGAAACGCGGCATGAGCGGGGCGAACGGCGCCGCGAACACATGCGCGACGCTGATGCCGATCATGACCGCCAATTGTCGCAGGCGGAGTTCGCCGCGCTCGGCGATCGCATGTTTGAGCGGCTGGACGCCAACCGCGATGGCAGCATAACCCGTCAGGAAGCCGAGACCCACCACGCGTCAGGACATTGAAAATCGCCTGTAGAGCGAATTCCTGAGGTTTGCTGATCGCGTCGGCGCCTTAGCCGATGACATGAGAACTTAACCCGGCTTTGATACGGCGCGCCCCAGGATGGCGGCGCGGTCGTCCTGATGGGCCATTTGGGAAAGAAATTCTCGTGCGCAAGCTGATTTTGTCGTTGGTGCTCTTGGCGGGCGCGGAGAGCGCGGCGGCCGAGACGCTGGCTGAGGCCATGAGTACGGCCGCGGAAACCAATCCAAGTCTCGGCGCCCAGCGTCAGCGTTTGCGCGCCGCGCGCGAGGCCTTGCCGCAAGCGTGGTCCGAGGCGCTGCCGCAGATAAACGTGGCCGGGCTTGCCGCGCGAGCCGACCGCGACGGCGACGGTCCCGGCACCGACACCCCGCCCGAGGAGGCGTGGACCGCTACCGCCACCGGTTCGCAACTAATCTTCGGCTCGGGTCGGGTGCTGGCTTCCACCCGCGCTGCGCGCGCCCAAATTCGCGGCGCCGTCGCCGATTACGATCTTGTGCTGCAGACGCTGCTGCTCGATGTGACGCGCGCCTACGCCGACGTGCGCCAGGCGCAAGCGGTGGTGAGCGCGCGCGAGACCACGGTGGCGAATCTGACGCGGCTTTATGAATTCGCCCGCGCGCAGTTCGACGCTGGCGTCGTCACGCGCACCGATGTGGCGCAATCGCAGGCGCGTCTGGCGCAGGCGCGCACGCAATTGGTGCAAGCGCAGGGGGCGATGGCCGCGGCGGTGCAGGCTTACCAGCGCCTGGTTGGCTGCGCGCCCTCCGCGCTCGACGCGCCGCCGGCGGCGCAAGGTCTGCCCGCCGATCTGCAGAGCGCCCTCGACGCGGCAGGCCGTGACAGCCCGGTGCTGCGCGGGGCGATTGCCGACGCGCAGTTCGCCGACGCCAATGTCGATGTCGCCGCAGCACAGGGACGTCTGCGGGTGACGTTCGAAGCGAGCGCTGGCGAAGGCGCTGATTTCAACAACGATCTCACCGAGGCCACCACGGATACGGTGGGGCTGCGCGTCAGCGTGCCGTTGCTGCAGGGCGGCCTTATTCGCTCGCGCACCCGCGCCCAACGGGCGCTGCGCGCGGCCTCGAACCTCGATCTCGCCGCCGCGCAACGCAGCGTGCAGGAAAGCGTGACCAATGCTTGGACTGGCCTCGCCAGCGCGCGCGCAGCGGTGGAATCGGCGGCCGAACAGGTACAGGCGGCCGAACTCGCATACGAAGGCGTGCGCCTGGAGCAGGAAGTGGGCCTGCGCTCCACCGTCGAGGTGCTCGACCAGGAGCAGGATCTGCTCACAGCGCGTCTGGCCTTGGCGCAGGCCGAGCGCGATCTGGTGGTGGCCGAGCGGCAGATGCTGGCCGCAACCGGCGCGCTCGCCGCCCCGGCAGCGGAAGAGAAGCGTTAGCGCGCCGGCTCTCTCCAGGGTGGAGCGCGAGCCTTGAGGCTCGCCTTACTCGCAAGCACAAGCGTCATGCGGGGCTGAAGCCCCGCGCTCCAACTCGTCAACGTCGACGCTCCTGGACCGGCGCCGCCGCCGCCCGCTATCGTTTGACGTGACTGAGTCTCAGAGCGCTTTTCGCCGTGTGCGCTTTCCGTTGCCCGACGGGTCGATGGCTGGGATCGCCTTCGGGCGCGAGAGCGCCAGCCCCGATATAGTGTTCCTGCACGCCACTGGCTTCAACGCCCATGCCTACCGCGCCATGCTGGCCCCGCTCGGGCAGCGCTACCACGTGTTGGCGCTCGATTTCCGCGGCCACGGCCGCACCACACTGCCGGCGCGTCGCTTTGCTTATGCTTCTTGGGCCTGTCACCGCGACGATGTCATCGCCATCCTGGAGCAGAGCGCCAGCGCTCCGGTGACGCTCACGGGCCATTCGCTGGGCGGGACGGTGGCTCTGCTCGCCGCCGCTGAGCGGCCCGATCTCATCGCCTCACTGGCGCTCATCGATCCGGTAATCCTTCCCCCACGCGCCGCAGCGGCGATGCATGCGCCGCTGGCGCCGCTGCTGATGCGTTGGAATTTCCACCTGGCCCGCAACGCCGCCAAGCGCCGCGCCCATTTTGCCGACCGTGAAAGCGCTGTTGCAGCTTTCACTGGACGGGGCGTGTTCAAGGCCTTCACGCGCGAGATGATCGAGGATTATGTCGCCGACGGCCTCATCGAAGACGGGCATGGCGCCATGAAACTCGCCTGCGCGCCGGCCTACGAGGCCGCCACCTTCTCCGCGCATCGCAACCGGCCCTGGCGCGCACTCAAGGCCGTGTCGCAGCCGCTGGTCATTCTGCGCGCGGAAAAGCGCTCGACGCTGCCTGCTGCCGCGATCAAGCGCATCGCCGCGTTGCAGCCGCACGCGCGCATCGCCACTGTCGAGGGCGCGGGCCATATGCTGCCGATGGAGCGGCCCGACCGCGTCCGCGCCGCGATCGAAACCGCCATGCTGATGGGGCGCGGCGGCGAGCGCGGCGAGGAATGACTTCAATCCGCGAACGCAGGAATGGCGCCCGCCTGCATGCGCGCGCGCAACCCAGGGGAGGGCGCGATCATCTTGCGGGTGATGGCGTCGAACGTCAGCGCAATCACTTCGATTGTTGCCCAGGAGCGGCCGGTGTCGGGATCGAGCAGCCAATGGCAGAGCCGCATGGTCTTCTCGCCGATCTCAACAAAAGCGGAATAGATCTCGATGAGATCGCCGGGGCGCGGCCAGGCGCGAAAGTCGATCCGCGCCTCCAGCACTGCGCCGACCGGTGTGGCGACAACGCTCCGCGCTGTCGCTTCCGCCGCCAATTCCGCGCGCCACCCGCCCAGGAGGTTCGGAACCGAGTCGGAGACACGGCCGAAAAAGTGCTCGCCGCGCAGCCGCCCGAAAGCGTCGCATTGGTCGGGCGTGACCAGGCACGCGCCGATGCGCTCTGCCCCGAGCGCGTACGCGCGAGCAAGGCTGGCGTTGGGCGGGGTGCGCGTGGGGTCCAGCGAACGGGGCGCCGCGTGCGCGGGCGCGGCGCAAGAAAAGCGCTTGGCCGCGGCCCGCGTGCGCGCCGACCATGGGAAAGCCCTAAACCCGCGCGTATCGGCGTGCGCAACGCGCAGGGTGAAGGCGGCGGCCGGCGCGCCGTCGGCGTGGCGCATGTCAAGGCACACGCGTCCATCGCGCTCGCCGAAATCAAGAACCCCGCCACGCATGGCGAGCGGAGCGCCAGCGCGCGCCTCGCTCAGAAAGCGCACATGCGCCTGCAGCGGAACCAGGGTTGCGCCGGCCGTGCGGGTGAACGCCCGCGGCATCTCAAGCGCGTGCGCAAGCAGGCTGAGCCCGATCATCGCGCGCTCCAGGTGAAAGCGCACATTGAGGTGGCCGCCGTCGTCACATTCCCAGGCATTGACGCTGCCCTGATAGAGCGCCGTTGGAAGCGCGGCGTTCATTGGCAAGCCGAGCACAGACCTTGCGCTTCGATCATGGTGCGGCGGATGGCAAAGCCGTCGCGCCGCGCTGCTTCCGAGAGATCGACCAGCGCGTGGCCGGCGTCGAACTCCTCGACCGCGCCGCACTTTTCGCAGATGAGAAAGATAGTCGAGCGCGCGCAGGCGCCGACATCGCAGGCGACAAACGCGTTGAGGCTCTCGATGCGATGGGCGAGCCCAAGGCGCACCAGAAAATCAAGCGCGCGATAGATGGTCGGCGGCTTGGCCTGACCCTTGTCGTGGTCGAGCAACGGCAACAGGTCGTAGGCCTTGGCCGGCCCATGGGCGTCGAGCAGCAATTCGAGCACGCGCTGACGAAGCGGCGTAAGGCTTTCGCCGGCGGCCTGACAACGCCGCTGCGCCTCGAGGATCTGTGCGGCGCGTTCGCCGTGCCGGTGGTGCATAGGCGTCCATCATCGCAGGCGCGTGGGCGCGGCGGAAGCCCGGTGAAAATTTCTGAAATCGGCAGCGCAACGGAACTTTACAAGAACATCTGACTCAGGTATCACTAAGAACATAAACCGAACATTGGTTAAGTCCAGAGCAGGGGGCGTTCGATGTCTGAGGCAATTTTCCGTGGAATTTCAGGGCGCTTGCACCGTTTTAATGTGTGCAGGCCGGATGCCGAATTCGAGCTGTCGCCAGCGGTCTATTGTTTCGCCCGTCCCGGGCTCGCGGGGCGCGGCTGGGTACCGCTGTTTCTGTCGCGCACCGCCAACCTGGGCAAGCGCCTGGCCAGCCACGAACAATGGCCGCAAGCGCAATTGCTGGGGGCTACGCACATTCTGGTCTGCCAGCATGATGAGCGCGACGCGCGTGAATATGTCGAGGCCGATCTGGCGCAAGCGCTCAAGCCGGTGATGAACGGGCCCGCGCTCGAGGCGGAACCGGAAAGCCCGCTGCGCCTAGTCTGGGCGGCTTAATACGCCGCGCGCCGTGAACCGCTCGACGGGCTTGGTGGTTTGCCACTAACAAGCCCGATGACTTCGCTTTTCTCCCCGCTGGCGCTCAAATCCGGCGCGACGCTGAAGAACCGCTTCATGCTCGCTCCGCTCACCAATTTGCAGAGCCATGCGGATGGCGTGCTTTCGGATGAGGAGTTCCGCTGGCTTACCATGCGCGCCGAGGGCGGGTTTGGACTCACCATGACTTGCGCCGCTTCGGTGCAGGAGGAGGGCGTCGGTTTTCCGGGCCAGCTCGGCTGCCACGACGACAAGCACCTGCCCGGCCTCGCGCGCCTCGCCGCCGGCATCATGGCGCACGGCAGTCACGCCGTGATCCAGCTGCACAATTCCGGCATGCGCGCGCTCAAGGCGCATGGCAGCCACGGCGGCGTACAGACCGGGAGCGACGCGCGCGCGCCGATGTGCCCGTCCGACAATGAGGAGTTCGCGGCCAAGGCGATGAGTCTCGACGAAGTGAAGCGCGCGCGCGACTGCTTCATCGCCGCAGCCCGGCGCGCGGAGAAAGCCGGCTTCGATGGCGCCGAGTTGCACGGCGCGCACGGCTATCTGATCTGCCAATTCCTCAGCGCCGAGATCAACAAGCGGGAGGATGAGTTTGGCGGCTCGCCCGAAAACCGCGCGCGGTTTCTGCTCGAGTGCATCGACGGCGTGCGCGCTGCGGCCAAGCCCGGCTTCAGCCTTGGCGTGCGGCTATCGCCGGAACGCTTCGGGATCAATTTGCTTGAAATACGCGATCTGGCGCAGCGTCTGATGCGCGAAGCCAAGATCGATTATCTCGACCTGTCGCTGTGGGATGTGTTCAAGGAACCGCAGGACGAGGCGCACAAGGGCAAGCCGCTCGCGCAATACTTCACCGAATTGGAGCGCGGGGCGGTGCGCCTGGGCGCGGCCGGCAAACTGACGACAGCCGCCGCCGCCGCGCGCTGCCTCGAGATCGGCTTTGACTTCGCCATCATTGGCCGCGGCGCTATTCTGCACCACGATTTCCCCGAACGTGTCCGCGCCGCCGCGAATTTCACGCCCATCGCATTGCCGGTGAGCGCCAATCACCTGCGCGCCGAGGGCTTGAGCGAGACATTCGTGAATTACATGCGCACCTGGAAAGGGTTCGTGGCGGAGGCGGCGTGATGGTCAAGGTCCGCAAGGGCTCGAGTTAACACTCCGTCAGAACGCCCGCCGGCGGCGCGTGTTAGACTTCATTCTGCAATTGACAATTGAAAGTTCCTCATGCTGCTGCCCCATAACCCCAACGCCTTCACCCGCTCCCCGCTTGACCGCGCCGGCCATCGCCGCAACGACGCGGACTGGCTCGCGGGTGCGTTGGTTGCGTCAGAGACGCGGCTCATTCCGTTTCACAACAACCGTCCGTTTGTGATCGAAGAAGGCGGCGCGATCGCGCTCGGATGGTTGGGCGCGCACGCGCGCGTGGGCATCGCGCCCGCGGATGCGCCTCTCCTGTTTCTGGGCCTCGATGCTGGCGCGGTCGCGCATTTCGCCATCGACATTCCCGATCCCGCCCCCCTCGAAGGGATCGGCCGCTTCGACGATCTTCGTTCGTTCGGCGCGATCCTGCCGCGCGCGGATCTGCCGATCTTGGGGACCGCCAAGAGTGTTTTCGAATGGCACGCAAAGCACAAATTCTGCGCCAATTGCGGGGCGGCGACGCGCATCGTCGAAGCGGGTTGGAAGCGCGAATGCGCCGCCTGCAAGGGCGAACACTTTCCGCGTTTCGATCCGGTGGTGATCATGGTGCCGGTGATCGGCGACAAGTGCCTGCTCGGCCGCCAGCGCGCCTGGCCGCCCGGCATGCATTCCGCGCTGGCCGGTTTCGTTGAGCCTGGTGAAGCGATCGAGGAGGCGGTGGCGCGCGAGACGCTGGAAGAAGCGGGCCTGCGCGTGCGCGAAGTGCGGCTGCACTCCACGCAACCGTGGCCGTTTCCCCACTCCTTGATGATCGGCGTGATCGCAGAGGTTGAGGCAGGCGAGATGGTCATCGATGCGCACGAACTGGAAAGCGCCCGCTGGTTCACGCGCGAGGAGGCGCGCCTGCTGCTAGAGGGCAAATTGGCCGGCGCCTTCTGCCCTCCGCCATTCGCGATCGCGCATCAATTGCTGAAGAGCTGGGTCGGTGGGGATTAGAGCAGTTCCAGCGCACGCATTCGTCCTCCCCCGGTTAGGGGGAGGTGTCGCGCGCGAAGCGCGTGACGGAGGGGTGGACGCTGAACTTGTAAGCAGCGGCGGGGCCAGAATAGGCCGTTCCCTAATCCCTAATCCCCTAGTCGCACTCCACACAGTCCTCCGGTTTTTCCCGCTCCACTTGCAGTGTCACGTGGCCGATGCCGAAGCGCGCCTTGATGCTTTCGCGCAAGTTCGTGAGAAACGCATCGTCGCTCCCCTCCGGGCGGACGATATGAGCGGTCAGCGCGGCGGCGTTGGCGCTCATGGCCCAGACGTGCAGGTCGTGCACGGCGGCGACGCCTGGCCATGAGCGCAGGTGCGCGCGCACGGCGGCGACGTCGATGCCGCGCGGCGCCGCGTCGAGCGCGAGGTCGAGCGATTCCCGCAGCAAGCCCCAGGACGACCATAGGATGAGCCCCACGATCGCGACCGAGATCGCGGGGTCGATCCAAGCGAGGCCGGTGAGCCACACCGTGAGACCAGCGACGATCACCGCCGCTGACACGCCAGCATCGGCCAGCATATGCAGGAAGGCGCCGCGAACGTTCACGTCGTGCTTGCGCCCGGCAAAGAACAAAAACGCCGTGGCGCCGTTTACAACGACGCCGGCGCGCCGCGGCCATGACGATCAGCGGCGCGGTCTGCTGCGGTTCGGCGAAACGGCGCAATGTCTCCCACAGCAAGCCGCCGCAGACCCCTACCAGCACCAACGCGTTGGCGAGTGCCGCGAGCACGGTGGCCTTGGAAAATCCGTAAGTGCGTCGCTCGCCGGCATCCTGCTTGGCGAGCCAAGCGGCGGCGCCCGCCAGCGCCAGGCCAAGCACGTCGGAGAGATTATGGACGGCGTCGGAGAGCAGCGCGGTGGAATTTGCGGCGAAACCCGCGAGCGTCTCGATGGCCACGAAGCCAAGGTTGAGGGCGATGGCTATGCTATAGCGTTTGTCGCTCGGCGGGGGATGGTGGTGGTGGTGGGTGTCGTGTTCGTCGTGCGCGTGGCCGTGCATAAGGTTCTATGCTTTGAATCATCGCGCGCAACAAGTCATACCAGTGGCCCTGACTCAGGGGATCAAATCTCCGTCATTCCGGACGCGCGGAGCGCGATCCGGAACCCAGGGGCGACAAGCACTGTTTCCTACGATCCCCTGGGTTCCGGGTTCTCGCTTCGCGAGCCCCGGAATGACGGAGTTGTACATAAATGGGTCAATGTTATAGGCCGCTGGCATGACCCTTCGCATCTAGAATCGCGCGTATTATGGGCCCCGGGCTCGCCGCTGCGCGGCGCCCCGGGGATGCGTGAGAGTTTCGCAACGGTCCCGCCGAGGGGGAGGTAGTTGTGTACCGTGCGCCGCTTCACGCCGCCTTCTGCACGAAGATGCTGCCCGCCGAATACCCCGCGCCGAACGAGCAGATGAGCCCCTTGTCGCCCGCAACCAGGTCGGCTGAGTGATTGTGGAAAGCGATGATCGAGCCGGCGCCGGCTGTATTGCCGTACTGATCGAGCACGGTGGGGGCCTCGTCCTGGCTGGCCTCGTGGCCGAGCACTTTCTCGGCGATCAGCCGGTTCATATTCGAGTTCGCCTGGTGCAGCCACATGCGACGCAAATCGCTCGGCTTCAGTTCGAGTTCGGCTAGGTGCGCAAGGATCATCTCCGATACCATCGGCACCACTTCCTTGAACACTTTCCGGCCCTGCTGCACGATCAGCTTGTCGGGCATGTCGCGCCATTGCGGATCGCAGCGATTGAGGAAGCCGAAATTGTTGCGGATGTTGTTGGAGAAACGCGTCTGCAATTTGGTTCCGAGGATGGCCCAGGCGCCCGGGGGTGCGATGTCGGCGTGCTCGACCAGAATAGCGACCGCGGCGTCGCCGAAAATGAAATGCGTGTCGCGGTCGCGCAGATTGAGGTGGCCGGTGCAAAGCTCGGGATTGACCACCAACACCGAGCGCGCGTGGCCGGCGCGCACGATGTCGCAAGCGTTCTGAATTGCGAACGTGGCCGAGGAGCAGGCGACATTCATGTCGTAACCGAAGCCGCCGGCGCCCAAGGCGTGCTGCACTTCGATCGCAAGCGCCGGATAAGGGCGCTGCAGCGAAGAGCAGGAGCAGATCACCGCGTCCACGTCGCTCGCGGCCCGCCCAGCGCGCGACAGCGCTTCCTTGGCGGCGATGACCGACACTTCCGCCATCAGCGAAAGCTGTTCGTTCGGGCGCTCGGGCAGATCGGGGACCAAGCGCTCGACATCGAGCAATCCCTCCTTCTCCAGCACGTAGCGATGCTTGATGCCGGACGCCTTCTCGATGAACTCGACGCTCGAATGCTGCAGCGCCGGCAATACGCCCGCTGCCAGATCCCCGGCGTGCTCTGCATTGTAGCGGTCGACATAAGCGTTGAAGGAGGCGACCAACTCGGCATTGGTGACCGAGTTCGGCGGCGTGTAGAGGCCGGTCGCGGAAATGACGGCGGTCAAGCCATGTCCTCACCCATTCGCCTGCGCGGCGGCTTCCCGGCGCATAAACCGGCGCCCCGGTCGCGTCAACGGAGCGTCGCCGTCAGCGGGGCTGCCGCGACGGCGTTGAGTTCGGCCCGCGGCGCGCGGGCGGGGCGCCGCCGTTCTCGCGCGCGGCGCGCACCGCCTCCTCCATCTGGGTCACGCACGCTTGCATCGCCGCCCCCTCGGGAAGGCCTTGTGCCTGGCATTCAGCGCGCGCAGCTTCCGCCGCCTCGGAAGGAACGGACGCACACGCGCCCAAGCCCACAAGCGCACACCCGACCACAATCACCCGAAACATTCTTGCCCTCCATTTTGCGTCTTATGCCAGCTCTGGCAGGATGAGCCAAGGCGGAGGGTCAAGGCGCACTTCGCTTCCAGCGGCGGTAAGGCCGACGCCTTGTGCCATTGCCTCGCCGGCGCGGTCGAGCCGCAGGAGCGCGATTGCGCGGCCGCGTGTTCCGGTGCGCACCGAGCCGATCTCGACTTCGCCGGCGCGGATGGGCGTGCCGAATGGCAGCGCTTCCGCCTCGAAGGCGATGGGGCAGAATTTCCTGCGCGTGGTGGCGCGGCGCTTCATGCGGCTGACATTCTCCTGACCGACAAAACAGCCCTTCTGGAAATCGACGCCGTGGAGTTCTTCCAACAGCGCTTCCAGCGCGAATACCTCTTCAAGCGCGGCGTCGCGCGCAAGGTCGGGAATGCCAAGCGCGAGGCGGCGGGCGTCGAATTGTTCATTCCCCAGCGAGAGCCCCGCCGCAGCATCGTGAGCGACGATTTTTCGCCATCCCAGGCTGCCATCGGGCAAACGCGGGTCGGCGCGGGCGCCGCTGAAAGCCGAGGCCTCGAACTGCACCGCAGCGTGGCCGCTGCAGTCTTCGATCGACAGATTGGCGCGCAACTTGAACAGCAGAAGCCGGCGCAGGAGCTCACCCCCGCGCTCGCTGTCGACGTCGAGAAAAATCTCTTCGCCCGCTCCAGCGGAGACGATCATGTCAACGACGATCTTGCCCTGCGGGCTGAGCAGGGCCGCGTATTGCGCGCCAACCGCGCCCAGTTTGCACACATCCTGTGTCAGCAGATTGTTGAGAAAGCTCGCCGCGTCCGGACCGGAAACGCGGATCAGGGCGCGGTCGAGGCGATAGGGGCCGGTCATCGGGCTTCACTTAGCATTGCGTTCCACTTGGCGCGCGCGGGCGGGCGCCGCAAGCCATAGCGCCAAGTTGACTTCATCTTTACCCCGATCAGGCCTAAGCGCGGCTCATGAAGTCCGTGCTTTTCCTTGCGCCCGGTGACCTCGGCGAGACCGTGCTGGCCACTGGCGCGCTCGCGCACGTGCTGGAGGAGGGTGACGCGCTCACCATTTCGGCTGGAATTGAAGCGGCCGCCCTGTTTCGCGCGGCGCCGGCAACGCGTATCTGGCTGGCCCCATCGGCCGCCTTGAACTTTGCGCTGTTCGCGCGCCTGCGCGGGGCGCGCTACGATGTGGTGATTGACGCCAAGCGGGCGATGGCGGGGCGCGTTGCACCCGCCCGACGTCGCTTCTGGCCGGCCCAGGCGCCGCTGGTGCGCCACCGCGCTGAAGATTGGGCGGAGGCTCTCGGGGCCGAGCGCGCCTTGGCGCCCAGGCTCTGGATCGACGAAGAAGCACGCGCGGCCGCAGCGGCGATTGCGCCGGATTCCGCCCCGCTGCTGGTGCTCGCCCCGGGCGGGGCGCAGGCGGTCAAACGCTGGCCCCTCGAGCGCTTTGCGGCGGTGGCGCGCAGGCTCGAGGGGGGGCCGCTCCGGGGCGCGCGCGTCGCCATCATGGGCGCGGCCGCACGCGACACAGCGATCACCGCCGCCATCGTGAGGAGCCTGGACGCCGATGGCGTCAGGGCCAGCGACCTTGGTCTTTCTCCCGACCTGCTCGCCGCCGCCGCCTTGATGGAGCGCGCCACGCTCGTCATGGGCAATGACAATGTCCTTGCCCACATCGCCGCCGCCGCCGGCGCGCCGACCTTGACGCTGTTCGGCCCCACCGATGAGCGCGTGCGCGCTCCGCTGGGACCGCGTGTGCGCACTTTGCGTGGCCGCCCATTTGAGGCGGCGCGCGCGCTGGACGGGGCGGGCGCGATGGAGGATGTCAGCATCGATGCGGTCGAAGCCGCCGCACTGGAAATCTTGCACGCGGGAGGGTTGCGATGAATGCCTATGATCTGATCGTCCGCGGCGGGGTCGTCGTCAGCCATGCCGGCGA
This sequence comes from Hyphomonadaceae bacterium, assembly GCA_021731005.1. Classification (GTDB taxonomy): domain Bacteria; phylum Pseudomonadota; class Alphaproteobacteria; order Caulobacterales; family Aquidulcibacteraceae; genus Vitreimonas. Next base: position 16,069 of record JAKFYF010000272.1, read on the forward strand.
GGGCGCGGGCGATATCGGCGTGCGAGGCGGAAAAATTGCGGCGATCGGCGATCTGTCGCAGGCAAGCGCCGGCGATGTCTTTGACGCCAAGGGCCTGCACATCCTGCCGGGCGTGATCGATACGCAGGTGCATTTCCGTGAACCCGGCAACGAGCACAAGGAAGATCTGGAGACCGGCACGCGCGCGGCGGCGCTTGGCGGCGTGACGGCGGTGTTTGAAATGCCCAACACCACACCACCGACCACAAGCGCGGAGGCGCTGGCCGACAAGCTCGCTCGCGCCAAGGGCCGCGCGCATGTGGACCACGCGTTCTATGTCGGCGCCACGCACGAGAACGCCGATCAGCTTGGCGAGCTGGAGCGCTTACCCGGCTGCTGCGGCGTGAAGACGTTCATGGGCTCGTCCACCGGCACGCTGCTCATCGGTGACGATGAAGGCCTCGACAAAGTGCTGCGCAACATCCGCCGCCGCGCGGCGTTTCATGCCGAGGACGAAGCGCGGCTGCAGGAGCGCAAGGCGCTCGCGCGCGAGGGCGATTGGACTTCTCACCCCGAAGTTCGCGACGATCAGGCAGCACTCATGGCGGTGCAGCGCCTGGTCGCGGGCGCGCGCAAGCACGGCAAGCGCGTGCACGTGCTGCATGTCTCTTCCGCGGTTGAGATGGAGTTTCTCGCCACGGCCAAGGATGTCGCGACCGTCGAGACGCTGCCGCAATTTCTGAGCTTCGAGGGACCGCAGATTTACCGGCGCCTCAACGGCTTCGCGCAGATGAATCCGCCGATCCGCTATGCCGGCGACCGCGCTGCGCTCTGGTCGCTCGGCATCGCCCAGGGCGTCGTCGATGTGCTCGGCACCGATCACGCGCCGCACACGCGCGAGGAAAAGGCGCAACCCTATCCGAAATCGCCCTCCGGCATGCCCGGTGTGCAAACGCTCGTTCCGGTGATGCTGACGCACGTGAACCAGGGGCGCTTGAGCCTCGCGCGCTTCGTCGATCTCACCAGCGCCGGCCCGCAGAGGGTGTTCGGCATCGCCGACAAAGGCCGCATCGCGCTCGGCTACGACGCTGATTTCACGCTGGTGGACATGGCCGCGCGCCGCACCATCCGCGCCGAGGATCAAGCCACACGCTGTGGCTGGACGCCGTTCGATGGCTTCGAAGCAACGGGCTGGCCGATGGCGACGATGATACGTGGGCGCGTGGTGATGCGGGATGGGGCCGTGGTTGCGCCATCGCAGGGTGTGCCGATGCAGTTCCTGGAGGCGCTGGCGCCATGAAATGGCATCGCGCAGCCTTCGCCGAGAAAATGGCGCAGCGATTTGGGCGCGAGCGCTGGAACGAACACGTGAAATTGCTCGCCACGGCGCTGAACGGGGTGAGCATAGCCTGCCTGATTGGAGGGTTCGTGGCGCCGCTGGTTAATCCGATCCCTCCCAAGCTGGCGGTCATTCCCATGCTGTTCGTCGCTAGCTTCATCATGCATGTGGCGGCGCACGAGGTCTTGCGTTATTATCGTGGCAAGGAGTGAAGCCATGGACCCCTACGTGCAAGCTGCGGGATTGGCCGTTTTGGGGGGGCTTGGGCTGATCGTGACGTTTTTCCTGGTGGTGCCGAACTTTCCCCCCGATCCGCCGCGCAAGGATGCGCCGCCCGAAGCGGCGGAGTGATCATTCCGCCACCCCCTTCCGGTACAATTCCGCGTCCGCCTCGGTGAAGCAGCAGAACACCACGCGCTTCACGTTCGGCGCTGCCTCCAGCGCCTCCTCGCATGCCGCAATAGCAATCCCGCAGGCGAAGCCGCGCGGCCAGCCGTAATTGCCGGTGCCGAGGCAGGGGAAAGCGATGGAGGCGAGCGCGTGCTCCTCGGCCAGTGCGATCGAAGCGCCATAGCATCGCGCCAGCCCCGCGACCTTAGCGCCTTCCTGGCCGGGAACGCTCCAGATCGGCGCGGCGGTGTGGATGATGTTGCGCGCGGGCAGGCCAAAGCCCGGCGTGAGCACCGCCTCGCCCACGTCAAGCGGCGCCATCAGCGCGGTGTGCTGGGTGAGCGCGGGGCCGGCGGCGGCGCGCAGCGCGCCGTCCACGCCAGAGCCGGGCGCAAGATCGCGATTGGCGGCGTTGACCACGGCATCGAGCGGCAGCGTCTCGATGCGCGCGACTATAATCTCAAACGGAAAAGCCATGCGCGCATGATAGCGCCGCCTACGGTTTTGTCGCGGGCCTCGCGCGTGCGATAAAGCGACATGGCCAGACCCCGATCCCCGATGCGCTGGTTCGAGACGCGCCGGCTGACGGATTCCGAGATTGCCCTTGGCCGTTCGGTATTTGGCGATGAGATCGCCTGGGCGCGGGTGCGGGTGATGCAAGCGCCGCCCCTGACATTTACGGCCATGGTGCCGTTCGGGCGCACCATCGTGTTCTCGCGCTGGAAGGCGTGGCGAGATTTCAGCGAGGCGCCGCTCGCCGACCAAGGCTGGTTCGTGCACGAATTGGCGCATGTGTGGCAGGCGCGGCGCGGCGTCGTGCTGGCGCTGGCGAAGCTCGCGGCGCTGAGCAAGAGCGCGTACGCCTACAAGGCGCGCAAGGACGCCAAGCTCAAATCCTACAATATTGAGCGCCAGGCCGAGATTGCTCGGCATCTCTTTTTGGCCCGAGCCGGCGCGCCGGCGAGCAAGAGCGCATCCAAGGATTGGCTGGAGGAGGTGTGGGCGAAGCGCTGAAACTGGGAGCGCTGGTTGCGAGCCGCGTTCCGCACGCACCGGCTCTCTCTGCGTGGTGCGCGCACCTCCCGGTGCGCTTTTTCGCGAGGCCTGCAAGTACAGCGTTCATGCGCGCCGGGAGGCGCGCGCTCCACCCGGAGGGGCAAGTGCGTGGGCCTGCCGCCTCAGGCATCGCGCTTTGCGCGCTGACAGCTCCCCCGCCCGCGCGGGAGCAAGGCGCGTTTCACGCCGCGCGCTTCTTCCTCGCCGCCATCAGCTTGGCGAAGCGCTCGAACAGATAGTGGCTATCCTGGGGGCCGGGTGAGGCTTCGGGATGGTATTGCACCGAGAACACCGGCTTGCCCTCAAGCTCGATGCCGCAATTGGAGCCGTCGAACAGCGAGACGTGGGTTTCCTTTACGCCTTTCGGCAGGCTCGCCGCGTCGATGGCGAAGCCGTGGTTCATGGAGACGATCTCGACCTTGCCGGTGGATTTATCTTGTACAGGATGGTTGGCGCCGTGATGGCCTTGCGGCATTTTCACGGTGCGCGCGCCGAGCGCCAGGCCAAGCATCTGGTGGCCGAGGCAAACGCCCATGACCGGTATGCCGGACTCGACAAGCTTCTTGATTTGCGGGGCTGCATAAACACCGGTGGCGGCGGGATCGCCTGGGCCGTTCGAAAGCAGCACGCCGTCGGGCTTGCGCGCCATCGCTTCTTCGGCGGTGGCGGTTGCGGGCAGCACCACGCACTTCGCGCCGATGTCGCCGAGTGCGCGCAGGATGTTGCGCTTCACGCCGTAATCGAAGACCACGACGGTAAACTTGGGCTTCGCTATTGCCGCGGCCCCTGCAGGCCAGCGCCAGCGGCCCTCCGCGACCGTGTAGCTCTGCGCGCAGGTGACTTCCTTGGCGAGATCGAGGCCCACAAGGCCCGGCCAGTCACGCGCACGCGCGACAAGCGCATCGAGATCGAACGCGCCCTCCTGGTGGTGCGCGATCATTGCGTTCGCGGCGCCATGCTCGCGTAGCCGACGGGTGAGTGCGCGCGTGTCCAATCCGGCGATGGCGACGATATTGCGCTGTTTCAGCCATTGGCCGAGTTCGCCCTGCGCGCGCCAGTTGGAGTGAGGCGTGGGCAAGGCGCGAAACACAGCCCCGCGCGCGGCGGCCGCGGCGGCGGGCGATGAAGTCTCGATGTCCTCATTGTTGACGCCGACATTACCAATATGGGGGAAGGTAAAGGCGACAATCTGGGCGGCGTAGGAGGGATCGGTCAGGATTTCCTCGTATCCAGTCATCGCTGTGTTGAAACAGACCTCGCCAACCGCTTCGGCTTCCGCGCCGAGCCCCTGGCCCAGGAAAACGGTCCCATCCGCGAGCACGAGCGCGCCAGTGGCGTGGGGGCTGCGAGTCGAGGAGGTCAAAGCGGCAGTGAGATAAGGGGCGCGGGGCGAGGGTGTCAAAGCGCAATGCCCCCAACGCGCTGCATCGGCTGCCCAACCGTCGCCTTAAAGATGAATTTCTTGTCAGTCGCCAGGTTGGCCTTGGTATGAAAATCCCGTAAGGTTGGGTGTGGGGACGAGAACAGCATGGTCATGGGCAGGGGGCGTCGGGGCCCTCATGCTCGCCAGCGCCGCCGCGTCCTGCGACGGCGATGTCGCGGTCGTGCAAGGTCCGCCGCCGGCGCCTGCCGCTCTCATTCCGCGCGCCGAGCTGTTCAGCGCCGCGGCGCAGGCGGACGGCCAGCTTTCCCCGCG
>JAKFYF010000299.1 GCA_021731005.1 Hyphomonadaceae bacterium
CAGCTTCGGCTTGATCCGCGACCACTGCTTGTCGTTCAGCCAGAACAGCCCTTTGCGCATGTGCTCACCCCCGCGACAAATCACACGCAGAAGAGAATCACTGTTCGCTAATTGAGTACAGACCCTAGGGGGTTGCTATTTTCGCCAACCCACGGCGCGCAGTACGCCTATCTCGCGGGCATTCTCCTGAAACCCGCGCGCCGGGCCTTCTCGTCAATCGATGTCTTCTGGCGTCGGTGTGCGGCGCTTCGCGTGGCGCACCGACAGCACGAGCGCTTCATCGTTGACGATCTTGAAGAAGATGATGTGGGCGCCAATCGGGATCGAACGCACGCCCTCACCGAGTTCCGGTCTGGCGCGTCCGGCGCTGGACACCTTCGTGAGCACCGCGAGCCGGCGATCGATCTGCTCGGCGTACTTGCGCGCCTGATGCTCACCCCATCGCTCAATGCTCAGTCGAAATATCCCGGCCAGGTCTCTCTCGGCGCGGAGTGAGAGAACGATGCGCTGGGCGCGGGTCATCCCGTGGTGCTTGAGCCGCCCGCCACGGTGTCATACACCGTCATGACGCTGAGCGCGGAGCGTGGGCCTGCCTCGGCCTCGGACAGTTCGGCGCGGAGCGCGGTGATCGGTTCGCCGGTCTCGGGATCGAGATCGCTGTCGGCGAGTCTCCGCAGGGCATCACGCACTACGTCGCTTTCGTCGCTATAGCGACCACGCGCCACTAGATCCTTGATGAAGGCGTCGAGCGCGGGGGGGAGGGTGAGATTCATACGCAAAAGGATAGCACGACCTCGCTTTCGAGGCCAGCGTATGGATATCGCATTGTCTAAGGCCACTTCGCCAGGGGCGGCATGCTTGAGAGGATGCTCTCGACATTGCCGCCGGTTTTCAGGCCGAACGTGGTGCCGCGGTCGTAGAGCAGATTGAACTCGACGTAGCGGCCGCGTTGGATCAGCTGCTCTTCGCGGTCGGCGTCGGTCCATTCTTCATGCATGTGTTTGCGCAACAGCGGTGGGTACGCGGTTAGGAACGCGCGACCTACGTCCTGCGTGAAAGCGAAGTCGCGCTCCCAACTGTCTTCGCCGCGTTCGCGCCCGGAATTGTGATGATCGTAGAAAATGCCGCCTACGCCGCGCGGTTCACCGCGATGCGGCAGCCAGAAATATTCGTCCGCCCATTTCCTGTAGCGAGCATAGAGCCCCGCTTCGTGCTTCTCGCAGGCATCGCGATAGGGGGCGTGGAAGGCGCCTGCGTCTTCGCTTGCCTCATTGCGCTGATAAGCTTGCGTCGGGTTGAGATCGCCGCCGCCGCCGAACCACCAGCGCGTGGTGACGAGGTGGCGCGTGTTCATGTGCGCGGAGGGGCAATGGGGATTGCGCATGTGCGCGATCAGCGAGATGCCAGACGCCCAGAAGCTGGGGTCGCTTTCGGCGCCGGGGATCTGCTTGGCGAAGTCGGGGCTGAACTGGCCGTGGACCGTGCTCACATGCACGCCGACCTTTTCGAAGAAACGCCCGCGCATGAGCCCCGCCACGCCTCCGCCTTGATCGCTTGCGCCGTCGCCGCGCTTCCAGGGCTTGCGCTCGAACCGCACCCGCGCACCGGGATAGAGCGAAGCGGGCGCCTCGTCCTCCAGCCGCTCGAATTCGGCGCAGATTTGGTCGCGCAGATGCTCGAACCAGGCGCGGGCGCGGGCCTTGCGTTTTTCAGTCTCGCTCAATCCAACTTCTCCCAAGCCCCGGTTTGGCGCATGGCCTCGGTCAACACCACAGCCCCTGCAACCACAACATTGAGGGAGCGCAAGCCCGCAAGCATCGGCACCCGCACGCTGGCCTGGGCGGCGGCGTAAAGCTCCCCCGGCGAACCGGCGCTTTCGCGCCCAAGAATGAGGGTGTCGCCTGTGGAAAACGCAAAGTCCTGGAACCGCGCGGCCCCATCGGTTTCCACCAGCACCAGGCGCCCGCCTTCTCGTTCCGGCGCCGCACGAAACGCCGCCAGGCTGGCATGGCGGCTGAGCAGGGCCTTGTCGCCATAGTCAAGAGCTGCCCGCTTCAGGGCGGTGTCGGTAAGGGGAAAGCCGCAGGGCTCGATCACGTCGAGGGCGACCCCCAGGCAGGCGGCGAGGCGAATGGCCGCGCCAAGATTCTGGGGGATGTCCGGTTGATAGAGAGCGAGGCGCACGTTAGAGCCTCCAACGCCGGAGAATCGGGGCGGAATCGGGGAGCGGATGCGGCGACGCGCCGCGTGCTTGGCTGCCCGGACTAGCCTAGCTTTAGGTAAGAACCAAGTCGCGGGAGAAGAGGGCTTTGGCTGAGGCAAAACCGATCGCGCACGAAGGCGGCGAGGACAGACGCGATTTCATCTTCATCGCCGCCGGCGCCGCCGCCGCGGTTGGCGTGGGAGCGACCGCCTGGCCGTTCATCGATCAGATGAACCCGGCGGCCGATACGCGCGCGCTTTCAACCACGGAAGTCGATCTCACCGCCATCGAACTCGGCCAACAGATCAAGGTGATGTGGCAGGGCAAGCCGGTGTTCGTGCGCCACCGCACGGCCAACGAAATCGCCACCGCGCAGCGCGACGATTACGCAACCCTCAAAGACCCGCAGAAGGACGCCGAGCGCATCGTTCAAGACGACGGCCAACCAGGCCGAGCCGAATGGCTGATCCTGCAAGCCAATTGCACGCATCTGGGGTGCGTGCCGACATTCGTGGAGGGCTCGTCCTTCGGCGGCTGGTTCTGTCCGTGCCACGGCTCGGACTACGATACGTCCGGGCGCATTCGCCGTGGGCCAGCGCCGGCCAATTTGCCACCGGCGCCATACGTCTTCCTCACCGACACATCCGTCCGCATCGGCTAAGCCACGGGAGCCACCTTTGAGCGGTCCTTCAACCTACGAGCCGAAATCGGGCTTTACCCGCTGGCTGGACAAGCGCCTGCCGATCCTGCGGCTGAGCCATGATAGTTTTGTCGCCTATCCGACGCCCCGGAATCTGAATTATTGGTGGACCTTCGGTTCGATGCTGTCGCTGTGCCTGGTGGTGCAGATCGTCAGCGGCGTGGTGCTGGCGATGCACTACATCCCACACATCGATTTCGCGTTCGATAGCGTCCAGCGCATCAAGCGCGACGTTCCGTATGGCTGGCTGATCCAGCCAATGCACGCCGTGGGCGCCTCGATGTTCTTCCTGGCGGTCTACGTGCACATGTTTCGCGGGCTTTATTACGGATCCTACAAGGCGCCGCGCGAAGTGCTCTGGATTCTGGGCTGTCTCATTTACGCGCTGATGGTGGTGACTGCCTTCCTCGGTTATTCTCTGCCTTGGGGGCAGATGAGCTTCTGGGCGGCGACTGTCATCACCAATATTCTGGGCGCGCTGCCGTTCGTGGGCGAAAGCATCCAGGTTTGGATCAGGGGTGGCGGGGCCATCGATCAGGCCACGCTCAACCGCTTCTTCTCGCTGCATTATCTGTTGCCGTTCGTGATTGCGGGCGTGGTCGCGCTGCACATCTGGGCGCTGCACGAAGTCGGGCAGAACAATCCCACCGGCGTCGAGGTAAAGTCGAAGGCCGACACCGTGCCGTTCACCCCGCACGCGACCATCAAGGACCTGTTCGCGACCTCGCTCTTTGTGATCCTTTTCGCGGTGTTCATGTTCTACATGCCCGATGCGCTGGGGCACGCCGACAATTACATCCGCGCCAACCCGCTGCAGACCCCGCCGGAGATTGTGCCTGAATGGTACCTGCTGCCCTTCTACGCCGTCCTTCGGGCGTTCGACTTCAACATCGGGCCGATCGATTCCAAGCTCGCCGGCGTCATCGCCATGTTCGCCTCGATCGGCGTGCTGTTCGTGCTGCCCTGGCTCGACACCTCGAAAGTGCGCTCGATGCGCTATCGCCCGATCGCGCAGCAATGCTTCGTGATTTTCGTGGCTGTCTGCATTGGCCTCGGCTTCTGCGGCGGCCAGAACCCCGGCCGCATCCTGGCGCCGGCGACCTTCTCGGCGACGCTGAACTGGGTAGAGGGCGGTGAAGTCAGGCAAGAGCCGGTGAGCGCCGACAGCGATGCCGGCTACGCCGAAGCCGCCAGCGCCGCCGAGCAGGCTTTGCGCGGCCAAGGCGCAGCTCTGGTGGCCTCCAGCCGCACCGGCGAAACAACTGGCGCAGCGCGCGGCGTGTTTGGCGGGACGGCGCGCAGCCAAAGCGTGAGCGCGGGCACCATGGAGGAGCTTGACGCCGCCATCGGCGAAGCCAAGACGGCCGCGGCGGCGAGCGCGCCGTACTTCATCGTCGAACGGCGCGTTCCGTTCACCTTCACGGTGACGCGGCTCTCGCAGCTGCTGACCGCCTATTACTTCCTCTTCTTCCTCGTGATCCTGCCCGTGCTCGGCCTCATCGAGACGCCGCGGCGCGTGCCCGACACCATCGCCAAGCCGGTGACCGGCCAAGCTGCGGGGGCATCGTGATGTTGCGCGCTTTGAGCATCAGCGCTGTCGCAGCCGCGGCCGCGATCGGCGTCGCGTTCGCCGCCGGCGAAGGCGGACATGTCGAGGATTATCCGTTCAGCTTCGATAGCCCAGTCGGCGCCTACGACATGAGCGCGGTGCAGCGCGGCTATCAGGTCTATGCCGAGGTCTGCGCGAGTTGCCACGCCGTCGAGCACCTCGCCTATCGCCACCTCGGCGAAGAGGGCGGACCGTTCGCGGCCTATATGGTTCGCAACCATGAAACCGGCGAAGAAGAAATGGTGGTGCGCAAGCCCGAGCACGGCGGACGTTTCGTCGACGTCACTGAGAATCCCTATGTGCGCGCCATTGCGCAGGCCGCCACCATCAGCGACATCGATCCTAACACCGGACAGCCGGTCGATCGTCCTGGGCGCATCTCGGACAAATTCCTTCCCCCGTTCCCGAACGAGATCGCCGCGCGCGCCGGCAATGGCGGCGCTTATCCGCCGGACCTCTCGGTGATCGTACTGGCTCGCCACGGCGGCGCCGATTATGTGCGGGCGCTCTTGCTTGGGTACACCATGGAGATGGATGGCGACCTGCTGGTGAACACCGCGTTCCCGGGCGGGCGCATTGCGATGCCTCCGCCGCTGACCGACGGCAGGGTGACCTACAGCGACGGCACGGAAGCCACTGTTGAGCAGCAGGCCAATGACGTCGCCACTTTCCTGCAATGGGCTGCCGACCCGCACATGGAGCAGCGCAAGCGTACGGGCCTGGTTGTGCTGGCGTTCCTGGCAGTGCTCTCGGGGCTACTCTACCTCGCCTACAAGCAGGTCTGGCGCGGCGAAAGCCACTGATGCCAACGGCAAGAAATGCTGACTCTTGGAAGTCCATTCCTATCCGTCATTCCGGACGCGCGGAGCGCGATCCGGAACCCAGGGGCAACCAGAGCGGCTGTCGCTCCTGGGTTCCCGGTTCCGCCTGCGGCGGCCCCGGAATGACGGAGTTCGTGGGTCCGAAGCGGTCCGTGTTTAGCGCTGCAACGCCGCTCGCATGCTCGTTTCCAGCGCGTTGATGCGCGCGGCATTGGCGCCGAGATCGGAGCGGCCGACGCGCGAGCGCGAATAGACCGCCACGCGCGATTGTTGCGGCGAGACCGGACGGATGAGCACGTCGACGTCGTCGCGAAAACGCATCAGCCGTGTGACCGCGACATAGCGCGCGCGAATGTCGCCCGAGGGTTCGATCTGGAACTGAGCCGTGGGCTCAAGCGTTTGCAGCGTCGCGGCAATCCGCTCGGCGCTGGCGGCTAAGCTGAACTCGGGACGGGAAATCGTGGCCTGGGGGCAAAGATCGGGTGCGCACGCAAGCGCGCTCTTTGGCGATTTGCCGGGCTGGAGCGTTGCGAAGTCCAGCCATGGATCTGAGGGCGGCGCTGGGGCGGTCACGCAGGCGGCGATGGTGAGTGCGGCGAGCGCGCCAGCGAGCATCCGGCAAGCTTGCATACCCGCATCGCTCCCAACCTCACCGCACCTCCGCCGCGCTGCGTACGATCTTGCCCACAAGCCCATACGCCTTGGCTTCCTCAGCCTGCATCCAGTAATCGCGGTCGACGTCGCGCTTGATTTTGTCGAGCGGCTGGCCGGTGGCTTCGGCGAAAATGCGATTCAAACGCTCGCGCATTTTCAGGATTTCGCGCGCCTGGATTTCCACGTCGCTGGCCATGCCGCCGACGCCGCCGCGCGGCTCGTGCAAGAGGAAGCGGGTGTTGGGCAGGCAATAGCGGTTGTCGCGCTGGGCGGCGCAATAGATCAGCGCGCCGGCGCTCGCCACCCATCCCGTGCCCAGCATGCGCACCGGGGCGTTGATGAACTTGATCACGTCATGGATCATGTCGCCGCTTTCGACGTGCCCGCCCGGCGAGGAGATCACGAACGTGATCGGCTGGGCGTTTTGCGCGGCGAGCGCGAACAGCCGTTCAGTTACGCGCCGCGCCTGCAGGTCGTTGACCTCGCCCGTGAGCATGACCACGCGGGCGTCGAACAGCGCCTTTTCCACCACGTCCGGGGCGTTGCGGCCCTCGGTGGGGGCTTTTTCGGGTTCGTCGAGGCGGATGGGGAAGTCGGCCATGTGGATAACTCTCTAGCGGGCGGAATCGTGGGTTTCAGGTAGGCCGCTTCGCACCGATTTCCTAGGGGCGTCCCTGCCGGCAAGCCTGGAAGGCAGCGGCCTCAGGCGCTACCCAAACGCCGATGGCCGACGTGTTCATTTCCTACAAGCGCGAGGACAGGCCGCGCGTGGAGGCCCTCAACGCGCTGCTGATCGATCTCGAACTCAGCGTCTGGTTCGACGCCGGCATCGAGGTGGGCGATGCTTGGGAGGCGCGCATCATGGAGGAGGCCGAAATCGCCGCCGCGATGATCGTCTGCTGGACGTTCGCCGCCACCGCCTCGCCCTGGGTGACGCGCGAGGCCGAGATCGGCCTGCGCCGGGGCGTGCTTGCGCCGGTGATGCTGCAATGGTGCGCGCCAGGCGCGCCGTTTGCCGCCATCCAGGCCGCCGATCTGAGGGCGTGGGAGGGCGCGCCGGATGATCCTGAGCTGCAGCGCACGCTCATTCGGCTTGAACAGCTGACCGGCAAGAAACACCTCGCCCGCAATGCCCGGCTGCGAGCCGGCGGGCAGCATGTGGAGCTCGTCGCAATGTTGCGGCGCATGCTGGTGGAGCGTGCGCGCTCGGGCGCCGCGCCCTTCACCTATCGCGAGGCGGAAGCGCGGTTGCGGGAGCTGGCAGCGGCCGAGGGGCTCAAACTAGGCGAATTCGATCAGCACTCGCTCTGGGGCGCGCTCGATTCGATCGCCGACCAGAACCGCAAGCGGCGCGAGCCCCCGCTCGGCGCCTTGGTGGTGGGGCAGAACAACAATCTGCCCGGGCGCGGCTATTTTCAAAAGCACGTCTTCCTCGCCGGGGGCCACGACGATCTCGAGCGCGCCGTGTTCGAAAGGCATCTGGAGCGCGTTCGCGCCTCTGCCTGGCCGCAGGATCCCTAAACGCCATGGCGGGCGGCGCCGGCGCGGACTAAGGTGGCGGCCAAGGGGGACCCAATGCCTCAATCCGAACTCACGCTCCGCGCACTCCTCCTGGGCGCGGTCATCGCCATCGTTTTCACCGCCGCCAACATCTATCTCGGGCTGCGCGTCGGAATCACGGTTGCGTCCTCGATCCCAGCCGCCGTGATCTCGATGGGGATATTCCGGCTCTTCAATACCGGCAGCATCCGCGAGAACAACATCGTGCAGACCGTCGCCTCGGCGGGGGGTACGCTTTCGGCGATCATTTTCGTGCTGCCCGGACTCGTGATGGTCGGCTGGTGGAGGGGCTTTCCGTTCTGGACCACGTTCCTGGTCTGCGCGCTTGGGGGCGTCCTCGGCGTGTTGTTCTCGATCCCGCTGCGGCGCGCCTTGGTGGCGAATTCGCCGCTGCCGTTTCCGGAGGGCGTGGCTGCGGCGGAGGTGCTGAAAGTGGGCGCCACCGGCGATGAGGCCCCGCAAGACGCGATCGAACGCGCGCGCGGGCCTTTGGTAGTGCTGTTCGGGGCTATTGTCGCCGCGGGCGCGCAAATCGTGAGTTTCACCGGCTTGGCGGCTGCGACGGTGCAAAGCTGGTTCCGCCTCGGCGCGGGGATTAGCGGCGTGACGATTGGATTTTCGCTGGCGCTCGTCGGCGCGGGGCATCTGGTGGGTCTTTCGGTCGGCGTCGCCATGCTGGTTGGCCTGCTGATCTCGTGGGCGGGGCTGATGCCCTATCTGACGGCAGGCCTGCCCGGCGACATCGCCGCAGTCGGCGAGGACGTGTTCCGCAACCAGGTGCGTTTCATTGGCGCCGGCGCCATTGGCGTCGCGGCAATCTGGAGCCTGGTCAAATTGGTGGGCCCGGTCGCCAAGGGCATCGCCGACACCATGCGCGCGGGCGCCACTTCGAACGCGGGCGAGCACTCCAATCGCGACATTCCGATCGGCGTTATCGCGCTCTTGAGTCTAGCCTGCCTCGCCGCAATCGGCGCACTGCTGTACGGTTTCGTGCAAGGCAGCGTGCTTAGCGGCATGGCTTGGCCATTGGTGCTGGGCGGCGTGCTGTTTGCGCTTGTGGTCGGCGCTTTCATCGCCACGGTCGCCGGCTACATGGCGGGCCTGATCGGCGCCTCCAACAGCCCGGTCTCCGGCATCGGCATTTTGGCGATCGTATCGGGCGCGTTGCTGCTGGCGGTGTTCGCGCTGCCGGCGCTGGGTGTTGGCGCGACCGACGCGCTGGTGGCGTTCGCGCTCTTTACCGTGGCGATCGTTTTCTCGATCGCCACCATCTCCAATGACAACCTCCAGGATCTGAAAACCGGGCAATTGGTTGGCGCCTCGCCTTGGCGCCAGCAGGTCGCGCTGATCGTCGGCGTGCTCGCGGGCGCGGCGGTGATCGGCCCCGTGCTTGATCTCTTGAACCAGGCCTACGGCTTTCCCGGCGATCCAAACCGCGCCGCAATCGCCGCCGAACCTTTGGGCGCGCCGCAGGCGGCTTTGATTTCAACGCTGGCGCGCGGCGTGCTGAACGCCGAACTCGACTGGAATCTGATCGCCATCGGCGCAGGCATCGGCGTCGCGCTGATCTTCTTCGATGAAGCCCTGGGTTGGCTGAAGCAGATGCGCATTCCCCCGCTCGCCGTCGGCATCGGCATGTATCTGCCCATGGACGCCACCGAGCCCGTCATTGTCGGCGCCATAATCGGCTGGTTCTACAACCGCGCCGTCGAAAAGCACCCCAACGCGGCGATGGCCAAACGCTTCGGCGTGCTGCTCGCGTGCGGGCTTATCGTGGGCGAGAGCCTGCTCGGCATTCTGAACGCCGGGCTGATCGTGGCGACCAACAATGCCGCGCCGATTGCCATCGTGGGCCCGGAATTCGCCTTTGCTTCGCGCTGGGTCGCGGTGGGAGTGTTCGCGGCGCTGCTGGCGGCGAGCTATGGCTGGGTATCGCGGCAGGCCAGGGCGTAAGCTTCAATGAATCGCAACAGAACGCTTCTCCGAATGCACAAGCGCCGTCATTCCGGGATTGCGAAGCAAGACCCGGAACCCAGGGGCAAGCGCACAGTCCTACGATCCCCTAGGTTGCGGATCGCGCTCCGCGCGTCCGGAATGACGGAGTGGACTGGGTCGCCGGGTCTCGTGCTGAAAGCCTCAGTTCAGCACATCCAGCCGCTCGAAGCCGTTGAAGAATGGCAGCATGCGCTTGGGCGGGGCTTCGCCTTCGCGCGCCAGGCGCAGGCCGGGAAAGCGCTGGAACAGCCGGGTGAACGCGACCTGCGCCTCCAGCCGCGCCAGCGGCGCGCCGATGCAGATGTGGGCGCCTCCGCCAAAGGCGAGATGTGGGCCTGGTTTTCGAGTGATGTTGAACGTGTTCGGATTTGCGAATTGCTCGGGATCGCGGTTGGCCGCGCGCAGCAACGCGACGATTGCTTGCGTCTGCCTGATCGGACAGCCGCCGACTTCCATGTCGCGCGAGGCGACGCGGCCGGTGATCTCCACCGGCGAAGCGTAACGCAAGATTTCCTCCACCGTCGCGCTCGCGAGGTCGGGATCAGCCTTGAATTTCGCCAGTTCGCCGGGATGGGTCAGCAGCAAATGCACGCCATTCCCTATCAGGTCGCTGGTGGTAAGATTGCCGGCCACCAATAACCCAATCAGATTGCGGCGAATCTCGCGGTCGGAAAGCGGCGCGCCTTCGGCTTGCAGGGCCACCATGTCGGTAATCAGATCGTCCTGGGGAGTTTTGAGCCGTGCGCTCATCAGCGCATCGAAATGCGCATCGAGCGCGGCGGTGGAGCGCATCATGTGCTCGGTCTGCTCCGGGGTGCGCAGCGGATTGAGCGTCTGGATCGCGCCTTCTGACCAATCACGGAATTCAAGCCGCCGCGCGCGGTCAACGCCAAGCAGCGCGCCGATGACGTCGATCGGGATTGGGATGGCGAAATCGCCGAGCACGTCGAAACCGCCGCGGCTTTGCACGCCGTCTATGGTTTCATCGACAATCGTTTCCACTTGCGGGCGGCATTTGGCGGCGCGCGCGTAAAGCGCTTGCGCGAATGGCCCGCGCACGCGGCCGTGATCGGGATCGTCCATCAGCAAGATCGTAGTAGCGCGCTTTTCGCCGGTGTCGGGGGCCTCCTCGAAGGTTTCGAGCAGGCGGGTGAAGGTGGCCGAGGGCTCGGCCTTGTCGGGCCCGCGCCAGAGCGTGCGGTCGTTCAGCACCGCGCGCGCATCCTTGAAGCGCGACAGCATGAACGTGCCCGCCAGTTCATCGCGGTGCACAGGACATTGTTCGCGCAAGCGCGTCAGCAATCTATGCGGGTCGTCGCGGAACTCGGGATTGAGCGGGGTGAGGTTGAGCAGGCCGGGAAGATCGTCCGCCATGGGGGGTCCCTCGATGTTGTCGTCCGCCAAGCATGCGCCCTGGCAAGGCCAGCGGCAACGGTCCCCGCCGCGGCTAAGTCATAAGCTCGTCAAACAGCGCATTGAAAGCGGCCACCGCCTCGCGCGGGCCCGCTGGATGTTCCCATACGCCTGCGCTCACCGCGAGAAAATCGGCGCCGGCGCGAACCAGGGGCGCGGCATTGGCGATGGTGATTCCGCCGATGGCGACGCACGGCGTCGTGGCGATCTGCGCCCAGATTTCGAGAATCTCCGGCTCGGCCCAATGCGTGGGCTGCTTCGTGGCGGTCGCGTAGAACGCGCCAAACGCCACATAATCGGCGCCAGCTTCGGCCGCCTCCATGGCGAGGTGGCGCGAATTGTGCGCGGTGACGCCAACGATCTTGTCGCCGCCGAGCGCAGTTCTGGCCGCGGCATAACTCGCGTCGGTCTGCCCGACATGCACACCGTCCGCATCGAGCTTGGCGGCCAGGTCGGGCCTATCGTTTACGATGAAAGCCACGCCGAAATCTTGTACGACTGGCTTAAGCGCCGCGCCAAGGCGCAAGACTTCATCGTCGTTGACGTCCTTCAAGCGCAACTGCACCGCCGCTGCATCCCCGCCCGCGAGGGCATCCCCTAGCGCGCGCGTGAAAGAAGCGAGTTCGATCGCGGGCGGGGTGATGAGGTAAAGGCGCGCTCGGGGCATGGGCTTGAGTTGGATTTGGACGTCGCTTGGGCTGGCGTCAAACCGACACTTTCGGCAAGAGGGCTCAGCGCCCGCGGCAGAGCCGAAAACGGTCTTTTTCAGTACCTCGATTCATGCAATCCGCTGCGCGCGGAGGGGGAGCCTCGGAGCCGCCGGTTCCGGCAATTGGGGGCGCTGCGAAGCCGAATCAGCTCGCGGCGAGGTAACGGACGGCGCACGCTGCACGCATCAATCAAGATGTTCCCCAACGACGCGAGATAATAACCACAACTCCCAATTCGGAGTCGCGCGCGGCGACGGCGGTATCGAATGGACGTCGTGAACGGCGCCAGCGTGGGCGCCGCAAACGCCAATTTCTGGTGAAAAACTAGAACAAAGGCTGCCCCGCGCGAATAGGCGCCGATCTCAGATCGCATTGGGCGCAACGCATGCTTGGCGCAGCGACTCCGAATTCAGATCGTGTATCCCGCACTGCTCTTCCATGCTCGACGGTGCGGAGGTTGAGCGTCCTGGCCGTCGATCGATTTTATTCCCTTCATGACCAAATCGACATGCACCCGGCTGGTGCGGTCGAGGAGTTGGGGATCATCATGGCGAAATTCACTAGAATCGATCTTGAGCACGTATTGCGTCAGATCATGATGGCGGAGAACGGCCAGCCGCCGCTCAGCCCCCACCTCGCCTTCGGTCTACGCCAGGTCAACGGCCAGAACAACAACAGCGTGCCCGGCAACGGCGCGTTCGGTTCCGCTGACCAGCTCTTCCCGCGCATTGGCGACCAATACTTGCAGACTGCCGACGTGGTGCAGTTCGACCTGCCGGGGACCATCCCTGGCGAACTCGCCCCAGGCACGGTTACCTCCTACACCCAGACCCAAGGTTACGTTTGGGACGCCGATCCCCGCATCATCTCGAACCTGATCTCCGATCAGACCGCCAACAACGCCGCCGCGCTCGCCGCCCATATCAATTCAACCCCCGGCGCCGGATACGTTTACCAGCACGCCGCGGTGCTGAACCCGCTCTACAATCCTGGCCTGCCCGAGAGCCTGTCGAACCCGCAATATCTGGCCAACAACGTGGCAATCCCGCCGGGTGTTGACGCCTCCGGCAATTTGTTCATCGCCAACGTGACGCCGGACGCTGGCCTGTCCGCGCCGTTCAATTCCTGGTTCACCTTCTTCGGCCAGTTCTTCGATCACGGGCTCGATCTCGTCACCAAGGGCGGCAACGGCTTCGTGTTCATCCCGCTGCAAGCTGACGATCCGCTGATCCTGGTTGGCCCCGACGGCATCGCCGGCACCGGCGATGAAATCACCAATCCCGGGCAGCAATTCATGATGCTGACGCGGGCGACCCAATTCAACGGCCCCGGCGCCAACGGCATTTTCGGCGATTCCGACGACACCGCCCACGAAGCCCAGAACACGACGACGCCATTCGTCGACCAGAACCAGACCTATTCCTCGCACCCGGCGCACCAGGTGTTCCTGCGCGAATACGCGCGCTTCGACGGCAACGACGCGGCAGCCGGCGGCTGGGTTACCGTCTCGACCGGCAAGCTGCTCAATGGCGCCGACGGTCATGCTATGGCGACTTGGGCCGACGTGAAGGCCAATGCGCTGAAGCTCGGCATTATCCTGAACGACACCATCGACGTGGTGAACATTCCGCTGATCAAAACCGACGCCTACGGCAATTTCATTCCCGACCCGGTGACGGGCCTGGCGCAGCTGGTCATGGGGACTGGTGGCGATGGCCTGTTCGGCACCGACGACGACGTCACCGTATCCGGGACGGTCAACGCCGACGGCTCGATCAACGCGATCACTACCGCTGGCGCCGCGCGCATCGACCACGCCTTCCTCAACGATATCGCCCACACCGCTAATCCGGTGAACCAGCAGACCGGCGCGTTCCTCAATGGCGTTACCGACGGAATCATCAACGACGCTAATGGCAACGGCAGGATCGATGGGGCGGAGACACCCATTGGCGCGGGCAATTTCGATGTCGATCTGCTGAACCGCCACTACATCGCCGGCGACGGACGGGTGAACGAGAACATCGGCCTCACCGCGGTCCATGAAATCTTCCACAGCGAGCACAACCGGCAGATCGAGCTGATCAAAGCAATGGTTCGCGCCGAGCTTGCCAATGGCGACACCGCGTTCGCCACCGACTGGACGCTGCCGGGCGTCAACCTCGCCGACGGCATCCAGGACAACGAGTTCAACGGCCATCGCCTGTTCCAGGCCGCGAAGTTCGCAACCGAAACCCAGTACCAGCACATCGTATTCGAGGAGTTCGCCCGCAAGGTCGCGCCCAACATCCACCTGTTCGGCAACAACGACATCGCGCTCGATCCCGCGATTACCGCTGAGTTCGCGCACGCGGTCTATCGCTTCGGTCACTCGATGCTGGACGAAACCGTCAACCGCTATCAGATGCAGGATGCGTTCCTCGACGCCGCCGGCAACCCCACCTCCGTCAACACCGGCCGGCCCAATCCGCTTGCCGGCACGCCGATGCTCGACGCCAATGGCGATCCCATCCTTAACGATGTGGGCCTGATCCAGGCGTTCCTCAATCCGATGCTGTTCGCAGGTGATGGTTCCGACGCCACCGCCAACATCGTCCTCGGTTCGGTCAACCAGATCGGCAACGAGATCGACGAATTCGTCACCGGCGCGCTGCGCAACAACCTCGTCGGCCTGCCGATCGACCTTGCCGCGCTCAATATCGCCCGCGGTCGCGACACCGGCGTGCCGCCGCTCAACTTGCTGCGCAATCAGATCTTCACGCAGCTGAATACGGGTGGCACTGGCGATACGGTGCTGAAGCCCTATGCCAGCTGGGACGAGTTCGGGCAATTCCTGAAGCATCCGGAATCGCTGGTGAACTTCATCGCCGCCTATGGCACGCATGCATCCATCACCGGGTCGCTCGCCGACCGGCGCGCCGCTGCGCAAGCTCTGGTCGACAATGGGGCGCTCGGCAGCGCGACCTTTAGCCAGGACGCCTTCAACTTCCTGCACAGTCTCGATAGCTATGCCAACGCCGACCATGGCGTGGGCGTCGATGGCGTGTTGCACACGTCGGACGACACGTTCACGACCGGCGGGCTCGATAACCCACTTGCCCAACACGCGGGCTGGAGCACCGGAAACGTAACCGGCGTCGACCAGATCGATCTGTGGATCGGCGGCTTGGCCGAGAAGCAGAATTTGTTCGGCGGCCTTTTGGGTTCGACCTTCAACTTCATCTTCGAGACCCAGATGGAGGCGCTCCAGGACGGCGACCGCCTCTACTATCTGCCGCGCGTCGAAGGCATCGAGTTTGGGACTCAGGTCGAAAACAGCTCGTTCGCCGAACTCATTATGCTCAACACCGGCCTGAAGCACTTGTCGGCGAGCATCTTCCTGACGCCGGAATACAACATCGAGGCCTCGAACTACTTCCTCAAGAATCCGGACGGCAGCTTCCAAAGCGCGGGCGCCGGCGCCGATGGGATCCTCAATACCGCCGACGACATCAGGATCGCCACCGATCCATCGACCTGGCAGCGCAACGGCATCGACGGCAATCTGCTGGTGGAAGTGTTGGCCGACGGCACGGTGCACTTCATCGGCGACGATAATTTCTTCGGCAACACCATGGTGCTGGGCGGCACCCCGTGGAACGACCGCCTGCAAGCCGGTCAAGCCGATGACGACACCGTCTATGGCGATGAAGGCGATGACTGGATCGACGGTGGCAACGGCAACGACTTCCTCTATGGCGGCGCCGGCAACGACACGATTCAAGACAGCAGCGGAGATGACATCATTCACGGCGATGACGGCAACGACACCATCGATGCTGGTTCCGGCGACGACATCGTCTTCGGTAACGACGGCAACGATTTCATTCATCTCGGCAATTCGATCCTCGGCGACGAAGGTCAAGGCGGCGCCGGCAATGACATCATCTTCGGCGACGAAGGCGATGACGGCCTAATCGGCAACGACGGCGACGACTGGCTCTCCGGCGGCGCCGGCGGCGACGGCCTGGTCGGCGATGTCGGCGCGCCCACGGGCCAGGTTCCGCTCTATGGCGGCAACGACGTGCTCGACGGCGGCGGCGAAGGCGACAAGATGACCGGCTTTTCCGGCGACGACATCATGCTGGGCGAAGGCGGGTTCGACAAATTCTTCGGCAAGCTGGGCTTCGACTGGGCCTCGTTCGAGAAGTCTCCCGACGCGGTCAGCGTCGACATGGAGCGGAAGGAATTCGTACCCGATCAATTGGTGCCTGCTGGCGACGCGGTGCGCGATGTGTTCCGGGAAACCGAGGCGGTTAGCGGCTCCGCTCATGACGATTTGCTGAGAGGCACGATCGACAGCGTCATTGTCGACGCCGTTACCGGCGCGCGCACTGGCGCGGCAATCTCGGTGTTCAACGAGCTGGAGAATGTCGATCTGATCTTCGGCCTCTCGGGCTTCTTCGCGCCAGGACCGGTGTTCTACAATACCGGCAATATCATGCTTGGCGGCGACGGCAGCGACCGGATAGAAGGCCGCGCCGGCGACGACTATATCGACGGCGACGCTTGGCTCCACGTCGATCTGACCCGCGACGCCAACGGCGCCATCTTCGCCGGCAGCGAGATCACGCGCGACATCTTCTTCGACATCACCGACGGCGATATCGATACTGCGATCTACAGCGATGTGCTGGCAAACTACATCATTAGCGCCGTGCCCGATGCGCAGGGCTTCTATACGGTGTCGCAGATCGCGGTGACGCCGGGGGTTGGGCTAAACATCGCCCTCAATGACGGTGTTGACCACATCCGCAACGTCGAGCGCCTGCGGTTCGCCGACGGCACGTTTACGCTCAGTCAGCTGCTCGGACTGCCGGCCGGACCGAACGAGAATGCGGTTCCGACTGGCGTGCTGACGCTGGCGACCGCGGCCGACGATCCGGCGACCGCTGTCGTCGAAGCAATTGTGGGCACGCCTATCACGGCGACCGACACAATTGTTGACGCCGATGGGATCGTTCCAGGATCGGTGCAGTATCAATGGCAGGATCAGCAGATCACCGCCGGCGGCGGGGTAGTCTGGGTCGATATCGCGGGCGCCAACAGCCTCACCTTCACGCCGACAAACACTCAATTGGGCAATTCGCTTCGCATCGTAAAGACCTACACGGACGGCCTCGGATTTCACGAAGCGGCCTTCTCGCTGGGAACCGCGCTGCTCGCGCCGAACGTGACCGTTAACACGGCGCCGTTCATCAATCAGCAGCAGAACCCGCCCGGCCTGCCGGATAGCAACGCGCGCACCGGCAATCCGCTCAATCTGTTCCTGAACCTGGTGAGCGTGTTCAATGACAACGAAACCGCGCCCGCGGCCTTGATCTACACGGCGACCCTGGGCAACGGCCAAGCGCTCGACGGCAGCGCCGCCGCCGGCGGGTTGCGCTTTGTGCTGCAGGGCGCGCCCGGGGCCGTGACCGGCGCGTTCGTGATGTACGATCCCGATGGCGACGGCGTTGCCGATGCGTTGGTTGCGCCGCTCGGCGCCATCACCATCCGCGTTACCGCGACCGACACCCCCGCGGTCGGACCGGCGCTGTCGATCACCGACACGTTCCTGATCAATGTGCAACAAGGCAATCGCGCGCCAATCGCGGGCGCGTTTGCGCCGCAATCCATCAGTGAGGGCGATGGCGTCAATGGCGGCGCCGACACGTTCACGGGCACGATCACTGGCTCCGATCCCGACGGCACGCCGATCGCGTTCCGGCTGGTCGCCGGCTCGGTGTTCGGTGGAACGCTGACCCAGTTCAACCAGTCAACGGGCGCGTTCACCTTCGTGGCTAATGGAGAGGAATTCGCGGGCTCAACCTTGCCCGCGGGCGCTGGCTTTGACTTCACCGTGTTCGACGGCCAGCTCAACAGCGCGCCGGGCGAAGTCCGCTTCAACGTTCAGGCGGTGGATGACGGCCAAGCGCCGTTCGCCATCACCGGCACGGCGGCGACCGGGGGGACACTCACCGCGCTCATCGGCGTCGATCCCGACGGCGAGTGGAACGCTGCTACGGCCACCTATGAGTGGTTCCGTGACGGCGTTTCACAAGGGATCACCACTGGTGATCCGAACTATGCCGTCACCGCCGCCGATGTCGGCCATGTTCTGAGCGTGACGGCGACCTATACGGACGCACAGGACTTCACCACGTCCGCCAGCAGCGCGCTCGCCGCGCCTGTTGGGCTCCTGGCCGTGCGTCCGCTCGCGGGCGTTAACACTGCCACCGTCACCGCGCTTAACACCTTGGTTGACCCGGACGGCGATCTGCCGGGCGCTTCCTTCATGGCGTGGCAAGTATCGCTGACAGGCGCCGCGGGTAGTTTCGTGGATGCGCCGGCTCTCGGCGCCACTCTCGACGCGGACGGCAATCTAGTGCTGCCCAACAACAGCGTGGTCTTCGTCCAGCTGACGCTGCAATACATCGACGCCGCCGGCAACTTCAACGAGGCGAGTTCGGAGGCAGTTCGCGTCGTCACTGGCAGCAACGGCAGCAATACTCTAAGCGGCATCGCGTCCGGGGAAGACATCTTCTTCGGCCTCGGCGGCGGGGATGCGCTCAACAACAACGCACTTGCCAGGGGCGGCAACGACATTCTGGTTGGCGGCACGGGCAACGACGTGCTCGACGGCGGCGCCGGCGACGATGTCTTTATGTACACGATAGGCGATGACGCCGACACGGTGCGCGGCGGCGCGGGCAACGATCTGCTCGCCATCGTTGGCACAGCAGGCGCCGACACGCTCGCCGTCACCTTCAACGGGTCCCGACTGACGACCTTCGAGGGCGGGACGGTGGACGCCGCGGTGGAGCGGATCACCGCCGATCTTCTCGCCGGTGCGAATGCGCTGGATTATTCGAACACGGCCGCGGCGGTCGCTGTTAGCGTCGACCTTGCGGCGCTGACGGCATCGGGCTTCACTTCGATTGCGAACATCACCGACGTCACTGGCGGGGCGGGCGCTGACAACATCGCCGGCGACGATTTTGCCAACACGCTCAGTGGCGGCGCTGGCGCCGACACGGTCGATGGCGGGGCCGGGGACGACACTCTGCTCTACTCGATCGGGGACGGCGCGGATGTGCTGCTCGATGGCGGCGCCGACACCGACACACTGGCGATTACCGCCGGCGGCGGCGGCCAAACGCTTACCGCGAGCTACGACGGAACGCGGTTGGCTCAGGTCAATGGC